>CAYTRV010000025.1:0-18990 GCA_964440285.1 uncultured Bifidobacteriaceae bacterium
GATTCCCGCGGTCGCCGCCGCCGTCCAGGCGATCTCACGCCAGATGGAGTCGGTTCGCCGGCTCGAGGCCGAGATCGCCGGCCTCGACGCGCGCTACAGCCAGGCCGCGGGCGCATACGACGGGGCACGCACCCGTCTGACCGCGGTCCGGGGTCGGATCGGGGCGAACACGGAGGCGCTCGAGCGGGCGCGGGTCGAGTTCGCGAAGGCGCAGGCCCAACTGGCGTTCCGGGTCTCGGCGGTCTACCGCCAGCCGCAGCCGTCCGGCCTCGAGGTGTTGCTGCGGTCGGGAAGCCTCTCCGAGGCGATGTCGCGCATCGACCTCCTGGATCGCCTGCAGCGTCAGGACGGCGATCTGGTGCGAACCATCGCGGCGTCGCGCGAGCGGATCCGTACCGCGCGCGCGCAACTCCTGGAGGACCAGAAGGTCGCGAAACGGGAGTCGAGGGAAACCGAGGTCAGGCTCAGTGAGGTGCGCTCGGTCCGGGCGGCGCGGCGCGGCGTGCTGCTCTCGGCGCGCCGCCAGCTCTCGGTGCTGATCGCCGCCGAGGTGAGCCGCCAGGCGAACGCGCGGCGGCTTGCCGCGCTCCGCGCCGCCCAAGGCCGCGTCGTCAGGCGGACGGGCAGCGGGGCGACCCCGGCGCCGACGGCCCCGGCCGGCGGTGGGGGCGGAACCGACGTCAGCGCCGCCCTCGGAAGGATCGCGCTATGCGAATCGGGCGGCAACCCGACCGCCGTTTCGCCGAGCGGTCTGTACCGCGGGAAGTACCAGTTCGACCCGCAGACCTGGCAGAACCTCGGCGGTTCGGGCCTTCCCGACAAGGCGCCTGAGGCCGAGCAGGACCGCATCGCCGGCATCCTCTACAGTCAGCGCGGGGCAGCCTCCTGGCCCGTCTGCGGGCGCTGACGCCCCTCCCCGGGCGGGCCGCTCGAATCTGAGCGCCGCTTGCGCTGGAACACGTCCAGCGCGAGCGATGCGACCCGGTCGAGGATGATGATGCCGTCGAGATGGTCGATCTCGTGGAGGATCACCCGCGCCTCGAAGCCCTCGGCCCCGACGCTGCGTCGGGTACCGTCGAGATCGGTGTAGGCGACCACCACACGAGTCGGCCGGCTGACGTTCGCGGTGATCTCGGGCAGGCTCAGACACCCCTCACGACCGATCTCCGCGCCTTCCTGCTCCTCGACGACGGGGTCCACGAGCCATAGCGGCCCCACCGCGGCCGGCGCCTTCGGGTGGCCGGTGCAGTCCACGAACACCATCCGCCACAGGACGCCGATCTGCGTCGCGGCGATGCCGACGGTGCGGGGGTAGTGCCGTGCGGTGTCCTCGAGGTCGCCCGCCAGCCGCCGGGTTGCGGGACCAGGGGTCCTGATCGGGACGGCGGGTGTCTTGAGTCGGCGATCCGGGTAGCGAAGGACGTCGCGGATCACGCGGCGCGTGCTCGGTCCCGCAGGATGCCATCGAGACTGCCGGGGCGGAGCACTAGATCACCTCGTCGGACTCGTGCTCGACGTGGAGCTCGACGTGCTGGGCGTCGGTGACCGGGCGGAGCGCGGTCTCCACGGCGGCTGCGTCGAGCCCGGCCGGGAGCACCGCCTCGATGCCGAGCACGTACACCGGGGGGTCGCCGACGACGCGGCTCGAGAGGTCGATGATGTTGACCTGCAGTTCGGCGAGCGCGTGACTCACCGCGTGCACGATGCCGGGATGGTCGGCGCCGTAGACCGAAATCACGCACCGCTCGGCGTCGCTCTCCGGCAACGCCTCGGTCGCGTCGCCGACCCAGACCTCCAACCCGAGTCGGGCCGCTGCCGGCGCGAGGGCGGCAGCCGCGGCGCCGCGGTCGATTTCGTCGGGAACCTCCACCGCCATCACCATCGCGAACGATCCGCGAAGGAGCGCCGCCCGGCAGTCCTGGAGGTTCGCGCCGAGCGGCAGGAGCGCCTCGGTCAGTCCGGCGACGATACCGGGGCGGTCCGTCCCGACCGCCGTGATCGCGAGCTCACGCACCCGTTCCGCCGCCCCAGAGCCAATCGCGGAGCGACGTGTGGTGCCCGGGGCTGCCACCCCCAGCCAACTCGCGGCGGATCTCCCCGAGCGTGGCCGAGCGCTCCGCCTCGACGTCGTGCGTGTGGATCGTCTCGAAGTTGAGCTGGTGCGCGTGAACGAACGTGTCGTCGGGCAGGTCGGGGAAGCGCTCCGTGACACCGCGAATCATCTCGCGGACGCTGTCCTCGACGAACCGCGGCCGGGCGTGGGCCTTCGCCACCACGAACTGCTCGTCGGGGCGCTTCATCAGCTCGTAGATCTCGGATGACATCCCATCCTCGACGATCGCGATGAGGACCTCAGCCGGCACGACCCGGTCGGTCGCGCCGATCAGGAGCGTCCCGCGGGCCCGCTGGTTGTGGGTCGCGATCGGCACCCGGTCGACGATGCGGGCGATGTCGGTTTCGTCGAAGCCGTCCTCGCGAAGGGCGGCCTCCGCCTGGTCGCGCAGGAGGCCCTGGGCGCACGGACACGCATTCATGCCCTGGGCGCTGACGCCCACGACGCACCGGCTCGTGCTGCCATTCGCCGCGCCGATCCCGATCAGCCCGTACATCTCCTGGGTTGGGATGTCGGTGACCGGCGTCCGCCGCGCGATCGGGTAGCTCGCCCGTATCGTGACTTCGCTGCGCAACGCGCGCTGGATCTCCACGACGCGCCGCGCGATGTGCTCGGCGAGCGTCTCGATGATGAGGGCCTCGCCGATGACGACCTCGTCGATCGCCTCATTCACCGCCTCCTCGAAGCGCGACATGTGCACGCCCTTCTGCAGGGGGTCGAGGTCGACGTGGCACTCGACCTCGGCGTGGAAGAGTTGCTCGCTGTCGCCGTGGCGAATGCGGATGGCCTTCGCGGATCGGGTGACCCCGGCCCTCGAGAGGCTGATCGGGGTGGCGGGGAGCGATGCCTGGAGGTCGTCCGGCAGCGCTGCCGCTGGCTGGGGGCGTCGGGTCGTCGTCACCGGAGGATTGTGACGTGCCGCGGGCGTGTCGCACAAGGCCAACCGGATCGGGTGAGCGCGGCCGGAGGGGTTGGTACGAACGTCCCGGCTCGGGCGTATACTCGACACGGGCGTCACGGATCCAATCCGAGCCCGGGGGTGTGGGAATGACGGTCGCATCATGAAGTCGGTTGGCCAGAGGATCGAGGCACCGCTTCCAGGCGTGGCCGAGCTTCGGGCGCTTGCGCTCATCGGCCGTCGGCGCGGCACGCTGAACGCCGACGAGATCGCCGCTGCGGTCGACCTCGGCAACATCCCGAGCGGGCAGGTCGAGGAGTTCCACCAGTACCTCGCGGCCAGCGGGATCGAAGTGCTGGAGACCGAGCCGGGCACGGCCCTTGGCCCCGACAGCGCCGCGCTCGTGGACAACGAACGGGTCGCGGAGCTCGACCTGTCCGTCGAGCCGAGCCTCGACTCCCTCCGCCTCTATCTTCGCCAGATCGGCCGGGTCCCGTTGCTCACGGCCGAGCAGGAGGTGGCGTTGGCGAAGCGCATCGAACGGGGGGACGTCGAGGCCAAGGCCAGGATGGTCGAGGCGAACCTGCGGCTCGTCGTGTCGATCGCGAAGGGCTATCTCGGTCGCGGGCTCTCCCTCCTCGACCTGATCCAGGATGGCAGCCTCGGGCTCATCCGGGCCGTCGAGAAGTTCGACTACCGTCGCGGTTACAAGTTCTCGACTTACGCGACGTGGTGGATACGGCAGGCGGTGAGCCGGGCGATCGCGGACAAGTCACGCACCATCCGCATCCCGGTGCACATGGTGGAGAAGCTCAACCAGGTCGTCCAGACGGAGCGCATGCTCGTCCAGCGGATCGGCCGCGAACCGCGCGTCGAGGAGATCGCCGCCGAGCTCGGCTTCCCGGTCGCGGAGGTCCGTGAGATCCAGCGCATCGCGCAGACGCCGATCAGCCTCGAACGGCCGGTCGGCGACGAGGAGTCGGCGCTCGGCGACTTCGTCGAGGACGAGCGTGCGCCATCGCCGTTCGACGAGGCGTCGGAGACGATGCGCACCGACCACATCCGGCGCGCGCTCGCGGCGCTCCCGGAGCGTGAGCGCCGCGTCATCGAGCTGCGCTTCGGGCTCCGAGGAGATCAGCCGCGCACCCTCGAGGAGGTGGGACGAACGTTCGGCGTCACCCGTGAGCGGATCCGGCAGATCGAGAACAACACCCTCCGGAAGCTCGGGGCGATGCCCGAGTCCCAGCCGCTTCGCGGCTCCGTCGGTTAGCGGCGCCGGCGCTTACGCGACCGTGTAGGCGGCGCCGCGCGGGGGTGCGGCGAGATCGTCGAGATACCCGTCCAGCGCGCGGATCGCGGCGGGGCTGAGCCCCCCAGTCCGCTCGGTGCGGAGGTGGACGAGGAGCTCGATTGGGCGCAGGTAGACCCGCGCGGCCTGCGACAGCCCTGGGCGCAGGCTGGGGATCTGGAAGTTGGTCCACCAGTCGGGGCGGCCCTCGCCCGCTTCATGGAGGGTGCGGCGCACCGCGAGCAGGAGTCCGCGAGTGTCTCGGTCGGCAGGTTGGCGTGCGCCTCGTCGAGGAGGCTGCGGATCCCCATCACCCGAGCGTTGGTGCTGCTGGCCGAGCCCGGGTCCGCTGGTGGCGTGCGGCTGCGCGGCAGGGAGCTGTACTCGGCCGATGCCGACCCCGTGGCCATCCGCCGGTCCGTGGGCGTGGTCTTCCAGCGTCCCAACCCGTTCCCGACGAAGTCGATCGCGGAGAACGTGCTCTCCGGACCGCGGTTCAACCGATCAAACTCTCGCGCACCCGGCGCGACGATCTCGTGGAGCAGGCCCTGCAGGGGGCGGGGCTGTGGAGCGAGGTCAAGCACCGCCTCGGCGCGCCCGCCGGCCGGCTGCCGGGCGGCCAGCAGCAGCGGCTGTGCATCGCGCGGGCGCTGGCGGTGGAGCCGGACGTGCTGCTGATGGACGAGCCGTGCTCGGCACTCGATCCGCAGTCGACCTACCGCATCGAGGACCTGATCGACGAGCTCAAGCTCCGCCTCACGTGATCGTGACCCACAACATGCAGCAGGCGGCCCGCGTCAGCGACTTCACCGCGTTCATCACGATCGAGAACGAGGGCGAACCCGGGCGCCTCGTCGAGGTGCGCGTCCACGCGCCAGATCTTCACCAGCCCGTAGAACGAGCGCACCGAGGCGTACGTGACCGGGCGGTTCGGCTAGCGGAGCACACTCGCCAGTCGCATCGGAATGTGACTGGCCCGCCGGCTCCGTCACCACTTCGTCACCACTCCGTCACACATTTGGCGGTGGGCTCACGGCAACATCGACGGTGAATGACGACGACACGAACGAGGAGCCTGACTTGAAGCATCGACGCCTTCTCGCGGCGGGTGTGGCGACCCTTGCCGCGACCGCGATCATCGCCGGCTGCGGTGGTGACGACGGCGGATCCGGGGCCAGCAACCTCTCCGGCAAGATCCTGATCGATGGTTCATCGACCGTCGCCCCCCTCAGCATCGGCGCCGCCGACGCGTTCGCCGCGGACAACGCGAAGGTCGACATCCAGGTCGGTACGTCCGGCACCGGTGGCGGCTTCGAGGTCTTCTGCAAGGGCGAGACCGACATCTCCGACGCGTCCCGCTCCATCAACGACGAGGAGAAGGCGGCCTGCGCCAAGGCGGGCATCCAGTTCACGGAGCTACGCGTCGCGTCTGACGGCGTCACGCTCGTGACGAAGAAGGACGGCGCCATTGGCAAGGCGTGCATCACGACCGACGAGCTCAAGAAGATCTGGCTCAAGGGCTCGACGATCGACAACTGGAAGGACGTCGGTCCGGGCTGGAACGACGTCAAGATGACGCTCGCCGGTGCGGGCTCGCAGTCCGGCACCTATGACTTCTTCAACGAGGAGATCCTCGGAGAGGACGCCAAGGGCGAGGTCAACGCCCCGCGGCAGGACTACTCGGCATCCGAGGACGACAACGTGACCGTTACCGCCGTCAAGGGCGCGGAGGGCGGCCTCGGCTACTTCGGTTTCACGTACTACGAGGAGAACGTCGACTCGCTCACCGCCCTCGAAGTCGACGCCGGCGACGGCTGCGTGGCACCGAGCCCGGAGACGATCACCGACGGGAGCTACAAGCCGCTCTCGCGTCCGCTGTTCATCTACGTCAAGTCGACCAGCCTGGAGCAGCCACACGTCAAGGCGTTCGTGCGCTACTACATCGAAAACGCCGTAAAGCTCGCCCAGGACAACCAATTCGTCCCGGCGCCGCAGACCTCGCTCGACGAGGCGCTGGCGAAGCTCCCGGCCTAGTATCCCGCCGCCGTGACCGTCGACCCGCCAGCACAGACCCTCGGGAAGAAGCGTCGAAGCCCACGCGAGCAGGCGATCCTGCTCGCTCTGGGCGCGGCGGCATTCGTCTCGGTGCTCGTCACGATCGGGATCGTCGTGACCCTCCTGGAGGAGGGGCTCGGCTTCTTCAACGAGGTCTCGCTCTGGGACTTCATCACTGGCACCGAGTGGGTGCCGGCGGAGGGGAAGTGGGGAGTCCTGCCGCTCCTTTCCGGTTCGCTCATGATCGCGGCCGTTGCGGCGTGCGTGGCGGTGCCCCTCGGCGTGGGGGCGGCGATCTACCTGTCGGAGTACGCGCCCGAGCGCGTGCGCCGCGCCGTCAAGCCGGTCCTCGAGATGCTCGCCGGCATGCCCACCATCGTGCTGGGTTTCTTCGCGATCGAATCGCTCACGCCGTTCCTGCAGAACGTCGGCATCATCGACGAGAACCAGGTGTTCAGCGCGCTCTCGGCGGGCATCGTCGTGGGCATCCTGATCCTGCCGCTCATCAGCTCGCTCTCCGAGGAAGCGCTCCGGGCGGTGCCGAGCGCCCTGCGCGAGGGGGCGTACGGTGTCGGCGCGACGAGGCGTGTCGTCTCGACGCGCATCGTGCTCCCGGCGGCGCTCTCGGGAGTCGTCGCCTCCATCGTGCTCGGTCTCTCGCGGGCGGTGGGGGAGACCATGGCGGTGACGCTCGCGGCCGGCAGTATCCCCAATCTCACGTCGAACCCCACGGATCCGATGCAGACGATCACGTCGTACATCGTGCAGGTCGTCCGGGGCGAGGCGACCCGGGGAGGCGTGCTCTACGAGTCGATCTTCGCCGTGGGCATCCTGCTGTTCGTGCTGACGTTCATCATCAACCTCGTGGCGCTCCGGCTCGTCCGCCGATACCGGACCGTCTACCAATGAGTGCTCCATGACCGCTCAGGCGCGAACGATCGCCAACCCCGCGGCCCGTCCGTTCGCCAAGAAGCGGCGCAGGCCCGCCGACGTGCTGTTCCACGCCGCGGTGCTCGGCGCCGTGGTGATCGCGATCGGGGCGCTGGTCTGGCTGCTCGGATCGATCCTCGCCACCGGGCTTCCTCGGCTCGACCTCGGATTCCTCACCGACAACGCCGCATCGAGCGCCCGGCGTTCGGGCTTTACGTCGGCCATCCGGGGATCGCTCGTGCTGATGTTCCTGACCTTCCTCATCGCCCTGCCCCTCGGGTTCGGCGCGGCGATCTACCTCGAGAAGCTCGCCGGCCACCGGGTCGACATGGCGGCCACCAGGGCGATTCGGCTGCGCTCGGAGCTCATGGCCCCACGGGAGCGGGGCGTCGGGATGGGCGGCCGGCTGTGGCTGCGGCTCCGCCTGGCGTGGGCGCTTCTGGTGCCGCGTCTGAACCGCTTCGTCGACATCAACATCTCCAACCTCGCCGCGGTCCCGTCGATCATCTTCGGGCTCCTGGGCCTGGCTGTGTTCGTCAGCTTCGTCGGGTTGAACAAGGCGATCCTGGTGGGCGCCCTGACGCTCGCGATGCTCGTGCTCCCGATCCTCATCATCTCGTCGCGGGAGGCGCTCAAAGCGGTCCCCGTGTCGATCGAACAAGGTGCGATGGCCCTCGGGGCGAGTCGTTGGCAGGCGGTTCGCGGTCAGGTCGTGCCGGCTGCGTTCCCAGGGATGCTGACCGGAGCGATCCTCGCGATGTCGCGGGCGATCGGCGAGTCGGCGCCGCTCATCGTGGTCGGCGGGGTCGTCTTCGCCACGAAGATCACGAGCATCAACCCGCTGGACGCCGGTGACGAGGCGCTCATCGCGATGCCGCTCCAGGCGTTCTTCTGGGCGAGCCGGCCGCAGCAGTCGTTCCAGGACCTCGCGGCCACCGGCATCATCGTGCTCCTCGGGGTGCTCCTCCTGATGAACGCGATCGCCATCATCCTGCGAAACCGCTCCAGCAAGCGCTGGTAGCACGAACATCATTCAGGACACCATGGCCCACGCACCCTCCCCAGCTAGTATCCGCGTCGTGATCGAGCCGCCTGCGGCTCCCGTGCGGGAGCGAGACGAGCGGATTCCCGGGCCGTCGCCGTCGGGCGACGCGCTGTTCCACCTCTCCGGCGTCGGCGTCACCTACATGGGGAACCCGGCGGTGCGGGACGTCTCGCTCGAGGTTCCGGCCAACCGGATCACGGCGTTGATCGGGCCGTCGGGGTGCGGAAAGTCGACGCTCTTGCGGTGCCTCAACCGGATGAACGACCTCATTCCGGGCGCCAGCATCCAGGGGTCGGTGCGGTTCCGCGACCAGGATCTCTACGACCCCGACATCGACCCGGTCGACGTCCGGCGTCGCATCGGCATGGTGTTCCAGAAGCCGAACCCGTTCCCGAAGTCGATTCGCGAGAACCTGACCTTCGGGATGAAGGTCAACGGGATCAGGCCGACCGACGAGCGCGTCGAAGGAGCGCTTCGCGCCGCCGCGCTCTGGGACGAGGTCAGGGACCGTCTCGACACCGAGGCGTTCGCGCTGTCCGGTGGTCAGCAGCAGCGGCTCTGCATCGCGCGCGCCCTGGCGGTCGAGCCGGACGTGCTGCTCATGGACGAGCCGTGCTCGGCGCTCGACCCGATCTCGACGCTGGCGATCGAGGACCTCATGGTCCAGCTGAAGGACCGGTACACGATCGTCATCGTCACCCACAACATGCAGCAGGCCGCGCGCGTGTCCGACCGCACTGCGTTCTTCAACGTCGCCGGCCTGGAGCAGGGTCAGCGCTACGGCGTACTCATCGAGTTCGACGACACCAAGAAGATGTTCACGCAACCCACCGACCAACGGACCGAGGATTACATCACCGGCCGATTCGGCTAGCGGTCACGCAATGGCCCGCTCGGTCTGGCGTCGCCGGCCGCGTTGTGGATAGAGTCGACGACGTGGAGTGGCTCACCAGGGGTTGGGATCAGGGGCACCGGGTCGCGGCGGGCGTGGCGCTCGCGGCGGGCGTGGCGCTCGCGGTGCTCGGCATGTCCGGCCTCGCCGAAATCGGTGCGGTCTCCGTCGCGCTCCTGCTGCGCTGGGCGATGTGGCAGATCCCGCCGGCCGGGCGGTCAAGGGCGCCGGGGTCGCCGCCCGACTCCGGCTCGCGGCTGGCGCAGCTGGCGGTGGTCGTCCTCCTGGTGACGCTGGCGATCGAGATCGTGGTGTCCCCGCTCCACCAGTAGCGTCACGGCCCGGCGAGGGTGTCGGCGGTGGAGACCGGGTGAGAGCGGCTGCCCGCTTCGGCCTCGGCCTCCTCGCGCAACTGGCGGAAGCCGACGCCCTCAACCATGAGGAACAGGAACCCGATCGCGACGCCCACGACGATCTCGGTCGCCTGAAGCCCGACCGCGAACGCGAGCGCGCTGGCGCTCGACACCGGGTAGGCGCTCGTGATCGGCACGACGACGGCCGCCTGGAACACGCCCAGGTTGCCGGGGAGGACCGGGAAGATCTGCGCGATGGTGACGGTGACGAGGAGCAAACCGGCGCCGCTCCACCCGACCACGTCGAGTCCGAACGCCCGCAACGCGCAGTAGATCCCGGCGAGCTGGGCTCCCCAGGATGCGACACTCGGGACCGCGACCGCCGCGAGCTGACGTGGGTTGCGAAGCCCGAGGTGGCTCTCCCGCACGGCGCCCCACAGCCGGGCGAACGCTCGGGTGGCCCGCACCCACAGCGGCCCGGTCGAGAGCCACGGGGGCATGTGCCGTCCCGGGCTGCGCAGCAACGCGACCAGGATGACCGCGAGGCACACGCACCCGATTACCAGGGTCGCGATCCATACGCTCCGCGAGAGCGGCAGGAACAATCCGACCGTCGCGACGACGCCGACCCACGCGATGGTCGAGACCAGATTCTCGACCACGACCGAGCCCAGGAGCATCGTGTTGCCGACGGTCTCGCCCCTGGCCGCGAGGCGACGTCGGGCGAGGAGCACCTTGACGATCTCCCCGAGGCGGGCGGCGAGCACCGTGTTGAAGAGGAAGCCGACGAACAGGGGACTCAGCAGGTCGCGCAGCCGGGTGCGGGAGCGCACCGCCGGGAGCCCGTCGACCACCCCTTTCCACGCCCAACCTTTGAACACCACCGACGCGGTGTTCGCCCCGATCGCGGCGAGCACATATCCCCAGGACGCGGGGTGGAGGGCGGTATGAAGCGCGCCCATGTCGACCTTCCAGACGATCACGACGCCGACCGCGACGATCAGCAGGATGCGGACCGGCCAGCCGACCCTGCGGGCCATGCGGCGGACGGCGGCGACGTTGGTCGTCACGCGACGAGCTCCCCGAGGGTCACCGGCTCCAGGCCGCGATCACGCACCGCCGTGCAGATGGCGGGAATGGCCTCGGCGGTCTGCGTGCGTGACGCATCGGGCCGCCAGCCGTCGGCGTCGTGAAGGAGCACGATCGTCCCTGGAGTGAGGTCCTGTGCCACGCGCGCCGCGATGACGTCCGCTCCCGGTTCGTCGGAGTCGAACACCCCGGTCGTCCAGCCCGCGACGCGATAGCCGGCGCGCATCGCCGCGATGGCGGTTGCCGGCCCGCGGAAGCCATGCGGCGCCCGGAAGAGCCTGCTGAGCGATTCCGCCCCAGCGGCGTCCGCGACGGCCTGTTCGGTGCGACGCAGCTGGTCGGCGACGTGGCCCGGGCCGCGAAATACCAGGATGCCGTGGTCGTAGCCGTGGCTCGCGATCTGGTGGCCGTCCGCCGCGATGCGGCGCACCAGCGCGGGGTACCGCTCGGCCTGGCGGCCGAGGACGAAGAAGGTTGCACGCGCCCCTGCGTCTCGCAGCGCGTCGAGCACCGCTGGCGTCGACGGTCCGGGACCGTCGTCGAACGTCAGGGCGATGCGATCCGTGTCGCGCGGGCCGCGGTGAACGACGGTGCCGAACACCGGGCTGTTGCGGGCGAACGCTCCCCACGCGGCCAGGGCCCCGACGCCGGTCAACGCGAATCCTGCGGCGGGTTTGCGGCGGGCTGCCAGAGCGGCGGCGACAGCGATACCCGTTTCGAGCAGGAGCGCTCGGCGGACGGTCTCGCCTTTTCGCATCGGTTCGGCCATCAGGGCGGGTCCGGCGGATACCGAGCATCCAACCAGGACCAGGATGCTATGGGTCGACCGGGAAAGTCGCAACCGCACACACCGGCGGGGCCGGCCGATCGCGGCGTCGTTGGGTCAGTCGCGCCCCGGTTGGCACACGACGGTCGAGAGTGCCAAGTCGGTGTGCGATAATCCGCGCGGGAGCTGACGACCGACGAAGGTGGTTGCGTGCCTGTTTACGAGTACCGTTGCGACAAGGGCCACACATTCGAGGCGATTCAGCGGATGAGCGACGAACCGCTGTCGACGTGCGAGACCTGCGGCAAGCCGGCTCAGCGCGTGCTGTACGCACCGGCGATCCACTTCAAGGGCACCGGGTTCCACAACACCGACTACGGCACCCGCAAGCGGCCGCGCGACGGGGACAAGGCGGATGGGGCGGGGAAAGACGGGGTGTCGTCGTCCGACGGCGGAACGAGCACGGACGGCGCGAAAAAGGTCAAAGAGGCCACGCCGAGCGACACGGCGAGGCGCGCCACCGGACCCTGACCGCCGTCGCTCAGGGCCCCCGCCCGGAGCTATGCGGAGCTCTGGAACCGGCGCAGCTGGGCCTCGGCGCGATCGGGATCCAGCACGAAGTAGAAGATCCCGCCGATCGTCGTCGGGTCGCCGGCCAGGACGTCCCGGTCCTTCGCGTCGGTCGTGAGACGACCCTGCAGCCACCCCAGCTTCGCCAACTCGATTGCGGAGAGGTCGGTGGAGATCGCCCGAACCATCCGGGCGCCCCTCCAGGGAGCCGCCGGCAGGCCTGACCATGACAGTACCTTCGACTTCAGTGCCGCGACGACAAGCTGCTGCCGGCGCGCACGCTCCACGTCTCCGTCGCACGTGCGCACCCGCACGTAGACGAGTGCCTCAGCCCCGTCAAGCGCGATCCGTCCGCGAGGGAAGCTCACGGCCCTGCCGCCTGGGTACCGGCAGTCGCGAAGTTCGAACGGGTTGTCGACCTCGATCCCGCCGACGGCGTCGACCATCTTCGACACGCCCTTGAAGTCGATCACCATGATGTGGTGGATCGGCAGGCCGATCTCGTCGCGGATCGCGCGGATGACGCCGCGGTTGCCCCGGTAGGCGAATGCCTCGCCCATCTTCACCTGCCCCACACCCGGAACCTCGACCCGGAGATCGCGCGGGATGGACAGGTACCGGATGCGGCCGGCGTCCGGGTCGGTCCGCATGACCAGCACCGTGTCGGCGCGCGCGCCGGACCGGTCGCGGTCGGCGTCCGAGCCGATGATGAGGATGTTCTCCGGGGTCCCAAGCAGGCCGCCCTTCGGATCGGCGAGCGCGGCGCGCGCGCCGGCCGAGATCCGCTTGTTGGCCTCGCCAGCAGCGCGGCTCAGCGCGAGGTAGCCGAACCCGGCCCAGCCGAGCACTACCACCAGCAGGAGCACCCCGACTCGCGCCGCGATCCCGCCGGGACCGACGCCGCGAAGCGACCACCAGCGCCGACGCCGCGGCGGTAGCGCCGGGGGTCGTGCACGGGGCGTCGCGGCCGGCTGCGCCGGCCGGCGCTCACGCTCCCGCGGGACGACCTCGTTGAGCTCGCGTAGGGCCGCGAGGCCGTCTCCGGGGGCGCTCGTCGCTCGTCCGTGGGCGCGAAAGCGCCGGTACGGCTTCTTCGGAGGCGGGCTCAAAGCCCCCCGATGGTAGCGTCCTTCGCCCACGTTTCGTGACCGGGAGGTTCGGGTGGTGGTTGTGGGGGTCGATGTCGGAGGCACGAAGATCGCGGGCGCGCTGATGGCCCGTGACAGTTCGCCGCGGGCGTCCGCGACCCTCCCCACACCCGTCGCGGGGGCCGAGCTGGTCGACGCGGTCGTCGAGCTCGTCACCGGGCTGCGCGACCAGTCGGATGAGACCGTCGTCGCGGTGGGGGTGGGGCTCCCCTCGCTCATCGACGCGCCGACGGGACGGGTCCGCATGAGCGCCAACGTCGACCTCGCCGACATCGCGGTCCGGGCCGTCCTCGCGGAACGGCTCGGGGTGCCCGTCGCGATCGACAACGACGCCAACCTGGCTGCGCTCGCCGAGCATCGCGCCGGTGCCGGACGCGGCCACGACGACCTCATCATGCTGACGGTCGGCACCGGCGTCGGCGGCGGCGTGATCGCCGGCGGGCGGCTGTTCCGTGGTGGACGGGGCACCGGCGCGGAGCTCGGCCACGTCGTCGTCCAGTCCGACGGCCCACCCTGCCAGCGAAACTGCCCGAACCGGGGATGCCTGGAGACGATGGCGAGTGGCACCGCCATCGCGCGCGACGCGGGCAGGCCCGCCGAGGAGGTCGTTCGGCTCGCCCGCGCCGGCGACCGCGCCGCCCTGAGCGTCCTCGACCGCGCCGGTCGGTACCTGGGCGTGGGGCTCGCGAGCCTCGCGAACATCTTCAACCCCAGCGTGTTCCTGATCGGCGGCGGGGTCGGTGCCGCCGGCGACCTGCTGATCGTCCCGGCACGCGAGGAGTACCGGGCGCGCGCGTTGCCACCGAACGCCGAGGCGGAGGTCGGCCCCGCCGCCCTCGGGCCCACCGCCGGCATGATCGGCGCCGGACTCCTGGCCTGGGAGCTCGTCGAGCGCCATGCCTGAGTGGGCCGCTGGCAGGCTGGTCGTGGTCGCGACACCCATCGGCAATCTGGACGACCTCTCGCCGCGCGCCGCCGCGGCGCTCGTCGCGGCCGACCTCGTCGCCTGCGAGGACACCCGCCGGACCGCGAAGCTCCTGCGCCACGCCGGTTCGGCGGCGCCCATGCTCCCAGTGCACGAGCACAACGAGGCCGCGCGCGGCGAGGATCTTGTCCGGCGCATCCAGGCGGGGACGAACGTGGCGCTGGTGAGCGACGCGGGGTTCCCGGCCGTGAGCGACCCCGGAGCCAGGATCGTCCGCGCGGCGATCGACGCCGGGATCGAGCTGACCGTCATCCCCGGACCGAGCGCCGTAGCCGCTGCGCTCGTGGCGTCAGGCCTCCCGACGGAGCCGTTCGCCTTCGTCGGGTTCCTCCCCCGCCGCGTCGGTGAGCGGGTACGGCTCTTCGAACGGTTCGCCGGCTGGCCGGGGAGCGTCGTGGCGTTCGAGAGCCCCAACCGGCTCGGCAGCGCCCTCGCCGCCCTCGCCGGGTTCGACCCCTCCCGGCGGGTCGCGGTGTGCCGTGAGCTCACCAAGCTGCACGAGGAGGTCGTCCGGGGCACGGCCGCCGAGTTGGCGGATCGCTACTCGGGCGCGGTCAAGGGCGAGGTGACCTTGGTGATCGGCCCGTCCTCTGCCGACCCTCCCGAGCGGGATGTGGACGCGGCCATCGATGTGCTGCTGGCGGCGGGGCTCGCCCCTGCGAAGGCCGCGGAGGTCGCGGCGGCGCTCGACGTCGCGCCGCGCAACGTCGCCTACCGCGCGGCCCTGGCGGCGGCCAGGCGGAGCGACGTCAAGCCGCGTCGCGAGGGCGATCAGGGCGTGTTGGAGCGCGGGAGGGAGGGAGGAGGCCACCGGTAGACTCTGGAGGGATGAGCGGCCGCTTCTACGTCACGACCCCGATCTACTACGTGAACGCAGAGCCGCACGTCGGCCATGCGTACACGACGATCATGGCCGACATTCTCGCCCGCCACCACCGCCAGCGCGGCGACGACACGTTCTTCCTGACGGGCACCGACGAGCACGGCGACAAGATCGCCCGCGCCGCCGAGGCCCTCGGCCGCACGCCGAAGGAGCACACCGACGTCATCTCCGCACGCTTCCGTGAGCTGTGGGAGACATTCGGGCTGTCAAACGACTTCTTCATCCGCACGACCGACCCGGAGCATAGAGCCGGGGTCCAGGCGGTGCTCGGGCGCATCCACGACGCGGGCGACATCTACAAGGGCTCCTACGGCGGGTGGTACTGCACGTCGTGTGAGGCGTTCTACTCCGAGAACGACCTGCTCGAAGACCGCAACTGCCCGCAGCATCGCCGCCCGGTGGAGTGGGTGGAGGAGGAGAACTGGTTCTTTCGGCTCTCCGCCTACCGTGACCGGCTGCTCGCGCTGTACGACGCCAGCCCGAGCTTCGTGCGTCCCCCGCACCGGCTCAACGAGGCTCGGCGGCTCGCGGAAGCTGCCGAGGACATCTCCATCTCACGGGCCAACGTGACGTGGGGGGTGCCGGTCCCGTGGGATCCCGACCACGTCGTCTACGTGTGGGTCGACGCCCTGCTGAACTACTACACCGCGCCGTCGTACGCGCGTCCGGGACAGGACCTCACGGCGGCGCTGTGGCCGGCGGACCTCCAGCTCCTTGGGAAGGACATCCTCAAGTTCCATGCGGTGATCTGGCCCGCCCTCCTGATGGCCGCCGGCCTCGAGCCGCCACGCGAGCTGTTCATCCACGGCTACGTCCTAAAGGGGGGTGAGCGCCTCTCGAAGACGACCGGCAACCTCGTCGACCCGCTGCCGTACGTCGAGCGGTACGGCATCGACGCGCTGCGCTGGTATCTGGCCCGCGAGATCCGCTTCGGCGAGGATGGGACGTTCAGCGACGAGGGGTTCGATGCGCGCTACCACGGCGAGCTCGCCAACGAGTTCGGCAACCTGCTGAACCGGACGGTTGCGATGATCGGCCGCTACCGCGACGGCGCGGTGCCGGCCGACGGCGGCGGCGACGCGGAGCTGGCGGCGGAGGTGGCCGAGCGTGTCGGGGCGGTGACCGGCGCGTTCGATCGCGTCGACATCACCGGCGCGGCCGAGGAGGCGTGGCGCCTCGTGCGGCGGCTCAACCAGCTGGTGGAGGAGCGCGCGCCGTGGGTGCTCGCGAAGGACCCCGAGCGCGCCGGCGAGCTCGACCAGGCGCTCGCCTCGCTGGCGGAGGGGCTGCGGATCGCGGCGATCCTGCTGTGGCCGTACATGCCGGGGTCCTCCGGCCGGGCATTGGCTTCGCTGGCACAGGGGAGCGAGCAGCCCTCGCTCGTCGCCGCGACGTGGGGCGCCGGCTCGTCGCCGGCGCGGGTGGATCCATCCGGCCCGCTCTTCCCGCGCGTGGAGCCCGAGGAGTAGGCCACGGTCGACTCCCACACGCATCTGGCCTCGTGTGACGCGCCGGTCGGCGATCTGGTCGCGGAGGGGCTCGACGCCGGGGTGGAGCGGATCGTCACCATCGGCTGCGGACGGGCGTCCAGCGAGCGCGCCGTCGAGCTGACGATCGAGTTCCCCGAGGTGTACGCGGCGATCGGGGTGCATCCCCACGACGCCGACGGGTTCCGTCGGGCTGACGAGGAGTGGATCGGCGAGCTCGCCCAGCAACCGAAAGTCGTCGCGATCGGCGAGTGCGGCCTCGACTACTACCGTGATAACGCGACCCGCGAAGGGCAGATGCGGGCCTTCGTCACGCAGGTCGGCCTCGCACGCGAGCTCGACCTGCCGCTGGTGATCCACACGCGCGACGCCGATGACGACACCCTCGCCGTGCTCGGGCGCGAGGCGGAGGGCCACCCGGTGATCCTCCATTGCTTCAGCATGGTCGAGCATGTGGTCGAGATCGTGGAACGCGGCTACCTCACGAGCTTCGCCGGGCAGCTGACGTACCCCGCCGCGGCCGACCTCCACGACGCCGCGCGGCGCATCCCCCCCGAGCACCTGCTCGTGGAGACCGACGCCCCGTACCTGGCGCCGGTCCCGTGCCGCGGCCGCCCGAACCGTCCCGCCAACGTCGTCCACACGCTGCGGTTCCTGGCCGGGCTCCGCGGGGAAGAACCGGAGTCGCTGGATGCCACCACCACCGCCAACGCCGCCCGAGTCTTCTCCTGGTAGCCGCGACCGCGTCGGCACCGCGCGCCTCCTGCAGGCGCACGGTCTCCGACCGGACAAAGAGCTCGGGCAGCACTTCCTCCTCGACGAGACCCTGGCCGACCTCGCGGTCCGCCAGGCGCGGGTCGGTCCCGAGGACGTCGTCCTCGAGGTCGGAGCCGGCGTCGGAACCCTGACGGTGGCGATCGCCCGGGCCGCCCGGTTCGTGCACACGATCGAGATCGACATCCGCCTCGAGCCCGTCCTGCGCGAAGCACTCACCGGAATCGACAACGTTGCGATCCATTGGGCGGACGTCCTCGCCGCAAACCTCGAGGCCCTCGACCCCCGGCCGACGCGGATGGTTGCGAACCTCCCCTACGCGATCGCCACGCCGATCGTGCTCGAGTCGCTGTGGCGCCTCCCCGAGATCGCGGTGTGGACGGTGATGGTGCAGCGGGAGGTGGCCGATCGCTGGCTCGCGCCGGTGGGGTCGTCCGCCTACGGCGGTCCGACGGTGCTCCTGCGACTCGCGACCAGGTCCTTCTTCGTCCGCGGCGTCGGGCCGCAGGTGTTCACCCCCCGGCCGCGGGTGGAGTCGGCCATCGTCGGGCTGGAGCGCACCGGTCCTGGGCCCGCCCAGCCGGTGCGGAGCCTCGTGCATGCGGCGTTCGGGCAGCGGCGCAAGACGCTGGTCAACGCGCTCGGCGCGGCGGGCGCCGACAAGGCGGTGGTCGCGGCGGCCCTCGCCGCCCGGGGCTTGGCGGCGACCGTCCGCGCCCAGGAGCTCCCGCCGGAGGTGTTTCCTGATCTGGCACGGGAGCTGTCGTGGACCGCGTGACGCTGACGGCGCCCGCCAAGCTCAACCTGCGGCTCCTGGTCGGACCGCTCGGGGCGGACGGCTACCACCCGATCCGGTCACTGATGGTGGCGCTCGCCGGCCTCGAGGATGCCGTCACGATCACCCGCTCGGACGAGCGGGTGGTTCGCTGCCCCGGCATCGACGGACCGGCGAACCTCGCGTGGCGCGCCCTCGACGCGCTCGCGCATGAGATCGGACGGCCGATCACGTGTCGCGTCGACATCGAGAAACGCATCCCTGCGCAGGCCGGTCTCGGCGGAGGATCGAGCGACGCCGCGGCGACGCTGTGCGGGGCGAACCGGTTATTCGCTCTCGGACTCGACGGTGCGGCGCTCGAGGCGGTCGCCGCGCGAGTCGGCTCGGACGTGCCGTTCTTCATCCGCGGGGGCGCGCAATGGGCCGCCGGACGGGGTGAGCGTCTGACGCCGACGCGGTCGCCGCGCTTCGCGGCGCTGCTCGCGGTGCCCCAGTTCGGCCTCGCGACGGCCGATGTCTATCGCGCCTTCGACGGTGCCCCCGCGCCCGTCGCCGACGACGGGCTGGAACCGCCCGGCGGCATGCCCCTCCTCGCGCGCTGGGTACGCAACGACCTCTGGCCGGCGGCGCGCGGCCTGCATCCTGCGCTTGGCGCGATCGCCGACGAGGTCGCGGCGGCCGGCGCGGAGGTCGCGCTCCTGTGTGGAAGCGGCGCCGCGGTCGCCGGGCTGTACGGATCGGCCGAGTCGGCCCGGCGCGGGCTGGCGACCCTCGCCACCGGGCTCCCAGATGTCCGTTTCTGGGTGACGACGCCGGCGGCGCCCCGGCGGCCCGTCGGCGGGCGCGTGACCCTCCCACGCGACGGCTGACCGGGGCGGCGCTACACTCGCGGTATCGTGGAGCACCCCGTCATCACGATCGAGAATCCATCTCGGCTCC
>CAYTRV010000026.1:0-18892 GCA_964440285.1 uncultured Bifidobacteriaceae bacterium
CGTTCCGAGCGGGGGCGACCCGACCGGGTCCATCTCATGCCCGTAGGCGGCCGCGATCTGCGTCGGCGTGAGCGCGGCTCGGTCGGCGAGCGCGATGCCCCGATCGATGGTCGTGGTCACCATCCGTCCGAGTCTGCCCTTGGCGCCCGGTCCGCGCACCGGCCGGGCGACGGCTGCGGCGACACCGGCGCAGCCGAGCTGGACGCGGGCGACGCGCGGAAGGGCCTTCCGTAGCCGGGGAAGCGAATCGAGCACCCATCTGCGAACGCCGACGTTGATCGGGAACGTTCCCGCGGTTGCGTCTCCACCGACGACGGTCCACTTGTCCGAGACGAAGCGGCCGCCGAGCTCCATGAGCGCGAGCGCTGTCTCGGTCTTTCCGCTCTCCGACCATCCGGCGACCGCGATCGCCGTTCCATCCATCGTGACGCACGCGGCGTGGATCGCGACGGCGTCGGCCTCGAGGAGGGCGAGCTGCAGGGCCGGGCGAATGGCCTCGCGGAAGACGCTCGAGAGCGGGAATCCCGGGTCGAGGACGAAATGTGCGCTGGTCGCCCCCGTGGTGGGAAGCGCGCACGCGCGTCCTGCGACGATGATGCAATGCCGGGATGCCGTCGAACCGGTCGTGGTGCCGTCGTTCGCCGGATTGACGAGCTCGGTCAACTGGTTGGCGGCGCCATGCTCTGCGTACTCGATCAGCACTCCAGCCGGGCGCTCCGACGCGGAGCTCGGGAGGTACGGATCCATTTGGGCCATCACGAACCGCTCGGTGGCGGGGTCCGCGCCAACCACGTCGAGCGTGACCCTGCGCGCGATGTCGAAGGTCACGCCGATGACGAGAGCCTACCGGGGGCGGAACTCGGTTCGGCCCCCGTTGTGACGTCCTGAAGCTCGGTGCCGCTCCGGCGCACCCGAAAGTCGCTCTCGACGAGCAGCAGATCGACGAAGTCGCCGAGCACGAGCAGGCAGATCCGTGCACCGCCTCCGGCTCGAGCCGTCAGGTGCTCGAGGAACCCGACGAGCTTCCCGTCATCGCGAAACATCTCCTCGGGATCTGTGACGCCCGTGCGCGGGTCGATCCCCGCGCAGAGGTACAGGTCGCTGACGATGAAGATCTCCTCGGCGTCGGCGAGCTGATCCGCGAGGTCTCCAAGGCGCACCGGGTGCACTCGCTAGTAGAGCAGGTAGGGCCAGACGATGATCAGCCCGACGGTCAGGAGCCCGTGGGCCATGGCGACGCCTGCGAGCGAACCCGTGCGCCGCACGGCGAGCCCGAACGCCAGTCCGTATGCGGCGGCGAACGGCACATAGGCCAGATGCTCGGTATCGAGATGGAACGCCGCGAACAGGAGCGTGGCGCCGGCGAGGCCCACCCATCGCCCCCAGATCCGTTCGAGCGTCACGGTGAGCGCGCCGCGGAAGAGGAGCTCCTCCATCACCCCCGAGAACACGATGAGGATCAGGGGCGCCAGCACGAAGTCCCGAGCGTCCGAGCCGCTCTCGAGCGGACGTTCCTGCGTGATGAGGTAACCCAGCAGGCCAAGCGGCACGCCGGTCAGCGCGATCGCTACCTGGACCGGGATGTCGCGGGGAACCCGTACGAGCCGAAGGAGGTCGGCGTCGAGGCGGCAGAGCATCACCAGCACCGCGAGGATGGGTGCCCCGACGAGCTCGTACCAGGTGATCTCGAGGAGTCGCCTTGCCGGCAGCGTGAGGCTCAGCAGTCGCAGGATCGGCAGGAGCGAGAGCGCGAGGCATGCCAGCGCGATCGCTGAGGATGGGGCCCGGGTGCCGCGCGGGGCGAAGACGTACCGGTGCCCGGCGAGTGCCGCGACGATCGCCGCGTCGAGCGCCACCCCGATCAGCGGATCGACGAAGGCGATGAGCGCCTCGGCGCCGATGATCGCGACGATGGCGGCCGCGACGAACGCCCGGACCGAGACGAGCGCCTCGGCTCTGGGCTCGCTCGCCACCGGCTCCGCGGTGAGATGTGCCGTCTGTCCGCTCACCGAAGGTTCGAAAGTCGCTGGACGACGATCGACACGAACCCGATGAGGAGCGGCCCGGCGTAGAGCCAGGTCATGCGCGACCGCTTCCACGACTCGTCGCGACTCGAGAGCCTCACGAACTCGTGCTCGAGGAGCAACACGAAGGCGAGGCTGATCACGATCCAGTCGATGCCTTGAGACAGCGCATCGCCGAACGGGCTCTCGACGATTCGCCGTGTCGTCTCGGTGACCGTCGTCGTCACCGCTGCTCAGCGACTTCCGGTCGGCGGCCGATGAGGAGCTCCGTCACGATCGCCGCCAGGGTGATTCCGGCGAGCGCGAACAGGGCCACCGTCGGGTTCCAGTTGCCGGTGTAGGCCTGGATGAGGGTGACGCCTCCGGTGAGCGCGAGGCTCATCGCAACCCCGAGCGACCACTCGGCCGCGACGTCGGAGATCCGGAGAAGGCGGACGAAGGCCAGGCCGGGGCACAGGAGCAGGAACGTGAGCACGACCGGCGCCCGGATTACGGTGCTCGCATCGATCAGCACCAGGGCGATCGCGAGCGCACCGAGCGCGGCGCAGGCGGCGGCCCACACAAGCCTCTGCGGTCTCATGCTCGCGTCCCCTCGCCGAGGCGGGAGAGGACGAACACCCTGGCGTCGGGGTTGCCGTGGACCGGGCGGAAGAACGGGGACTTGGCGACGGCGACCTCGAACCTCGCCAGCGAGCCCTTGGGGGACGAGCCGATCACGTCGACCTCGGCCCGCCCGCTTCTCGTGAAGATCATGTAGGCGCCGGCCGGGTACTGGCGCATGAGCGCTCGCACGCGGTCGATCACCTCGGCCGGTCTCGGCTTCGCACGTCGCATTTGGGCCCACTCCGGCAGGCTCGTGATGGACCTGGAGGCGAACTGCTCATAGCGTGCCGATCGCCACGGAAGGTTGGCGGAGCCGGCGAGCAGGAGGAACTCCTTGCGCTCCGAGGGGCGGCTTGCGGGGTCGGCTGGGGGATCGGCGTCCGCGTACACCCAGCGGACTGCGGAAAGCTCGTGCTCTGTGAAGTAGTCGATCCGCTCGTTTCCGTACCTGGTGATGGCGAACGCGCCGAGGATGACCACGGAGACCGCGAACACGACGATCGGCGACGCGGCCGAGCGTCCGCTCGCGGGCGTGGGGAAGATCGCGCTCGCGGCGAAGAAGGCGGCGAAGGGCAACGCGTACAGGTAGACGCGAAGGAGCACCTCTCCGCCGTAGGATTGCAGGGCGATCAGCGGGAAGGCCGAAAGCGCCACGGCGGCGAAGGCGCGATCGAGCCGGCCGCTGCGGTGCAGGCGCCACGCCCCGATGAGCGCAGCGAGCCAGACGAGGGCCGTCATGAGCACCCGCAGGTCGACGACGAGCAGCCGCTCGGCGCTTCCCGTGAGGCGAGCCCCCAGGCTGTCGCCGACGTTCGTATCCAGGGCGCCGAGCCCGCCGGTGATGCTCTCCTGGTGGCCCGAGAGGTAGTCGGTCGCGACCAGCACCACCCACGCGGCCGTCATGAAGGTGGCGATGACCGGCAGGCTGCGCGTGACGAGTTGGCGCGCGAGCAGCAGCGCCCCGAGCGCGAAGACCGTTGCGAACGGCGTGAGCTGGTGGCTCGGGATGGCAAACGCCACGACGACGAGCGTCACCGCGAGCAGCGCGGCCTGCGATCCGATCGGGGACGCGTCCGGGAGATCCGGGTGGTCTCGTCGCGTGAACCACCTCAGCACCACGGCAATGACGACGAGATGCAGGAAGAGCGCCAGCGCCTGGGGAGAGAGGTAGTCCTGACCGATCCAGTTGGTGAGGTAGAAGATCCAGATCCCGAGCCAGACGACCCTGGTGTCCTTGGTGGCCGTGCGCATGATCACGAGCAGCGGGGCGAGGTACAGCAGGTTGAAGAACACCGGCGCCAAGCTCGCAAAGGGCTCAGCGCTCGAGAAGCCGGCGATCCTGGCCAGGAACGCTGCCACCGCGAAGAACCCCGGCCAGTTAAAGTACGCGTCGATCGTGGTGTCGATCTCGCCGGTGCGGTTGATGACGTCGGCGATGCCGATATGCCGCCACGTCACCTTGAACGCCGGGACCTCGTAGATCATCGCGCGGATGCCGTACAGCATCACGATGAGCGCGATCGTATGGAGCAGCAGCACCAGCGTGTGGTGAGACATCCGCCGGATGCAGAACGTGAAGCTGGCGAGGAGGACCACGAAGGGAGCGATCATCGCCGCGGGCAGCGCGGAGACGAGCCCGATGTCACCGATCCTATCGGGATCCACCCGCTGCACGAGGACGGCCCAGAGCGCCACCGCGACGGCGATCGCGCCGAGTGTCGCGCCCACCGCGACGCGGCTCACGGAGTCGCGGGTCAGCGGGAGTTGCCTGCCGAAGATGCCGACGCTTCCAGTTTCCACCCCCATCAATCTACCCGCGAGTCGGTGAACCCGGCGGAGGGGGCGGTTCCGTCCGTTGATCGCCACATCCCCCGGATCCGCTGGAAGGCGACCAGCCCGGTGACGGTCTGCGTGACGGTCCAGGCAACCGCGATCCCGTCGAGACCGCCGGCCATCCCGCCGACCACGGCGGCGACCACGGAAACGAGCGCGCTCACGACGCCCACGACGATGGCCTCGCCCAGTCGGCGCCGGGCCCGGGAGATCGCGAAGTACGCCTGCGTGAAGGCCAGCGGCACAACGGACAGCAGGAGGATCCTGAGCGGCTCCGTTCCGGCGGTGGCGTAGGCCTCCCCGAGCAGCGACAGCAGGTACGGGGCGAGCACCGCCATCGCGAGGCCCCCGACGATGCCGATCGCGAGCGCACAGCCGATCCCGAGACGCACCGCGCGGCGAAGCTTGTCGGGCCTGTGGGTGGCCTCGGCGAACAGCGTCAGTCCGATCGAGATCGGGACGACGAAGAGCACCCAGGCCATCATCCACGCCGCGTACCACGCCGCGTTGTCGGCCGGCGACAGCACCTCCGTCACAACGACGGGCAAGACGAGCCCCGGGGTGCGTTCGGTCATCGTCAGAGCCCAGTTCGGGAGGCCGACGCCGACAAGATCGCGCCACGTTCCCCGGGACATCCGGGGCCGATATCGGTAGCCCGCGAGCGCCCGGTGCAACTGCCACGAGCCGATGAGGCACGCCCCCGCCCCGGCGGCGACCCACGGAACGAAGATGAACATCGCGGTGCTCGCAGACGTCTGCCAGGCGATCGCACCGAGGCTCGCGAGCGCGATGGCGCCGAACGCCAGCCCCCGGAGCAGGACCTGATCGCCGCGCCGGAGCGCGATCGACGCCTGGTCGAGCAGGATGCCGAGCGTCCCGGTCAGACAGGCGACGATAAAGAACGTCGCGAACGCGACGCTGTCCGAGATGATCGCGAGCTGGCGGAGCGCAAGGGCCGCCAGGACGAGGGCGCCGCCGGCGACAAGGAGCGAGGCGGCCGACGCTAGGGTGACCGCGTTGTCGAACAGGCGTCGCGGCTGCCGGATGTGCTCCGGGTAGCGGGTGATGAGAGCGGACCCGACTCCGAAGATCGCGAGCTGAGTGCACAGCATCATCGCCGAGACGGCCGCGGCCGCGAGCCCGACCTCCGCCTGCGTGAAGGTGCGGGCAGCGAGCAGCCAAAAAAGGAAGCCGAGGCCCATCGTGGCGACCTTGCCGCCGATGACCGAGACCGAGTTCATGATCATCGGCAGCGGCCGCGCGCCACCCTGCGGATGACCCGCGACGATTCCGGTGTTCGCTGTGCTCACTGGGCCTGGCGGGCCGGTGACCGTCGGCGCTGACGGCTGCGCAGCTGGCCGCCGAGCTCGCTGAAGAGCGCACCGTAGTTGAACACGACGAAGGCGGCGTAGTACGGGATCCACCGAGGCTGGCGACGGGTGAGAGAAAGCAGGATGCCACGAACTCCCGCCGCGAGCGGCAGGAGACCCAGGTGGGCCGCTTTCCACCCGTGCTTCGTGATCATACGGCCGAGACCATGGCCGTCCGCGGTGAACTGGCCCTTGGCGAAGCCGAATGTGTCGCCGAAGCGGTGCTCGACGATCGTCCGCTCGGAAACGCCGGTCCGCGTGCCGGCCTCGGCGAGCCGCCAGCGCAGCTCGATGTCCTCACCGGAGAGAAAGCCCTCGTCGAGTCCGTGAGCCAGGAACGCGTCGCGCTCCATGATCGTCGCGACGAGTCCGAACCATCGCTTGCTCCTGCCGGTTCGGTGATGGTTGGCGAGGGCCTGCCCCCAATACCCGGGGCCTGCCGTGCTCTCCAAGCCGGCCTGAAGCGCCGTGTAGCCGCCCGCGACGAACTCGTCGAGGAGGTGCTCCAGGGCGCCCTCCGGAAAGACGACGTCCGCGTCCACCAGCGCGATCCAGCGCGACTCCGCCTCGCGTGCGCCCATCATCCGCGCAGCTGGAAGCCCCTTGCCTTCGTCCGAGAGGATCTTGGCGGGGTAGCGACCGGCGATCTCCAGGGTCTCATCGGTTGACAGACCGTCGACGATGACGATCTCTCGCGGCTGAGCAGAGGCGATCGATTCGAGGCACTGCTCGAGGATCGCAGCCGCGTTCCGAACGGGCACGACGACGGTGACGTCAGGCATCGCGGAGCCTCCCGACGTCCCTGACGCCACGAATGACGCCGAACAGGTACCCACCGGTGGTGACGCAGAGTCCGGCCAGGATCGTCGCCGCCCGGGCGAACCCGCTCAGGTCGCCGAGCAGGACGTCTCGTAGGCCCCGAAGGATCCCGATCGGCAGCGTCCTCAACGCGTATGAGCGTTCGGACGCGAGTCCGTCGCGCGGGCCGGCGACGCGCGCGACTACCGCCTTCGAGAGCCCCTCGGACCAGCAGCGCGCCGCGAAGTACCGCCATCGAGCGCGTTCTCTGGGGATCGAATGGTGGACCCTGGCATTGGGCTCGTACAGGAACTCGGTGCCCGGCCAGCGCCGCCGGGCTCGGATGCAGAGCTCCGTCTCCTCGCAACCGACCGGCTTCGTCCCCACGCGGCCGATCACGCTGCTGAACCCGCCGACCTCGGTGAGGATGTCGCGGCGGATCGACATGTTGGCGCCGATCAGATTGCGGACCGCCCGGCGCTCCTCGGGGATCCCTTTGTAGGTGCACCCGACGACCCAGTGGAACTCGGCCGGAAAGTACCGGGGTCGCCCGGCCTGCCAATTGGGAACGATCTCCCCGCCCACACCGAGCACCCGCGCATCGGCGTAGGGCTCTGCGAGCCGCTCGAGCCAGTCGGGCTCGGCGGCCGCATCGTCGTCGAGGAAGGCGACGATCTCGCCGCGTGCGGCCGCGACCCCGCTGTTGCGTGCGCCTGAGAGACCTCTGCGTTCCGTGTTCTGGATTCCCACGACCTCCGGCAGTTCGCGACGTACCCTGACGAGCAGCTCTGGATTGTGGTCGACGACGACGATGGTCTCGACGGCGGGGAGGGTCTGGTTCTGGGCAGACCCGACCGCGCGTCGTAGATCATCCCAACGATCTTCCGTGTAGGCACAGATCACGACTGAGAACGACGCTGGAACCACAATCAGGACCTTCCCTGGCGACTTCTTCCCCCCGAGCGTGCTGTGTCGTTGCCGCTTCGATCGAACCGCCGCCTCTCGTCGAGGCGGTCGCGGTTCCCGGTTCAGCTCATCCGATCAGATTGCTGCCTTCGCCGGACGAGAACGCCCCGAGGAGCTGGCGATCCTGCACCGGCTCGAGCGTACCCGAACTCATGGAGCGACGCCGCGGCAGCCGCTCGCGCAGGATCGTGCGGAGGACCCTGAGCCCATCGCGGAAGGTGCGGAGGTTGCTCTCGCCGTGGATACGGTTCCGCTCGAAGCTGGGGACCTCGGCGACGGTCAGGCCGGCTTTGGCGATCCGGATGTTGATGAGCGTCTCGACCTCGAAGCCGCTGCAGTCGACGTTGATCACCGGGAGACATTCGGCCCAGAAGGCGTTGTAGCCGTAGCAGAGGTCCGTGTAGCGGCAACGGTAGAGGAGGTTCGTGAAACGGGTGAAGAAGAGGTTCCCGAAGCGTCGGGTCCACGTGAGGTCGGTGCTGCCCCCGCCCTCCATGAACCGCGAGCCCTTGACGAAATCGGCGCCGTCGACGAGGGAAGCCACGAACAGCTCGATCTCGCCGGGGTCCATCGATCCGTCGGCGTCGATCATCACGATGATGTCGCCTTCGCAGGCGTCGAAGCCGGACACGAGGGCGTTGCCCTTGCCGCGGCCGCTCTGGCCGACGACGCGGACCGTCGGATAGAGATCACGGGCGACCTCGACGGTCCCGTCGGTCGAGTTGCCGTCCACGAGAACGAGCTCGTAGATGTCCTCCGGCAGCTTGCTCATGACGTGCGGCAGGTTCGCGGCCTCGTTCAGCGTCGGGATGACCACGCTGATGCGCGGAACCGCCGGGCGCCCGGTATGAAGGGACTCGATCTCGGCGTTGTCGCAAAGTTCGGCATCGATGACGGACACCTGGCTGCTTGGCATCTCTGACTCCCTTCGAGGCCCGATTGCAACGCGGTTGCCGTGGATGGCGAACCCGAGGACGCAGATAGTCCCAGGAGACGTGTTGAACAGTGTTTGAGAAAGATTGGAGAAAGCTATGAGCACCCCTTGTTTTCGCGTTTTCTCCCCAGATGGGTAGGGCCCACCTATACTTTTGGCTAGTGCGTTCTCGGGGCAAGCGGACGGATCGGACCTGGCCGGCCGGCGCCGGGGTCGCCCGGTTTGAGGTCGCCACGAGCAGATCGGCGAATTTATCGTTTCGCTCGGACGTCACGATGCCGGCGGGGGTACGAGCGGCTTCCCCACAGGGCGACATAGGGCGGAGCACTATCGACGCGAGGCGGCGTTCTCCGGCCGGTAGATGTAGCCGAAGCCGCGCACGGTCTGGATGGGGGATCGGCCGTCCGACATCCTCCCAAGCTTCTTGCGGAGGTAGCTGACATAGAGCGTGACCTGCTCGGGAAGCACGCCGCGGACCCCGCCCCAGACGAGCTCACGCAACCGGTCCCGATCGAGCACTTCGTTCGGGCGCCGGACGAACGCCGTGAGCATGTGGAACTCGAGCGGGCTCAGCGACAGGTCGCGGCCCCCCGCCCTGACCGCCCGCTCTGGGAAGTCGATCTGGATGTAGCCGTCCGCGTAGACGGCCGTCGCGGTGTCCGCTCGCGCCCGGCGCAGGAGCGCCTCGACACGAGCGAGCAGCTCTTGGTGGTTGAACGGCTTGTCCAGGACGTCGTCGGCTCCGGATCGCAGTGCGCGGACGCGCTCGAGATCGCTCTTCCCTTTGGCCCTGACGATCATCGTCGGGACGTCGCTGAGCTCACGGATTCGAGTGAGCAGCTGCCAGCCGTCCAGCTCCGGCAGGGCGAGGTCGAGAAGGACGAGGTCAGGACGCAGGTCGTAGAACGCACGGAGACCCGACCGGCCGTCGGTGGCCTCGAGGGTCAGATGCCCGCCTTGCCAGAGGAGTTCCCGGACGGTCTCCCGGGACTTGGCGTCTGCATCGATGATGAGGATGCGGGCCCGGGCGAGCTGGTTCGATGTCCCGCCCGCTGCCGGCTGACGGCGTGCGTCCCCGCTTTGGCGCACAGCCGGCTTCGAAGCGGATCTTGTGAGTGATTCGTACGAATAATCCATTGGCCCCGGCGACGTCGGGCAAGATGGCCGAAAGACTCCCGGAACGCCAATGCCAGCCGGGGTGCCGAATCTACTCAGGACAGCCGCTCGCGGCAACTCCGCGGATGGGGGCATGGGACCGGAGCCCGGCCTCGGTCTCACGCCGACCTCCCGATGTGGCGTCTACCGGATCGGCATGAAAGGGTGCCCGGCAGCAAGCGCCACGGGGGATCTCCAATCGACGGTCGGCAAAGGCAGGGGAGCACCGCACGGATGAGGGCGACATCACCGCACGCGCGGCGGACGGGACTTCTTGCGGGCTTGCCGGCCCGGTCTCAGTCGGCGATCGTGCTGTCGGTGGTCGCAGTCGCCCTTCTGGCCGGCGCCGCTCCTGCCAACGCCGGGACACCGGTCGCCACGTACTACGTTGACCCCGGCGGGAACGACCAAGCGACGGGGACGTCCCCGTCCCAACCGTGGCGTACCCTGGGGCGCGCCGAGGCGGCCCCCCTCGGGCCCGGCTCTCGCCTCCTCTTCCGGCGGGGCGGGACCTGGCGGGGCGATCTTCGAATCACTCAGAGCGGTGCGCCGGGCCGGCCGATCACCGTCGGGGTGTACGGCACCGGCCGGGGGCCGATCATCGGCGGCGGGAGGTGCGTCGTCGTCGGCGGTTCGTACGTGACCGTCAGCGGGCTCACCCTCAGCGGTTGCGACCGCGCCGGGGTCACCATCAGGGGAAGCTTCGTTCGGATCGAGCGAAACCTGATCTCTCGCAACATCGCCGGCGTCGAGGTCGACGAGTCGTCGAGCAGGGCCCAGATCGTCTCCAACCGCATCGTGGACAACAACCGGATGGTCGCGGGGACGACGGGGCCGGACGACGACAACGGCGCGTTCGGGGTGCTCCTGCACGGCGACGGCACCCTCGTCGCCCGCAACACCATCGTCGGGAGCGACGCGGCCTCCCGGGACTACGGCCGCGACGGCGCCGCCATCGAGATCTACGGAGCCCGGAACAGCTCGATCCGGCACAACGTCGCGATCGACAACAACGCCTTCACGGAACTCGGCAACCCCCGATCGGCCGGCAACACCTACGCGTCGAACGTGGTGCGCTCATCGCTTGCGGTCTCGATCTTCCTCATCACCCGCGGCGGCCAGAGCCAGCTTGGGCCGGTCCGCGGTACGCGGGTCATCAACAACACCGTTCGCCTCACCGGACGCTCGAGCGAGGGGTTCGTCTGCCACGCCGGGTGCAGCCCGGCGGTCCTCGTCATGCGCAACAACATCATCCGGGCCGTCAAGAAGGTCGGCTACGCGGACGCGCCGTTCAACGAGGACTACGATCTGTTCTCCGGGGGCGGTCGCCAGTTCCGGGTCGGGCCGCACAGCCTGATCGCCGACCCGAGGTTCGTCGCCCCCAACGCCGGCGACCTGCGCCTTCGACGAGGAAGCCCGGCGGTCGACGCGGGGGTCGCGATGGGGCTTCGAGTCGACGTGCTCGGTCGTCGGATTCCGCTGGACGGCGACGGCGACGGGCGTGCCCAGCCGGACATCGGCGCCTTCGAGTTCCGTCCGAGCATCGCAAATCGATGAGCGATCCTATGAATCGGGGTGGCGCGAGGTGCCGGCCCATCTGGCTCTTGACGGCCGCTGCCCTGCTCGTCGTGCCGTCCGCGATCGGGACGACCGCCGGCCACCAGAGGTCGAACCAGGTCGCCACCGGGGGGTCGGACATCTTTACGGTGCGCGTCAACGGGACGGGGCTGCGGCGGCTGACGCAGACGGTCGAGGGCCTCAGGTACGACAGTCCGGCCTGGGCGAGAGGTGGTCGCTGGATCGCGTTCAGCGGTCCGCCATGCGATGACTGTCCCGAGACGATCTTCCTGATCGACCTGGCTCGGGGCGGAACGGTGAAGCGACTCCCGGGGACGGTCCCGGGCGCGGTGCGTCCCAGTTGGGGGCCGTCCGATCGGGTCCTCACGTTCGTCGGCGGGCTGGCCAACTCCGTGTTCACGATCAGCCGGCAGGGGACGGGGCGGCGGCGGCTGACGAACGACCGGGCCGCGCACGACCAGTCCGTGTGGTCCCCCGACGGCCGGCGGATCGCCTACACCAGCCAGCAGCGCAACGGCCGGTGGGACATCTTCGTCATGCGCAGCGACGGGAGCCGGAAGAGCGGTCTGACCGCGACGCCGGGCTCCGAGGAGCACCCGGCGTGGTCGCATGACGGGCGCAGGATCACGTTCGCCCGCCAGATCGGGGGGAAGTGGGCGATCTTCGTGATGCCGGTCGACGGTGGGCGGGCGCGGCGGCTGACCCCCCTGTCCGAGAACTCCCAGCAGCCGGCCTGGTCACCGGATGACCGTCAGATCGCGTACACCCTGGTCTCGAGCGCGGGCTCGATGATCATCGTCATCGGGGCCGACGGCACCGGCAGGCGCAGACTCCAGACGGGCATTGGTGCCGCCTCCGCGCCCAGCTGGTCGCCCGACGGCCGGCGCATCGCCTTCACGAGAGCGGCGTAGCCGTCGAACTAGCCGATCGGGGGGTGACCCTCCCCCGAAAGACGTCTAGGATTGTCCCTCGTTCCGGCCCTCGGGTCGGATCCCAGGCACGTCGCGAAGCGACGTGTGCCTCCGGAGCGCTGCCATCATGAACGGACGTCACAGCCTCGTGCGCACGACATGGCTCGTCGCCGTGCTCCTCATGGCCGGCGTCCTCGTTGCGACCGCGGGCGGGGCGCCCGCGCCGGACGCCCCTCCGCTCAGCCCGGATCCGCCGCCTGGGGCGCAGGCACCGCGCCAGACCACACCGACCACGCCGGCAGCGCCGTCTCGCGCCCGTACCACGGTGCCGGCTCGCCCGTTCAGGTCGCCCATCCCGAGCCGGACCAATCCACAGCCGCGGGTGACACGGCCCACGCCTCCGCTGATCCCACCCAAGGCAACCCCGAAGCCCGCTCGCCCGGGTGCAGCGGCAGTCCGCGCGCGGCAGGCTCGCGAGCGCGCCTCGCTCCCAAGCGGCTACGGGCCCGCCGAAAACGCTGCGCTGTCGCTCGCGCTGATCATCGCCGGGGCGCTCGCCGTGCTCGTCGTCGCCGCGCTCGGCGGCCGGGGGCTCTACCGCGATCGGGAGTCGGGCGTCGGGCCCGCCCTCGTCAACATTGCGGGCGGGCGGGAGCAGATTCCGACCCCCTCGTGACGTTGATGTTTCACGTGTTACCTCACGGTGAAACAATCCCGGCTTGAGGGCCCCGCGGATCCTCGGATGTTTCACGTGTTACCATACGGTGAAACAACTCGGGGGCAATCCGGTGACGACGGACTTCGAGGCCGGCTTCCTCATCGGCATCCTCGTTGGAGAGGGTCATTTTGGCGGAGACGGCCGTCAGCCTCAGGTCACGCTGCGCATGCACGTCGACCACAAGGCGGTCTTCGATTGGCTGATGCGCCAGTTCCCGAACTCCCGTCTCTACGGCCCGTACAGCCACAGCGGCCGCAACTACTACCAGTGGATGGCCCGCGGGAGCTTCCTGCGTGAGGAGCTCATGCCGCTCCTCGACAAGCACATGTCCCCTGCGCTCGACCAACGCTCCTTCGATCGCTTCCAGGACATGAAGAAGCGCTACGCGATCGGACGGTAGCCCGCCGGTGCCGCTTCGCCGCCGTCGCGGGTCGGGGTCGAGCCCCGAACGCGTACCCCCTGCCGTCGCGATTCCGCGATGAGATCGCCGGCGGGACGCCTCGTAGACGCCTGTGCCCGGATGGGCGTGCCACTCGAGATCCTTGCGGCCGCTCGGCTCGTGGCCCTCCTGGACCGCATCGCCCTCGAACCCCAGAACCTCACCGCGATCGACGTCCACGACGGGGGGCTCGACCGGCATCTCGCGGACAGCCTCAGCGGTCTGGTGCTGGCAAGCCTGAGGCAGGCGGACGCGATCGTCGATCTCGGAAGCGGCGGGGGCTTCCCCGGCATCCCGCTGGCCATCGCGTATCCGGAATGTGCGGTCACCCTGGTCGAGAGCGAGCGCCGAAAGGCCGACTGGCTCGCTCGGGCGTCGGCGGATTTGCCTAACGTACGGATCGTGGGGGAACGCGCTGAGAAGCTCGCCGACGACGAACGCGAACGCTGGTCGGCGGCAACCGCGCGCGCGCTCGGTCCGCTGGCGACGACCGTCGAGCTCGCCGGCCCGCTGCTCGCGGTCGGCGGTACGCTCGTCGTTTGGCGCGCCGGGCGCGATCGGCACGAGGAGGCCATCGCGGCGCGGGCGTGCGACCAGCTCGGTCTCGCACCGGGGCTCGTGACCCCCGTCTCGCCGTTCGCCGGGGCCGAGCGGCATCTGCACGAGTTCCGAAAGCTCTCGCCGACGCCGAGCCGCTTTCCCCGCCGACCGGGCCGTGCCGCGAAGCGGCCGCTCGTATGATCTACGCCGTCGTCAACCAGAAGGGCGGCGTCGGGAAGACCACCACCTCGGTCAACCTGGCGGCGTGCCTGGCGGCGCAGGGTGGACGTACGCTCCTCGTCGACATCGATCCCCAGGCCAACGCCACGAGTGGCCTCGGGATAGTGCGGCCGCAACCGACGATGGCCGACATCCTCCTCGACGGGCGTAACCTCGCGGACGCGGTCATCCCAACGCGGGTCGAGGGCCTCGACATCGCGCCCTGCGCGCCCGACCTCGCCGGCGCCGCCGTGGAGCTGCCCGGGCGAGCCGACCGTGAACGGCTCCTCGCGCGGGCGCTCGCGCCGATCGCCGGCGACTACCGCTTCGTCTTCCTCGACTGCCCGCCCTCGCTCGACCTGCTGACGGTCAACGCCCTGGCGGCGGCGGAGCGGCTCATCGTGCCGGTGCAGTGCGAGTTCTACGCCCTCGAGGGGCTCACCCGCCTCCTGGAGACCGTGACCGCGGTGCAAGGGGCGCTCAACCCGCGTCTTCGCGTCGCGGGAATGCTCATGACGATGCATGATCCTCGTACCCGTGTCAGCGGGGAGGTCATCTCGGAAGTGCGGCGACACTTCGGCGACCTCGCGTTCCGTACAGTGATCCCCCGAAACGTGCGCCTGGCCGAAGCGCCGTCGCACGGTGAACCCATCATCCGCTATGACCCTGCGTCATCGGGCGCCGCCGCCTACGCAGAGGCCGCCAAGGAGGTCGCCGGTCGTGCCTGAACCCTCGCAACGCCTGGGCCGCGGTCTCGCGGCGCTTCTCGGGGGACCTGCCCCGTCCGGTGTCACGCCCGCCGGCGGACTCCTCGAGCTCGACGTCGACGCGATCCGGCCCAACCCCAACCAACCGCGCCGCCGATTCGACGGCGCCACGCTCGACGCGCTCGCGGATTCCATCCGCACCAGCGGCCTCGTGCAGCCGATCGTCGTGCGCCCCCTCGCCGAGGGTGGCTACGAGGTCATCGCGGGTGAACGACGCCTTCTCGCCGCCCGCCGGGCCGGCATCCAGCGGATCCCCGCCCTCCTGCGCTCCGCAGACGAGCGCGAGCGCCTCGAACTGGCCCTCGTCGAGAACGTGGTGCGCGAGGACCTCAACCCTCTGGAGCTCGCCCGGGCGGTCGCCGCGCTGGTGGAGGATTTCGGGCAGACCCACAGCGAGGTCGCCGCGACCCTCGGTCGCAGCCGGCCCGCAATCACGAACCTCGTGCGTTTGCTCGAACTTCCCGACCCGGTGCAGCAGATGGTCGAGGACGGGCGGCTCGCCGAGGGCCACGCCCGCGCCGTCCTGATGGCCGACGGCGCCAAGGCTCGACGGGAGATCGCGGAGCGGGTGGTCGAGGAGGGGCTGTCGGTCCGCCAGGCCGAAGCGGCCGCCCGCGGCGGAACGACACGCGCCCCGGAGCGCTCCCGGCGGATGGCCATGGAATCACCCGTCGCCGACCGCGCCATCGACGTGCTCTACGGGATCTTCGAAGCGCCGGTCCGGGTACGCAAGCGCGGGAACGGCGAGTTCCTGGTGGAACTGCGCTTCGCCGACGACGCGGCCCTCGGAGCGGCGCTCGACCGCCTGGAATGATGTCGCACGGGATCGGCCCCCCGGCGAATCCCCGATTCAGAACGCTAGAGCTCGTCGGCGAGATCGGCCGGCAGTACGACGATCCGGCGGTTCGGCTCGTCGCCCTCGCTGCGAGTGACGATCTCCGTCCGGTCGGCGAGCGCCATGTGGACGATGCGCCGGTCGTGCGGCGTCATCGGATCGAGCTCGATCTCCTCGCGGTGCGCGATCGCCTCGTTCGCGGCATGCTCGGCCAACCGCTCCAGCTGTCGCTGCCGCCGCTCCCGGTAGCCGCCCGCGTCGACGCTCACCTTGCGTGGTTCGCCCGCGCTCGCGCGGAGCGCGGTCTGGTGGGCGAGGTACTGCAACGCGTCGATCACCGCGCCGTCCCGCCCGATCAGGGCATCGCTGCCATCGCCCCCGACGACGACGGCAATGGCGCCCTCGCCGTTCTCGGTCACCGTCACTTCGCCGGAGAGGCCCATCCCCGCGAGAATCGCCTCGAACATCCGCTCCAAGGCGGCGCGCGCGTCACTCATCGTTTCCTCGGCGGCTTCCGCCGCTGGTTCGCCTGCGCTCCACCCTTCGGGCGCGGCTTCTTCGCGGGGCCGCGGGAGCCGTTGCCCTCGGCCGTCGAGACGGGCTCGGCGGATGGCGCTGCCGTCTGGGCCTGGGGGGAAGGCTTGGCGGACTTCGCCGGCTTCGCCGGCGCCGCATCGACCGGTTCCTCCTCGACCGGAAGCCCCGCAGTCAAGATCTGGAGCGGCCCGAGGCGGCGCTTGAGCACGACTTGCTGGCCGCATGTCCAGAGGTTGGTGGTCATCCAGTAGAGGACCAACCCGGCCGGAATGTTCGGGTAGAAGAAGAGGCCGGCGACGATGAACAGCGGCAGGACGCGGAAGAGCTTGCGCTGCCATTCGTTCGTCTGCGGCTGGGTGGCCATCGAGACCTCGGTCGCAAGCAGCTGCGACACCCCGTAGATGACGGCGATCACGAGCGCCCGCCACCCCATGTCCCGGAATTCCTGCGAGATGTCCGGGATGATCCCCATGAACCCGAGGTCGCCGGTCGTCTGCCCGCGGGAGAAGTCCCGCAGGACGAAGTACAGGGCGATGAAGACCGGGAACTGGAACACGATCGGCAGGCACGACCCGAAGGGGTTGACCTTGTGCTCCTGGAAGAGCCGCATCATCTCTTCCTGTTGCTTGCGCTTGTCGTTCTTGTGCTTCGCCTGCACCTGCTTGACTTGCGGCGCGATCTCCTGCATCCGCCGGCCCGAGCGGTACTGGCTCACGAACAAGGGCAGGATGACGAGCCGCACCACGACGGTGAGGACGACGATCGCCCATCCGTACGTCAGGTTCGCCTGCTGATTCAGGAACCGCAGGAAGTCCTCGAGCGGACCTTCGAGGAACTGGAGTGGGTTCACCGGCGGAACACCCGCTGATCGATCGGGTAGTCAACGCCGCCGTGCGACGCTGGGTTGCAGCGAACCAGCCGCCACCCCGCCAGCACGAGGCCGCGAGCGACCCCGAACTCTCGGATCGCCAGGACGGCGTACTCCGAGCAGCTCGGAACGTACTTGCACCTGGGTCGCAGGAGGGGTGAGACGAGCCGCTGGTAGAGACGGATCGGCGCGGTCGCGAGTGCGCGGATCACGCGGCCTGCGCTCCTTCGCCCGCGACCTTCCGCGCCAACTCGGCGAAACGCTCCCCGAGCGCCGCGCCCCCCTGCTGGTCCAGGTACTCGCAGGCTCCGGTCCGAGCGATGACGACGAAGTCCGTCCCCCGCGGAAGGTCGCCGGCGATCTCCGCAAACCGCTCCTTCAGGACCCGCTTCAACCGGTTGCGCTCAACGGCGCCGCCGACCCGCCGCGAGATGGACAAACCGAGTCGTGCCGGTTCCTCGGGCGACGCGTCGTCACGCCGGAACGCGTAGACCACCAGGTACCGCCCCGCGGCCGAGCGTCCCCGCCGGTAGACGGCGTCGAAGTCGCCGGAGCGGGTGAGCCGTGCGCGTCTCGCGCGAGGTGTCGGGTCGGCGCCGTCCACGCCTGGCAAGCCTACGCCGACAGCCGGGCGCGGCCCTTCGCCCGCCGGCGGCGGAGAATGGCCTGGCCTGCGCGTGTGCTCATACGCTTGCGGAACCCGTGCGTCTTCTTCCGCTTCCGCGTATTCGGCTGGTATGTCCTCTTCACGAGGCCTCGTCTTCGGTCGTGGGCAGGCACGCACGCCGGCCTCGAGGGGCCCTGCGCCGCGGCCGCCGAGTGTACCAGAGCGATGCGCCCACCACCCGTCGCGCATGCGCCGACGACGACCCCGAACCCAGGCCTGGCACCCACCCCCTACCCGCCCCTCGCGCCGAACGTCCACAACTGTGGAAAGTCCTGTGGAGAGATTTTTTTCCCTGCTCATCGCCATTTCCTGGGACAAAAACTCGTCCTCCCCACGACGCCCTGCGCAAATTTTGCCGCACCCACGACACTTTCCTCTCCACAGGCCCCCACGGCCCTTTCGGGCGGGGCGAGGGCGTTGTACGATCGCCCACCTCTCGCCCCGAATGACCAGCGCAACCACCCCCATGGCACCCCTCAACACACGGCCCGGCCCGCCGCGGCGTGAGCCCCGTGCGCGCTTCGCCCGGTGGTCGTCCCAGACGGAGCCCCCAAGCATCGAGGATGTCGCGGGCGACGACGCCGACCTCATCGAACGGCTCTTCACCCTGACCGCGGCGTCGTGCCTGGTCCCGCCGCTCGCGGTCCGGGAGGCCATCGAGAACCTCGTACATGCGGAGTTCCGCGGTGCGTGCATCACCGTCGACTGGGGAGGTGCCCGCCTCCGGGTCTCCGATTGCGGACCCGGCATCTCCGACAAGGCCCGCGCGGTCGAGCCGGGCTACTCCACCGCGTGCGATCGGGTGCGCGCGGTCGCCCGCGGCGTGGGATCCGGCCTCCCGATCATCGCGGCGACGATGGAGGCCCACGGGGGGACCATGGAACTCGACGACAACCTCCGGGGCGGCACCGTGCTGACGCTCACTCTCCCCGACGACGTCGACCCGCCCCCGGCCGCGGAGCTCTCCGAGCAGGCGCGGCGGCTCATGGCGCTGCTGGTCGAGATGGCACCGGCGGACCCGGAGACGCTCGCGGCGGAGCTCGCCATCACGGTCGGCACGTGCGGCCGCGAGCTGGTGATCCTGGAACACCGCGAGCTTGTCAGCCGTGCCGCCGACGGCGCGAGGTCGC
>CAYTRV010000027.1:0-18703 GCA_964440285.1 uncultured Bifidobacteriaceae bacterium
CGCCCATGCGGTGTTCGTCGTGTCCGGCGAGAGCTGGACGCCGCGCTCACAGGCGATGACCCCGATCTCCGTGTTCCCCCGCGCAGCCTCGTAGAGGCCCTGCGCCCACGCGGCCCAGCTTCGCAACCTCGGGTCGGCCACGGCGTCCCCGATTGCTCCGCCGCGGGCGGCCAGCCGTAGCGCGGCGGGGAAGTCCCCGAGGCTGTAGAAGGAGTGCGCGATGAAGAACTTGCAGTGCCCCAGCCACCAGTAATCGCCCGCGTCCTCGAGGAGCGGGACCGCAGCCTCTCCCTGGGCGATCCCTTCACGGAACGAGCCCGTCCACCAGCCCTCGCGGCACAGGATGTAAAGCCCGCGCCCCGCGGTCACCGTGTCGCCGATCGACCGTGCCTCCGTGACGGCCGCCCCGGCGGCGCGTGCCGCGAGTGGGTGATCCCCCAGGTGGCTCGCAGTGTGCGCGACCCAGAACCGGTACTCCCCGACGAGCCTGCGGTCGGACATTTCGTCGACCACCGGCGCGATTGTCTCGAGCTCGGCGGCGCTCTCGGCCATCAGCCCGATGAAGTAGAGGGACTGCACGAGCCTGAGCGTGATTGCGGTGAGCTTGGACGCGCGGTCTTCACCCGCGAGCCTGTCCGCGTGAGTCAGCGCCTCCCTTAGCGTGACGCTCGCCTCGTGGTGCGCGTAGCGACGCGCGCTCGCCTCCGCGGCCCTGCGGAGGTAGCCCACGGCGCGCACCGCGTCGTCGGTATGCGACCAATGATGCGCGAGCAGCCCGTACGCCTCGTCGACGCGGCCCGCGTAGAGCGCTTCGAGCGACAGCCCCGCGGCTTCGTGCAGAGCCTGCCGGCGTGTCGCCGGCAGGCTCTGGTAAGCGACGTCCTGAGTCAGGGCGTGCTTGAACTCGAATCCCGGAAGGCCGTCGATGATGGCCTCGACGAGGAACTCCTCACGGCAGAGCAGGCCCAGATGGTGGCGAGGGGAGCCGGGGCCCGCCCAGACGGTCTCGAGCATGCGGGACGGGAACGATCTACCAAGCACGGCCGCGGTCTGGAGGACGCGTCGCGTCACCTCGGGGAGACGGTCGACCCGGGCGAGGAGCACACCCTCCACCGTCTCGGGGACGGCGCTCGCAGAGAGATCGGAGGTTTCCGTCGTGGCGAGGGCGAGCTCCTCGAGAAAGAACGGGTTCCCGTCGGCCTTCGACAGGATCGCCCGTCCGAGCGCCTCGGACATGTTCTCACGATCGCCGGCAGCCTGGACGATGTGGAGAGCGTCGGCGGGTCCGAGCCGCGAGAGCGCGATCTGCGTTGCGTGTGACAGTTCGAGCCACGCGGGTCGACTCCCCGGCCGGAACGTGGTGATCATCAGCAGCGAATGCCCGGCCGCTGCCGCCGCGAGGCTCGTAAGGAAGTTCGTGGACGTCTCATCCGCCCAGTGCACATCTTCGATGGCGATGACAAGCTGCTCCTGCCGCGTCACGGCGAGCACGAGGCGGCGGAGCGCATCGAACGTCTGGTCGGCGACCGCCTGCGGGCTGAGTCCCTCGACCTTCGAGCCCTCCCGCCGGATGTCAAAGAGGTTGAGGATGAGATCGACGGTGTCGTCTTCGAGCCCGAGCGCACGTGTGTGTCGGGCGACCTTCCTACGCACGTTCTGAGGTTCGTCAGACGGGGTCGTGCCGATGAGGTCGTGGATCACGTCGAGGATCGGGAGGTAGGGACGGGCCCCGCCGTAGGGGACGCACCGACCCTCGACCCAGCGCACCGCGTCGCCGGTGGACTGGCGGAGCTCCTCGACGAGGCGTGTCTTGCCCATGCCCGCCTCACCGACGATGCCGACGATTTGACCGCTGCCGTGCGCCGCTTCGTTGAGGGCTCCCGCGAGGAGCGCCATCTCGTGCGCGCGCCCCACGAACCGGCTGAGGGGACGGCCGTCGCGGTGACGGACGACACGGCGGGCGTCCAGGTCGCCGATCGCGGATCGCAGCGGCAGGTGGTCCCCGCCCGCCGTTCCCAACGCGCGGGCCGCGACCGCGTCGATTTCGACGGGGTCGAGTCGCACTGCGCCGTGCAGGAGGCGGGCCGTCGCCGAGTCCACGAGTACCTGGCCCGGATCCGCGAGCCCCGCGATGGCCGAGACGGCGCGGAGGACCTCCGACTCCCCCGGTGAGGCGACCTCGCGCATCCCGAGCCTTCCGCCGCCGACCCCGACCGCGAACGCTGCGGATGCACCGGCGTCGTCCTGTCGGTCTCGAGCCCGGAGGGCCAGGACCGTGCCCCGGCGGTGATGGTCCTCGAGCGTCACGGGAACCCCGAACAAGACGAGGTGGACGTCGCCGGTCCCCGTGACCAGGCGGCCTTCGAGGTCGCCGACCTGGCTCATCAGCCATTCATGGACGTCAATCTCGAGGATCCCGCTGACCGGTCTGAGCCCGACGACGGTTGCCGGCCTCGCCGCGTCCGGGTCATCACGGCCGTCGGGGCCGATTGCCGCGCCGCTCCCGAGAGGCTGCCCGCAGTCGCCACAGAAGCGCTTGCCTTGGGCGACCGCCCCCCCGCACGCGGGGCAGGTGACCGCGAAGGGGGCTCCGCACTCCTCGCAGAACCTCGCATCCCGACGGTTCTCAGAGTGGCAGGCGGTGCACATGAGGGCCACGGCGCGAATCTAGCGCATGTCGTCGTGACGTCCCGTGCGCTCGCGAACTGCATCGTCAACGCCCGGGCGGCGTCGCTCGGCGCGTGGCCGCTCGCCCTGCAGAGGGAACCACATCCCGAGAACGAATCGGCTGCTGGTAGGTTTGCTCGCCTGATCGCGACCCGAAGGAGCTCCACCTGACCCCCACGAACCGCACCGCGACGTCCCGTGAAGGACTGGAGCCGCGCGTCGACGTACTGCTGGAGGCGCTGCCGTACATCCGGGAGTTCGCCGGCGCCACGATCGTGATCAAGTACGGCGGCGCCGCGATGACCACGCCCGACCTCAAGGCGTCCTTCGCCCGTGACGTCTCGCTGCTCAAGCTCGTCGGCATGAACCCCGTCGTCGTCCACGGCGGCGGACCGGACATCACGCGCTACTCCGACCGGCTCGGGCTCGAGGTGAAGTTCGTGCACGGCCTCCGAGTCACCGACGCCGACACCATGGAACTCGTCAAGATGGTCCTCGTCGGCAAGATCAACAAGGAGATCGTCGCGCAGCTCCGCGTGGCCGGCGTGGAGGCCGTGGGGCTCTCCGGCGACGACGCGGGGCTGATCACCGCCAAGAAGGCGGAGCACCCCGACGCCGACCTCGGCTTCGTCGGCGATGTCGAGGCCTTCGACACGCACGTCTTGGAGCGGCTCGCCGACTTCGTCACGGTGGTCGCGTCCGTCGGCGTCGATCGGGACGGGCAGAGCTACAACATCAATGCCGACACCGTCGCCGGTGCGCTCGCCGCGGCTCTCGGCGCACGGCGCGTGCTGTTCCTCACCGACGTCGAGGGCCTGCTCGCCGACGTGTCGGACCCCGCGAGCCTCATCAGCGAGTGCACGTTGCCGGAGCTCAACGGGCTCATCAGTGGGGGCGGCATCAGCTCCGGGATGCTCCCCAAGCTCACCGCAGTCGCGACCGCCCTTCGCGGCGGCGTGGAGGCCGCGCAGATCGTCGACGGTCGCGTGCCGCACGCCCTCCTCATGGAGCTCTTCACCGAGGCGGGCGTCGGCACCAAGATCACCGCGTGATCAGGGACGCAATGATCGACGAGGAACTGGTCGCCCGGGCCGAGGCCGCGCTCATGCCGACCTACCGGCGCCAGCCCGTCGCGTTCGTGCGCGGCCGCGGCGCGTACCTCTACGACGCCGACGGCCGGGAGTACCTCGACTGCATGGCGGGGATCTCGATGATCAACGTCGGGCACGCGCATCCGGCGGTGACCGAGGCGATCACCCGTCAGGCGGCGGAGCTCCTCAACTGCTCCAACCTGTACTACACGGAGCCCCAGATCGCGCTCGCCGAGTGGATCCGTGATCGCTCGCTCGGCGGGAAGGTGTTCTTCTGCAACTCCGGCGCCGAGGCGAATGAGGCTGCGCTGAAGCTCGCCCGCCGGCATGGTGGGCCGGGCCGGTCGGAGGTCGTGGCCATCGTCGACGGCTTCCACGGCCGCACCATGGGGGCGCTCTCGCTCACCGGGCAGCCGGCGAAGCGCGAGCCGTTCGCACCGCTCGTGCCCGGTGTCCGCCACGTCGAGCGCGACGACCACGAGGGGCTTGCCGCCGCGGTGTCGGTCAGCACGTGCGCCATCTTCCTGGAGACCATCCAGGGCGAGGTCGGCGTCCATCCCCTCGACCCGGACTTCATCCGCCTCGCCCGCGAGCTCGCCACCCGGCACGGGGCCCTGCTGATCGTCGACGAGATCCAGACCGGGATGTCGCGGACCGGTCCGCTGTTCTCCTATCGGGACCTGGACATCGTGCCGGACGTGATGTGCCTCGCGAAGAGCCTCGGCGGGGGCGTCCCGATCGGGGCGATCGTCTCGCGCCCCGAGTTCGCCGACACGTTCCAGCCCGGCGACCACGGATCCACGTTCGCCGGCGGGCCGCTCGCCTGCGCGGCGGCGCTTGCCGCGTGCGAGGTGCTCGACGACCCGGCTCTTCAGGATCACGTACGGGCGGCGGGCGTGCGGCTGCTCGCGGGGCTGCAGGATCTGGTCGATCGGGGACTCGCCGCGGAGGCGCGCGGTCGGGGCCTCATGTGTGGTCTGGACCTGCTCGCCCCGCGCGCCGCCGACGTGGTGCAGGGACTATTGGGGCGGGGCTTCCTCGCCAACAACACGTCCGACCGAACGCTCCGGTTCCTCCCCCCGCTCGTCGTCATGGAGAACGACCTCGACCGGCTGGTCGACGCCGTGGCCCAGGCGATCACCCGCCTTCGCCCAGTGCTCGCGGACGGGTGATCCGGCCTCGCGGCCCGGGTAGGAGGCGCTAGCTGGGCAAGGCGTTCGACGAGCGACGAAAGTCCCGACCAAGGGCGGGCTCGCGTCACCGACGCGGACAACGTGAGCTGGTCAGGATGGTCCTCGTCGGGAGGATCGATCGTCACCGGCGCAGTCGGCGCTACCTCCGGATGAAGTCGAGCCGGAGCTCGGTGCCGCGACCGGCGGGGTGGATCTCGACGTGGTGGGCGAGGGCGCGGATGATCGCGAGGCCGCGTCCGCGCGCCGCCTTCGTCGACGGTGGCTCGGGTGTCAGGGCGCGGTCCCAGCACGTCGCGCCGCCTGAGTCCAGGACCCGTACGGTGGCCTCCCTGCCGCCGACCTGGTGAACGACCTCGACGAGCTCTCCCGGGAGCGAGCCATGCTCGACGGCGTTCGCCACCGCTTCGCTCGTGGCCAGCACCACCCCCTGGGCGGCGTCGCCGTCCCAACCGCGGTCGCTGAGCGCCGTCTGGATGGCGGCGCGGACGACCGCGATCGACGCGAGATCGGCGGGGATCAGCACCATCGAGGGGCTCGCGACGTGATGACTCATGAGGCGCCCATGTACCGGCATTTCGACTCCACAGTTGATCTATCGACAGCATTCGCGGTTCAGTTCAGTTTTTTTCGCCTGTGAGACGTCATTGCCTGCTTGTTCCCGGATCAGCGGACCCTCCGTCACCGGGGCGGCCGCACTTGCGAGGCCGGGCCGCGGCGGACAAACTCCCGTGGCTCGACGAACCGACGAGAGGCCCGCCCGTGTCCGAGACCCGCCCAGACGCACCGACCGCCCGTTACCTCGCGCGGCCGCACGAGGTGCATCGGGTGGTGCTGCTCTACTCCGGCGGTCTCGACACCTCGGTCATGCTCAAGTGGATCCAGGACCAGTACGACGCCGAGGTGGTGGCGCTCTGCATCGACCTCGGGCAGCCGACCGACGACTTCGAGTCGATCCGGCAGAAGGCACTTGACCTTGGCGCGGTGGCGAGCATCGTCGTCGACGCGAAGGAAGAGTTCGTCCGCGACTACGTCGGCCCGGCGATCCGCGCCAACGCCCGCTACCAGGGCACCTACCCGCTGTTCACCGCGCTCGGCCGGCCGCTGCTCGCGAAGCTGGCAGTCGAGGCAGCCCGCGAGCACGACGCCGACACCATCGCCCACGGCTGCACCGGCAAGGGCAACGACCAGGTCCGGATCGAGGCGACCGTCGCGACGCTCGCACCCGAGCTGAAGGTCATCGCCCCGGTCCGCGAGTGGCAGATGGGCCGTGACGAGGAGATCGCCTACGCCAAGGAGCACGGCATCCCCGTCTCGTCGACCGTCGAGCGTCCGTACTCGCTCGACGACAACCTCTGGGGGCGCTCCAGCGAGGGCGGGGTCATCGAGGACCCGGCCAACATCGTCCCCGACGACGTGTGCCAGCTCGTCACCCCGCCGCACCAGGCGCCGGATCGGACGGAGGACGTGGTCATCGGCTTCCGTGACGGGCTGCCGGCCTCCATCGACGGGCAGGAGCTGGGGCTCGTGGAGCTCATCCAGCGGGCAGCGGCGATCGCATCGCGCAACGGCGTCGGCATCATGGACAACGTCGAGGATCGGGTCGTCGGGCTGAAGGTTCGTGACATCTACGAGGTGCCCGCAGCAGAGTTGATACTCCGGGCCCACAAGGAGCTCGAGAAGCTCGTGTTCACGGGCCGGCAGAACGCGTTCAAGGCCTCGGTCGACGCGATGTGGGCACAGCTGTGTTACGAGGGCCTGTGGTACGAGCCGCTGCTCGCCGACCTCAACGCCTTCGTCGCGAGCGCGAGCGCCGTGGTCGAGGGCGCGGTCACCGTCCGGTGCTACAAGGGCGGCGCGACGGTCGTGGCACGCACGTCACCCTTCGGGCTCTACGACAAGAGCCTCGCGACGTTCGACGCCGACGCGTCGTTCTCTCAGAACGCCAGCCCCGGCTTCATCGAGCTGTTCAGCCTCCAGAGCCGCATGGCGCACCAGATTCGCCGCGCGGTTGAGGACCGTTGAGGCGGGCGGCGCCGCCGCAGCTTCTGCGGGTCCACTCGGCGGATCCCGGGCCGTGGGCACGGGTCGGTCACGGCCCCCAGGGCCTCGGCCTCACCGAGGCGCCTGCGCCCGAGGGCGTCGCGGTCGAACCGGACGATCGCTCGCTGCGGCCGGTCAAGGGCGTGCCGTTCGCGACCCACGAGGCGCAGATCGTGGCCGACGGGGCGATCGTCCTCACAGCGGCTCCGGGCGTCGCACGAACGATCCGGCTGCCCGACATGGCCGGCCTGTTCGACCGCCGTCCGCCGGGGCTTACGCGGATCGCCGGCGCCGGTCTCGCGAACGCGGGGTTGCTCCTCGACGACGGCGGGTGGCGGGCGGTGGTGCTTCCGAGCCTCGGCGACCTCGCGTCGGACCTCGGTCCCGGGCCCGTGGCGATCAGGGCGGACGGGCGGCGCGCGGCCGTCGTCCACGAGGGCGCCGTGTTCGAGCTCGAGCTCCCGGGAGCCGCGACGACCCACCTGGGGGCTGCGGACACCACCGGCGCCATCGCCTACGGCGCGGACGGATCGCTCATCATGGCGGTCGGCGCCGGGATCGGCGGCACCGCCACCGAGGGCTCGCCGATCGTGGCGCTGGTCGCCGCGGCATCCGCGCCCAGAGTGTTGGCGCGCCACGGCGACGGCTCGTGCAGCGTGTGGGACACCGGCTCGCGCGACCGGCTCGCATCGTGGACGCCGACGATGCCGGGGCCGCTCTCGATCTCGTTGAGCGTCGACGGCGAGCGCGCCACGATCGGGACGCCGTTCGCCGAGCCGGCTGCGGCGTGCGTCGTACGCACGCTCGACGGAGCGACCATCCGGCACATCGACGGCGCCCGGACGATCGCGCTTCACCCCGCGGACACCGGGATGCTCGTCGGTGGCGAATGGGGCGCACTTTGGCTCGAACCACCTCGGGAGGCTGCATGAGTACGAACCGTCTTCGCCCCGCCCTGATCCCGAACGACCCGGGGCCGTGGGCGATCGTGTCCTTCGCCCGAGAGGCCCAGGGCGCCCAGCTGATCGGTCGCGGCGGACGGCGGCGGCAGACGTCCGCCGCGCTCTTGTCGGACCTCGCTCCGGAGATCCCACTCGAGCGGCCGGGTCTCGACGCGTCGCTCGGTGTGGCAGGGGCTGGGCCGATCCGGCTCATCGCCGTCAGCCGGGAGGGCGCGCGATGGCTCTACTTCGAGGACGGGAGCGCGACGCTGCGCGGCATCCACCCGCGGGTTGTCCGCCGCTGGTCGGTGCCGGACCTGGAGGTGGGCACGCACGACTATCCCGACGCCGACCCCGCGGCGGCGCTGCCGCCTCCCGCGCCGCCGGGCGCCCTGGTCGGGGCGGTCGACGGCGAGGTCATCGCCCCTGGGGGCCGCGTCTCGGCCGCGCCGGTGAAGTACGGGCGGCTGTTCGGCGTCGCGTTCCTGCGGCTCCCGGAACGGACCCTCGTGCGGTTCGTCGGCGGCGCCTCCTGCGCTGCCTGGACCGACGACGCTCAGACCCTCGCGATCGGGGGGGACTGGGGTGTGATGCTGGCGGTGCCGGCCGGGGGCTGAGGACGCGGCCGCGGCCGCCGACCCAAACTCCCGAGCAGGTCGTTCTCAGCCGGTGACGGCGGCGGTGACGTTCGCCTTGTCCAGTTCGATCAGCGCGATCGAGAGCCAGAGCGCGACGATGGCCAGCGCCGTGGGAAGGACGTACGCGATGGTGCGATCGTTGTTCGAGCGGGCGTGCATCGCCCGCCACACCCGGAACCCGGCGCCCGCGGCCGCGATCGCCCCCGCGATTGCCAGCGGCAGCAGCCAGGCGGGGCGGGCATCGACCCCCAGGACCCGGTTGCCGACGTAGACGGTGACCGCCGCGAGCGAGATCATGGACACCCACGGACCGATCTGCGGCACCGTCATGCCCGAGAGGATCGAGACGACGGCAACGGCGATGACGATGATCGCCGCCGGTTGCAAGTCCCTCATGACGAAGACGAAGTCGTCCACAGCCGCCTCACGGTCGGAAACGGGATCGGCGAGACGCCGGTCCGTCAAGGTCGCTATCGGCCGTCGATCGACCAACCTGAACGGCTGATCGAAAAGATTCCCGAACTGCCGGGCCATCGAGTCACGGGCTTCGAGGCGCCGGCGGCACTGCGCCAGCCGCCCCGACCACCCGCAGAGGATCCGAAAAAAGCCGCACGCACCATCCGTAGTGCCGGACCGCTGCTCCTGGCACCGCATCTAGCGTGTCCGTCCTCTTGCTCGGGATCGACGGTGCGGCTAGCCTGATCGTCCATGGCCAACGCCGCCCCGCACGGGGGGGTGGAGTGACCGCGAACGGGTCGTTCGCCCACCTCCACGTCCACTCCGACTACTCGATCCTCGACGGCGCGTGCAAGATCGGGCGCCTCCTCGACCGGGTCGAAGAGATCGGCCAGTCGGCAGTCGCGCTGACCGATCACGGCGTGATGAGCGGCGCGGTCGAGCTGTACAAGGAAGCCCGCAAACGGGGCATCGCCCCCATCGTGGGACTCGAGGCATACGTCGTACCCGACCATCGCGAACGCCCCGCGCGCGAGAGCCGCGCCCACCTCACGCTCCTGGCCGAGACGACCGAGGGGTACCACAACCTCATCAAGCTCTGCTCAGCCGGCTACCTCCACGGCTACCACCGCCGACCCCGCATCGACCACGACCTGATGAGCCGGTACGCCGGCGGCATCATCGTCCTCTCAGGCTGCCTCTCGGGGACGATCTGCTCCCACCTCGAGAACGACGACCTCGACCAGGCCCGCGGCGAGCTCGACACCCTCTGCCAGATCTTCGGACCCGAGGACGTCTACCTCGAGCTCCAGGACTCGGGCATCGAGAAGCAGAAGCGCATCAACGCGCACCTCGCCCGGCTCGCGAAGGAGACGGGCCGCACGCTCATCGCCACCGGTGACGTCCACTACGTATGCCACGCCGACGCGGACGCCCATGAGGCGCTGCTCGCCATCCAGACCCGGGATGTGCTGTCGAACCCGAAGCGCTTCAAGTTCGACACGAAGGAGTTCTTCCTCAAGTCCGCTGAGGAGATGCTCGCGGCGCTGCCGGAGTACCCGGAGTCCCTCGCCGCGACGCTCGAGGTGGCGGGCCGCTGCGGCGGGCTCGAGCTTCCACTCGGCGACGCGCGACTGCCCACGTTCCCCGTGCCGGCGGGGGAGACGCCGAGCACCTACCTGCAACGGCTGTGCCGCGACGGCCTCGACCGCCGGTACGGCGGCCCTTGGCGGCCCGAAGCGGAGGAGCGCCTGCGCTTCGAGCTCGACGTCATCGACGAGATGGGCTTCGCGGGCTACTTCCTGATCGTGTGGGACTACATTCGGTGGGCACGCGACAACGGCGTCGCGGTCGGGCCCGGCCGCGGATCGGCGGCGGGATCGCTGGTCGCGTTCGCGCTGCGGATCACGGATCTCGACCCGATCGAGCACGGCCTGCTCTTCGAGCGGTTCCTGAACCCGGGGCGCAAGAGCATGCCCGACATCGACACCGACTTCTCGGTGCGCGGCCGCGACGCCGTGGTGCGCTACGTCACCGAGAAGTACGGGTCCGACGCGGTCGCGCGGATCGGGACGTTCGGCAAGCTCCTCGCCCGAGCGGTGGTGCGTGACGCGGGGCGGGTGCTGGGCTTCACGTACGGGCAGGTCGACCGGATCGCGAAGATGGTGCCGGAGCGACCGATCGGGGTGAAGCTCGAGGACGCCCTCAAGACCGGGTCGGAGCTCGCCGTCTCCTACGAGACCGAGGAGGCGACGAAGCAGATCGTCGACACCGCACGCCCGCTGGAGGGGCTCGTCCGCAACGAGGGCGTCCACGCCGCCGGCGTGGTGATCGCTCCGGGTGCGGTCACCGACTTCCTGCCGGTGCGGGTGGACGACGAGGGCAACGTCGTGACGCAGTTGCCCGACCACGACGTCGAGGCGCTCGGCCTGCTGAAGATGGACTTCCTCGGCCTGCGCAACCTCGACGTCATCGAGGACTGCGCCGTGCTGATCGAACGGGACACGGGTGAGCGGATCGACATCGACTCGGTCGCGCTGGACGACCCCGCGACCTATCGCATGCTCGCCCGGGGCGACGCGCTCGGGGTGTTCCAGTTCGAGTCGAGCGGCATGCGCGAGGCCCTCCGCGAGGTGGGCCCGACGGAGTTCGCCGACCTCGTTGCGCTGGTCGCGCTCTACCGGCCGGGTCCGATGGCGTTCATCTCGATCTACGCCCGCAACAAGCGAAACCCGGCGGCGGTCACGTTCGATGACGAGCGCCTCGAGCCGATCACGGGCCCCACGTACGGCGTCGCGATCTTCCAGGAGCAGCTGATGGCGATCGCCCGCGCGATCGCCGGGTTCTCGCCGTCGCGCGCGGACGATCTCCGCAAAGCGGTGGGGAAGAAGGACAAGGTCCTGATGGCGTCCCTGGAGGACGAGTTCGTCGCGGGGTGCAGGGCGGGTGGCACCCAGACCGACGTCGCGAAGCGCCTGTGGGGGCTGTGCGAGGCCGCGGGGGACTACTCGTTCAACCAGAGCCACGCGGCGTGCTACGCCCTGCTGGCGTACCGCACCGCGCACCTGAAGGCGAATTACCCCGCCCAGTACATGGCGGCGCTCCTGTCGTCGGTGATGGACACCAAGGACCGGGTGCCCTTCTACGTCGCCGCCTGCTCGGAGATGGGCCTGGCGGTGCTTCCACCGGACGTGAACGTGAGCGGCAGCGACTTCGCCGTCACCGGTGAGCGGGAGATCCGCTTCGGCCTGTCGGCGGTGAAGGGGGTGGGGGAGAGCGCGGTCGCCGCGATCCTGACGGCCCGTGAGACCGATGGTCCGTTCGCGTCGATCTTCGATTTCTGCCGCCGCGTCGACCAGGCGCAGGTGAACAGACGCGCGTTGGAGAGCCTCATTCGAAGCGGCGCGCTCGACTCGACCGGGGCCTCCCGAAAAGGGATGCTCGACGCGTTGGCCCAAGCCATGGGGCAGGCAGCCCGCCGGCGCAGCGACGAGGCGTCGGGCCAGGAGTCCCTGTTCGGCCTCATCGAGGGGTCGGGACCGATCGAGGTCGACGCCGCGCTTCACCCGGCCGAGCTTCCCCGCGACGAGCTCCTGCTCGGCGAGAAGGAGGCCCTGGGGCTCTATGTCTCGAGCCACCCGCTCAAGGATTGCCGGCGTCAGCTCTCCCGCTCGGTGACCTGCGGACTCGGCGCCATCGGCGAGCGTCCCGACGGCGAGTTCGTGACGATCGGCGGGATCGTCGGATCCGCCCGCGCCATTACGACGCGGCGCGGCGACCAGATGATGTTCGTCCGGCTCGACGACCTCGAGGGGTCGGTCGAGGTCGTCGTGGTCGCCCAGCTGTACGCGGAGGCCCGTGAGGTGCTCCGGGAGGACGCGCTCCTGTTGATCGTCGGCCGGGTCGACCAGAAGGGCGAGGGTGAGACGAAGGTGGTGGCCCGCGAGATCCGCCCCTTCGCACCGGACCCGGGCGCCGAGGAGGACCGCCTCCTGGTCCGTATCGATGCGACCCGGTTCGGCCAGTCGCACCTCGGGGAGCTCAGGCGGCTGCTGGTCGACCACCAGGGTGATGCGCCGGTGATCGTCGAGATGAGCACCACCGACGGGCCGGTGCGCCTGAGGTTCGGGGAGGAGTACCGGGTCGATCCCGGCGACTCGAACCTCGTCGCCTCCCTCAAGACTCTGTTCGGCGCGAGCGCCGTCGCGTCCTAGCTCGCCGGCATGGGCCTGCCGCGCGCGGCGACGCGGGCCGTTCTTGTCTACCATCACCCGGATGCCGCGTGTCAAAGCCATCTTCGATCCGCAGACGGCGTGCCGACGCTGCGCCGTCCGCTGCGACAAGATCGTGTTCCCGAGCGGCTGCCTCGAGTCCGCCTGCAGCCGCCTCTACGCGTACGAGGACGGCGAGCGGACGTTCGTGGGGTGCCTCGACCGTGTCTTCCACGTCGAGCTCGATCTCGACGCCTTCCATCGGCTGGAGGCAAGGAAGCCGGGGTTCGGGGCTCTGCGTGCCACGCGGGATCCACACGCGTTCTGCAGGACCGATGTCGACGCTGCGTTCGAGCACCGCGCCAACGGCGTCTGCGTCAACCCCGACTTCCTCCTCTCCGCGACCCGCCATCCGCTGAGGGTCGTCGTCGGCAACGAGCGCGCCGTCTGAAGGGAGTGCCTAGGCGTCCGGCGCCGCCGCCCTGGCCGTCGCCTCCGCCTCACGGATGACGCGCTGCATCAGGGGCACGTACACCCGCCAGTAGAACGCCTGCTGGTCGTCCCGGTGCTCCGCGCCGAGCCACGCGCGGATCTTCGGGAGCCACTTGTACCGGTGCGAGGCCGGGACCTTCGGCTGGTCCGCGAAGTCCCCGGCGAAGTAGTAGGCGAGGTGGCTTGGGCGGGCCGTCCGGACGATCGCCGGGAAGGGCCGGTCCACGGGGACGCCGCGCATCTTCCGCCGGCCTGCGTTCGTGAGCTCGATGTCGAAATGCGCGATCACCTCGGCGCCCGGCCGAGGCTCCATCACCTCGAACCAGTAGTCGTACGTCTGGCGGCGCACCGTGCCGTACCGGGCGGCGGTGTCCTCGTCGAAGGCGATCCGCAACGCGGGCGTCGGCGTGTCGATACCCTCGACCAGCACCACCAGGAATCCCCGCTCGTTCACGAAGATGTATCCGGGGCCGCGGAACCGCCAGTGCTTGCCGGTCTGCCGCTTCCACGTTCGCGGGATCCACAGTGGCAGGTCGACGGTGAGGTCGAGGAGCTGGAAGTGCCGGCCGATCCAGCCGGTCCACCGGACGCCGAGCGCGTTGCTGAGCTCTTCGCGAGCCTGACCCACCGTCGGGGTCGCGATGCAGTTGAACTCGCCGACCAGCGTCGCACCGGGACGGAGGCTTCGGGTGACCGTGCGGACCTCGCCGAGCGACATCCCGCCGTAGATCAGTCGAGATCGCACGCCGAGCGGGCGGCCCCGCAGGTCGTCCTCGTACACGCCGTAGGTGTCGGCGATGTATGTGAGGTCGGTCGCCCGGGCGGGAATCGGCACGATTCGCGCCTGCCCGTCGGCGGTGTGTTGGTAGCCGACGTAGTCGCGATCGTCCTTGACCGGCTGTCCCGTGTACCGCTGCACGATCTTCTCGTGGCGTAGCAGCCAGAACAGCCCGGCGTGCTTGCGGTAGTCGGGCTTCGCGACGGTCTTGTCGATGACGACGATGTCGAGCGGCCGCTGGGGCGCCACGTGCCAGAGCATCCACGGAGTCGCCGCGAGCACGCCGAGCGCGAGGACCACGAGGAGGCCGATGAGGGGGGCCCGGCGCTTTCGGAGCCGTGCGAACATGATGCATTCCCATCGGCCGCTGGCGGGTCGAGGTAAACGTCTCCGCGCCGCGGCACGGCGTCGGAGCCTCAAGGTAGCCTTGCGCGTCATGCCCGCCGTTGCGCGCCAGGCGTCGGTGCTCTCCGAGCCGGATCTCCGCCGCTATGCCGACGCGATCGTCGGGTCGTGCGTGGATCTCCGCGCGGGTGAGACGCTCCTCATCGACTGCGAGCACTCCCACCGTGAGCTTGCCGTCGCCCTCGCGGCGTCCGCGTACCGGGCGGGTGCCGTCGTGGTCGATGTCGCCTATTCGGACCGTCGGGTGCAGCGCGCGCGGATCTCCGAAGGGCCCGACGCGTCGCTCGGGCATGTCGCGTCGTGGCAGCAGGCCAGACTGCGGGCCTCGCTGGATCCGAAGGTCGCGATCATCCGGATCGTGGGGGACGAGGCCCCGGGGATTCTCTCGGGGCTCGACACCACCCGCGTCGCCGCGGACTTCCAGGCGCGGTCGCGGTCGATGCGCTGGTTCATGAGGGCCGTCATCTCCGGCCGAGTCCGGTGGAGCATCGTGGCCTGGCCAACCCCGGCGTGGGCGAAGCGGGTGTACCCGGAGCTGCGCGTCTCCGATGCGGTGCGACGCCTCGCGCAAGACCTCGTCTGGTTCTGCCGGCTCACCCCCGAGGACGGCGACGACGGGTGGGCGCGCCACGCGAAGGGTCTCAACCGGCGGGCCTCGGGCCTCACCAAGCGCCGGCTGGCGCGAATCGAGTTCCGCGGACCGGGCACCCACCTGGACGTGCAGCTCACGCCGGACACCCGCTGGCTGGGCGGCGGGGAGCGGACCGGGACCGGCCGGACGATCTACCCGAACTTCCCCACGGAGGAGGTCTTCACGAGCCCCGACCCGCGTGGCACGTCAGGGACGTTTCGCTGCACGACCCCGCTGTCGTTCAGCGGTCGGATCATCGAGGAGATCTCTGGCGAGTTCCGTGGCGGACGCTTGGTGGCGATCGATGCGAAACGCAGGGTCGATGGAGAGCTCCTGGCGGCGACGTTCGCGACGGACCGCGGGGCCGGACGGCTCGGCGAGGTCGCGCTGGTCGACCGCAACTCCCGCATCGGCCAGTCGGGGCGGATCTACGGCGACACGCTGCTCGACGAGAACGCCGCCGCCCATATCGCCCTCGGCGACGGGTTCGGCGCGACCCGCCACGCGGAGGGTCCCATCAACCGCTCTGCGGTGCACCTCGACGTGATGATCGGCTCGGACGAGGTGGAGGTCACCGGCGTCGGGTCGCGCGGGAAGCGCCTGCCGCTGATCGCAGGCGGGGAGTGGCAGCTGCCGGATTGACCCGCGCCGCCCCGGGTACGGCGGGCCGCTGGAGACCTCAGGACTGCTTCAGCCTGACGCGAGCGACCGCATGCGGCCGATGAACGCGTCGGTCGAGAACGGCTGTCCGGTCGCCCGCTGCATGAGCTCACCCGTGGGGTAGGTGTCGCCGTGGCGGTGGACGCGGTCGCGCATGAAGGCGAGCACCACGTCGAGCGCGCCGGCGCGGACCAGGTCATCGAGGGGGCCCTCCTCCCGTTCGAGCGTCTCGGCGAGTTGTGCCGCGTAGATGTTGCCCAACGTGTACGTCGGGAAGTACCCGAACATCCCCCACGCCCAATGGATGTCCTGCAAGCATCCCTGCGCGTCGTCGGCCGGCGTGACGCCGAGCAGCCGCTGCATCCGCTCTGCCCAGGCGCCCGGCAGGTCTGCCACCCGCAGATCTCCGCGGATCAGCGCCAGCTCCAGCTCGAAGCGCAGGATGATGTGCAGGTCGTACGTCACCTCGTCGGCGTCCACCCGGCACCAGCCGCGTTCCACGCGGGTGACCGCCCGGTGGAACCCGTCCGGGGTCAGGCCGTCCATCGCAGCGCCGAAGCGCGTCACGAAGAGCGGATGGACGAGCTCCCAGAACGATCCCCGGCGGCCGATGTGGTTCTCGAAGAAGCGCGATTGCGACTCGTCAGCGCCGAGGGAGGGCGATCCGAACAGCAGCGTCCGGTCGAAGGCTTCCGGGAGGCCCTGGGCGTAGAGGGCGTGCCCCAGTTCGTGGAGGGTGACCAAGACGTTGCCGGTTGGGTCGTTCTCGGTCAGCCTGGTCGTGAACCGCACGTCACCGGCGTGCGGCGAGCCGGTGAACGGGTGGGCGGACTGGGCGATGACCCCCGCTTCGAGGTCGAAGCCCATCATCCTGGCGATGTCCTCCGCCACCGCGAGCTGGGTCGTTGCGGGCCATGTCCGGTGGGTGAACGGCTCGGAGCCGTGACCGTCCCGCGTGTCGATCCCGTCGACGATCGTCGAGAGCTCCCGCCGCAGCTCGGCGAAGAGCTCCTCGATCTGGGCGGTCGTGGTGTGCGGCTCGAAGGTGTCGAGCAGCGCATCGTAGGGTTCCGCGCCGATGCCGATCGCCTCGCCGGTCTGGCGGGTCAGGTCGACCACCCGCTCCAGGGCCGGTGCGAACGCGGCGAAGTCCGCGTCGGCTCGTGCCGACAGCCACGCCGCCACCGCCTGAGACGTGGCCTCAGACGTCGCGCGGACCAAACCCTCCGGGACGCGCTCGGCCCGGTCGTGCGCCCGCCGTGCCAGACGCACCATCGCGCGCTCGGCGACGGTCAGGTCACCGTGCTCCTCGAGGAGCGCGATGTCGTCGGAGACCCCGTCTCGGAGCAGCTCCCGGTGGCGGAGCGTCTGGAGCGTGGCGACGATCCGGCCTCGGGCCTCCGCGCCCCGCTCGGGCATGAGCGTCTCACGGTCCCAGTCGAGCAGCCGGGACGCCCCCTGCAGGTCCTGGATGAGCGCCATCCAGGCGCGGAAGCGGCTGTGCGCCTCGGTCGTGCGCGACGTAGTCGACTTCACCGGCCGCCATGATAGACGCCACCCGGCCGGCGTCTCGCTCGCGACCGCCAGAGGGTCAATCGCCGCCGACCGCACGGAGCATCTCCAATGCCGAGGTGGCCGTGCCAAGCGTGACATTCGACAGGTGCATTTGTGGTGCTAATGTCGCTGTATGAGCGAACGACGCAGGATCCTCGTTCTCGCCAATGAGACGTGTGCAGGGGCTGCCGTCTGCGATGAGGTCCGGTATCGGGCCGGCCACGAGCCGGCCAAGGTGCTCGTCGTCGCCCCGGCGCTGTCGGAGTCACGCGTGGGACACTGGTTGTCGTCGAGCAACGGCCCCGCTCGCGAAGCGGCCAGGGAGCGGCTCGAGGCGTCGGTCACGGCGTTTCGCGCCGCCGGCCTCGAGGCGAACGGTCAGCTTGGGGACAGCGATCCACTCCAGGCGCTCGACGACGCCTACCGGGTGTTCTCGCCTGACGAGATCATCATCTCGACCCACCCACCGCCCCGCTCGAACTGGCTGGAACGGCATGTCGTCCAGCGTGCGCGCGAGCGGTACCCGGCCCCGATCACTCACATGGTGGTCGACCTCGAGCATGAGGCCGCGCTGACCCACGACGATCCCCGCCCCGCCCCCCGCAGTCCGCGCCCGACGGTCACCCTCTACCGGGTGGCGGGATATGACGAGGCGCTGGCGGCGCAGACGCGGGGGTTCGAGAACGCCGCGCATGCCGACGGCCGTTCAGGTGTGCTCTTCGCGGAGTCCGCCGACGTGGGGACGACGGTCGACGATCCGACGGTGTTCGTGGTTGAGATCCCGACGCCGCTCGTGGAGCCGTACGAGATCGCCGAGCACGACGGGCATCGCCGCTACGTGCTGCCCGCGGAGCTCGTGAACCGGCACTACCCGCGCGCCCTGGTCAGCGACTGGTCGGAGTAGCGCCGACCGCGACGAGCGCGCCCGGGTCGCCGGCCAACAGCGTAGGTAGACGCCCCCCCGGGTTCATTCCCAGGTGAGGAGCAGCGGCGAGAGCGGGTTGACCGCGGACGGGTTCCGCGGGCGGATTCGCACGGCCAGGGCCAGCGGCCCAGACGTCGTGCATGGGACCTCGGCCTCGAAGCGCGCCTCGCCGTTCTCGTCCCCGACGTGCTGCGCGACGACCAGGGCGGGCTGCTCCGGTGTGCCGTCGGCTTGCGGGAGTCCGGCGGCGACCTCCACGGTCACCTCGTCGGGCGACAGACCGGCAAGGCCCGCCGACACCCGGACCGGGATCGTGGTGCCGACCACCAACTCGCCGTTCGCGTCCGCGTCCGAGCGGAGCGTGACGTTCGGCCAGGCGTCGTGGACTTTGCGACGCCACGCGGCGAGCTCGTGCGCCTCGGCGTGATCGTCCCGGGCGAGGCGGGTGGCGACGCGATGGGCGGGCAGATACCCCCACTCGGTGTACTCCTGGACCATCCGGTGGGTGTTGAACACTGCGCC
>CAYTRV010000028.1:0-18061 GCA_964440285.1 uncultured Bifidobacteriaceae bacterium
GACCGTCTCGACCGCCGCGACGGCGGACCCACCGGTCGCGAGCATGACGTCCAGCACGACGACCTCGTCGTCGCCGAGGTCGCCCGGCAGGCCCTCGAGGTAGAAGCGCGGCTCAAGGGTTTCCTCGTCGCGGGCCATGCCGAGGAACCCGACGCGGGTCGCTTCGGGCAGAAGGCGCAACGCGGGTTCCATGAGGGCGAGGCCCGCCCGGAGCACGGGCACGAGCGTGACCCGCCGCGCCGGACGGACGGTGAGCGCATCGGCGACGGGGGTGCGGACCGTCCCCTCCACCGGCTCGAGGTCGCGGAGCGCCTCCGCGAGGACGAGGGTGGAGAGGGCCGCGGCCGCGCGGCGGAACCCGGCGGGCGGCGTGCGCTCGTCGCGCAGGCGGGCGAGGTGCTCACCCGGCAACGCCCCACCCAGGGTGATGAGCCGGGATTCGGTCAGGAGGGGCGCTCCGTGCGCCTCACGCGATCGCGGCGCCGTCGCGGAGTTCGGGGTAGAGCGGGAAGCGCTCGCCGAGCGCCTTGCTGCGGGCCCGAAACCCGTCCAGATCGGCGTCGGTGCTGCCCGGGTCGAGCGCCGCGACGATGATCCCGCCGACCTCGCGCATCTCCGCTTCCCGGAACCCGCGTGTGGTGAGCGCAGGGGTGCCGATGCGGATGCCCGACGTCACCATCGGAGGACGCTGGTCGAACGGGACCGCGTTCTTGTTGACGGTGATGCCGGCCCGCTCGAGCCGGTTCTCGGCGTCCTGGCCGGTCAGCGGCGTCGCCGAGAGGTCGACGAGCATGAGGTGGTTGTCGGTCCCGCCGGTCACCAGGTCGATGCCCCCGGCGGTGAGCGCCTCGGCGAGCACCGACGCGTTGCGGACGACATGCCGCATGTTCTCCCGGAACTCGTCGGTGAGCGCCTGGCCGAACGCCACCGCCTTCGCGGCGATGATGTGCATCAAGGGCCCGCCCTGGAGGTTCGGGAACACCGCCCTGTCGACGGCCTGGCCGATCTCCTCGCTCATCGAGATCACGATGCCGGCGCGGGGTCCGCGGAGGGTCTTGTGGGTGGTCGTGGTGACGACGTCGGCGATGCCGACCGGAGACGGGTGGACCCCGGCGGCGACCAGGCCGGCGAAGTGCGCCATGTCGACGACCATCTTCGCCTCGACCTCGTCGGCGATCCCGCGGAACGCCGGGAAGTCGAAGTGGCGCGGGTATGCGCTCGCGCCGACCACGATCACCTTCGGCCGCAGCTCCCGCGCCATCTGGCGGACCTGGTCCATGTCGATCCGGCAGTCCTCCTTCCGGACGCCGTACTGGTGGAAGTCGTAGATCCGCCCGGAGAAGTTGACCTTGTGGCCGTGGGTGAGGTGTCCGCCATGCGCGAGGGTCAGGCCGAGGGCGGTGTCGCCCGGGCTCATGAGCGCCGCGTACGCGGCCTGATTCGCGGATGCGCCCGAGTGCGGCTGCACGTTGACGTGCACGGCCCCCGGGAACAGCTCCTTCGCCCGGTCGATCGCGAGCTCCTCGACCTCGTCGACGACCTCGCAGCCTCCGTAGTAGCGCTTGCCCGGCAGGCCCTCGGCGTACTTGTTCGTGAGGACCGAACCTGCGGCCTGAAGGCACGCGTGGCTCGTGAAGTTCTCGCTGGCGATCATCTCGAGCGTCTCGGCCTGCCGCTCCAGCTCGGCACGGAGCAGGCGTGCGATGGCCGGGTCTGCCTCGGCGATGTCGCGCGAAAGGTAGCTGTCCTCGTCGAAGAAGCTCACGCGGGCGGTCTCCCTGGGCGGAGGGGGATGGACCGATCGAGGCTACCAGAGGAGTTGCACGGATCGGCCCGTCCCGGATCTTCATGATGCAGTTCGAAGGCCCTCGACAGCGGAGACGCGCAATGCGGACATACGATCTCATCGTCATCGGTGCGGGCATGGCCGGCATCAACGCGGTGGGACGCGCAGCCGGTGACGGCAGACGGATCGCGCTGATCGAGCGTGGCATGTTCGGCGGCACGTGCCCGACGCGGGGGTGCATCCCGTCGAAGGCGCTCATCCAGAGCGCCGAGATCGCGCACGAGGCGCGGCGCGCCGGCGAGTTCGGCATCCGGGTCGCCGGGGTCGAGGTCGACTTCCCCACGGTCATGACCCGGGTCCGCGGCATCGTCGAGAAGGGCTCCCGGGGTGCCCGAAGCTACGTCGAGTCGCTCGACGGCGTCGACATCCTCGACGGGGAGGCGACGTTCGCCTCACCCGACACCGTCACGGTCGACGGCCGAGAGCTCTCGGCCCCGAGGATCATCGTCGCGACCGGGGCGGCGCCCACCGTGCCGCCAATCCCCGGGCTCGACCGAGTGCCTCACTGGACCAGCGACGACCTGCTGCTCGCGACGGAGCTGCCCGAACGGCTCGTCGTGATCGGCGCGGGGTCGATCGCGCTGGAACTCGGACAGGCGATGGCCCGCCTCGGGTCGCGGGTGACGATGGTGGAGATGCAGCCTCGGCTCCTGCCGGACGCGGAGCCGGAGATCGCCGACATGCTCCGCGGATACCTCGAGGACGATGGCATCGAGATGCTGACCGGCGCGGCGATCGACGAGGTCCGTCCCGGCCCGACGGTCGTCGTCCGCCACGAGGGCGTTACCCGATCGATCGACGGCGACGTGCTGCTCGTGGCGACGGGACGCGGGCCCGCCGTCGAGGCGCTCGGGCTTGAGCGCGCCGGGATCGCGACCGGGCGCACCGGGGTCACGGTCGACGCGCGACTCGGGACCACCCGGTCAGGATCGTTCGCCGCCGGGGACGTCGTGGGCCTGCCGTACGGGGCGTTCACCTCCGTTGCGCGACGGATGGGCGTGTCGGTCGCACAGAACGCGCTCGGGCTCGACCCGCACGACGTGGACACCGATGTCGGTCCGACCGCGATGTTCACAGACCCGGAGCTTGCGACGGTGGGGCTGACGGAGGGCGCGGCGCGGGACACGGGCCACGACGTCGCGATCGGGACGGAGACGTTCAGCGGCGGCAAGGCCCGCGGTGGGGCGAGGAGCGCGGCATGGCGAAGGTCGTCGTCGACCGGGCGGACGGACGTCTGCTGGGAGCTCAGGTGCTCGCGTACCACGGCGCCGACCTGATCCACACGGTCGCCGTGGCGATGAAGGCCCCCGGCGGGACCCCCGCCCCGATCGTCGACGCGACGCACATCCACCCGACGCTCGGAGAGGTCGTGCTCGCCGCCGCCAAGAAGGCGTCGAGCGACGTGGCCCGCTGACCTCAGCGCCGGTCAATCCGCCGCGGGCCCCCCGAGAACGGCCACACCGAGCTCGGCGAGGCTGCGGACGACCGCGTCGGCGTCAGGTCCCGGCCGGACCAGGCGTGCCGGCCCTGCCTCCGGCAGCGCTCGAAGGTCGACCACCGTCGACGCTCGCGGCCCCAGCCGGCCGCGTTCCACGATCCCCGCGACGGCGGTGCGCATCCACGCCGGCACGTCGTCCACGGTCAGCGGATCAGCCCCACCAGGCTCGTTCGCGCTGGTCGCGATCAGGGGGATGCCGAGGTCGAGCGAAGGCGTCATCGACGGAGCCCGGATGCCCACGGATCCCGGCATGGAGCCGGACGCAGCGCGATACCGGCCGGACGGATCCGGCACGAGGCACGTTACCGGTCCGGGGATCAGGGCCCGGGCCGCCGCCGCAGTGCGGTCGTCGAGCGGGGCGAGCGCCTCCGCGACGAGCGCATCCGTGTAGACCAGCACCTGGCACGGCTCGGCGCGCGGCCGGCCCTTCAGTGCGTACAGCGCCGCGACGCCCGCCTCCGAATCGAGCGCCGCCGCCAGGCCGTACACCGTGTCGGTCGGGACGATCGCGAGCCTCCCGGCGAGCAGCACGGCGCGAAGCTCGTCGACGGTCACCGCCGCCTGCCCCCGACCACCCGGGCGATTCCCGCGAGATCGTCCCGTATCGCGACCGCGTCGAGGCCGCCGGTCGCCCAGAGCGCGGCGACCCGCCCAGCCTGCCCGGCTCCCACCTCCGCGAGCAGCCAGCCGCCCGGTGCGAGGTGCGCGGGCGCCTCGGCGGCGAGACGCTCGAGCGCCTCGAGGCCGGTGGGGCCTGCGACGAGCGCCCCGACCGGCTCGAACGCCAACTCCGGCTCGGCGGCCGTGAGGTCGCCCTCCGCCAGGTACGGGGGGTTCGCCGCGATCACGTCGAACGCTCGTCCGGTGAGCGCAGTGAACCCGTCGCACACGACCCATTCGATCGCTCCCTCCTTGTCGTTGCGCCGGGCGACCTCGACTGCCTCGGCAGATCGATCCAGCCCCGTCACGCCCAGGTCGGGCCGCTCGGCGCGAACGGCGAGAGCGACTGCGCCGCTGCCCGCACCCCAGTCCAGGACGGCGCCGCCGCGGGGTGCGACCTCAAGCGTCCACTCCACCAGGACCTCGGTCTCGGGCCGAGGCACCAGCACCGCGGGCGACACGACCAGCTCGAGATGCCGGAAGCCGCGCCTGCCCAGGATGTACGCGACCGGCTCCCGCCGCGCCCGCCGGGCGATCGACGCGCGGTACGCGGCCGTCTCAGCGACGGTCAGCGGGCGGTCGTGATCGGTGTAGAGCGCGAGCCGCTCGACCCCGAGTCTCGCGGCGAGCAGCACCTCGGCGTCCAGGCGGGGCGCATCACATCCCCGATCCGCGAGATATGCGGTGGCCCGGCGCAACACTTCACCGACCGTGAGCGCCGCCTCGCCGGTCAGCGCCGCGCGACCGCCAGCACGAACGACTTGACCGGACCGTGCAGGAACCTGTTGACCTCCTCGACCGCCGCCAGGAGTGACGGGAGGTCGATCGTCTGATCGCGCTGCGAGTAGACGAGTCGGAGGTAGATGCGCGAGTGATCGGCGTGCATCGGCTCGATCGAGCAGTCGACGGTGCCCTCGCCCAGGGAGCGCCACACCCGAAGCCCGAGGGAGAGGTCCTCACCGTCGAACAGCGCCATACGCTCCTCGTCGAAGCGCAGGACGTCGTCGATCAGGAGGCGCTTGCCGGCGTCCTCGTCCTCCAGGTCCCAGGTCGCGACGAGGGTCACGTCGTCGAGCCACATCGGCCCGATGCCGTAGCGCTCGACGGCCTCTCCGACGAGTCCCTCGACCCGCTCCAACCCCTCGTGGAACCCCAGCCGCGTCACGCCGCCGCAGGCCGCATGCCCTGGCTTGATCACGAACTCCGACCCCTCCGAGCTCGAGAACGTCGCGCCGCCCTCGGGGTGGTACTCGAACCGCGGCAGGTCGTAGCTCGCGCTGACCAGCGAGAAGAACGACGCGAGATCGTCGCGGGGCAGCTCGACATCGTCGAACCGCACGGTCACGCCGAGGAACTCGGATCGCAACAGGTCGGGGTTCATACCCCGGAGTCTGCCATTTCGGCAAGACGAAGCCGGCGTTCCTCGGCCTGCAGGGCGTCGGTGATGCGCTCCAGCTGCCCTTCGAGCACCTGCTCGCGCAGGGGGACGGTGAGGTTGACGCGGTGGTCGGTGACCCGGTTCTGCGGGTAGTTGTACGTGCGGATCTTCTCCGACCGGTCGCCGGAGCCCTGCTGGGCGCGGCGGTTCGCCGAGAGCTCATCGAGCTGCTCCTGGAGCTGGCGCTCGTAGAGGCGCGCGCGCAGCACCCGCATCGCCTTCTCGCGGTTCTGCAGCTGGCTCTTCTCGTCCTGGATGGCGACGACGATGCCGGTGGGCAGGTGGGTGATGCGGACCGCGGAGTCGGTCGTGTTGACGCTCTGGCCGCCGGGTCCGGTGGAGCGGTACACGTCGATCTTGAGGTCGTTGCGGTCGACGTGGACCTCGACGTCGTCGACCTCCGGCATCACGGCGACCGTCGCCGTCGAGGTGTGGATGCGCCCCTGGCTCTCGGTGGCGGGCACCCGCTGCACCCGGTGCACGCCGCCCTCGTGCTTGAAGACCGAGTAGGCGCCCTGGCCCTTGATGGCGAGGCTCACCTCCTTGAAGCCGCCGGCGTCGCCCTCGCTCGACGAGATGAGCTCCGTGCGAAAGCCGCGACTCCCGGCGTACCGTGCGTAGACGTCGAGCAGGTCGCGTGCGAACAGGGCGGCCTCCTCCCCACCGGCCGCCGCGCGGATCTCGACGATCACGTCGCGCTCGTCGTTCGGGTCGGACTCCACCATCGCCTCGCGGATCTGAGGCCCAAGGGTGGCGATCTCCTCCTCCGCCTCGCGCAGGAAGGCGCGTGCCTCCTCGTCGCCGGCGTCGATCAGCTCGTGCGCGTCGGCAGCGGTCTCGACGGCGGCGCGGTATTCAGCGGCGAGCGCGAAAGCCTGCTCGAGCCCGCGCCACCGGCGGTTGACATCGGCGAACCGGACGCGATCCGCGCTCAGGTCGGGGTCGGACAGGGCAGCCTCGAGCTCGGCCTTTGTCTCCTCGATCTGCTTGACGAGCCCGGCGTACGGGTCGTCGGTCACGCCATCACCTCGACCTCCGCCGCCCACTCCGGCGGATCGGTCTCGAGCTCGAGAACCCTGTTGAGCGCCACGCACGAGACCTCGAGGTGCTCGATCTCCGGCTTGCGGGTGGTGAGGTGCTGGAGCCACAGACCCGGCGTCATGATGCGCTGCACGTAGCCCTTGGCCTGGTTGAGACCGGCCCAGCGGATGACCTCGTACGACAGGCCGGCGATCAGCGGGATCGCGACGACGCGGGTGATCACCATGATCCACAGGGCATGTTTGCCGATCGCCCCGAACACGATGATCGCCACCACCATGACGATGAGCAGGAACGCGGTGCCGCACCGGACGTGGAGCTGCGAGAACCGGCTCGCGGACTCGGCCTCGATCGGCTCCCCGGACTCATAGGCGTGGATCGCCATGTGCTCGGCCGCGTGGTACTGGAAGACGCGCCGGAGGTCGGGCATGAACGACAGGGCCCACAGGTAGAGCAGGAAGATCCCGAGCTCGATCGTGCCCTCCACCGCCCAGAACGCCACACCCGAGTCGAAGTCGAAGAACGTCTTCGTCAGGAACAGCGGAAGGAGGAAGAACAACCCGACCGCGATCGACAGCGACAGGGTCAGGGTCAGGCCGATCGCCGTGCGTGAAAGGGCGTCCTGCCCCGTCTCCTCGTCCTCGCCGGCCGCCTGCGTTGCGGAGATCGACAGCGCCTTCATTCCGATGACGAGGCTCTCGCCCAGTGCCACGACCCCGCGGATGACGGGGAACCGTAGCCACCTCCGCCTGCCGGCCCATGGGGCGATCTCGTGGTCGACGACCACGATCTCGTGGTCGGGGGTGCGGACCGCCACCGACCAATGGCGGACGCTTCGCATCATCACGCCCTCGATCACCGCCTGTCCGCCGACCTGGCCGAGGGGGGCGGCGAACGCGGCGCGGGCGACCGGCCAGAGCCGGCGCAAACGCCCGGTCATCCGGCGGGCGGGGGTCAGGCCTTCTGGCGGCGAGCCAGCTTGCGCTGGAACCGCTCGACGCGGCCGCCGGAGTCGACGAGCTTCTGCCGTCCGGTGTAGAACGGGTGGCAGTTGCTGCAGATCTCCACCTTGATCTCGGGGGTCGTCGACCGCGTGGTGAACTCGTTGCCGCAGGTGCAGCGCACCTGGGCGACGACGTAGTTCGGGTGGATGTCTGTCTTCATTCTCGCCTTCCGACCGGGCTCGCTCGTGGATCCGACTTCGCAGTCTAGCGCGGAACGCGAACGCACCGCCACGGGCGACCCGCGGTTCTCACCCGGCCGCAGCGTCGACCGGCAGGGTGAGCGCGACCTCCGCGCCGGCATCGGCGCCGTTGCGAACGGCGGCGTGTCCGCCGTGGGCGCGGGCGATCGCATCCACGATCGCGAGCCCCAGACCGGCCGCGGCATCGGAGCGCGCCGCGTCGCCGCGACTGAACCGTTCGAACGCCCGCGGGATGAGCTCCGCGGCGAACCCGGGGCCACGGTCACCGACGCTCACGACCACGGTGTCGCCGTCGCGGCGGGCGGCGAGCCGGATGGTGCCCGCGCCGTGACGCAGGGCGTTGTCGACGAGGTTGCCGAGTGCCTGCTCGAGGCGGAGCCGATCCGCAACGATCACGAGGCCCTCGGAAGCGTCGACGTCCAGGTCGCGGCCGGCGGCGCGGGCCTTGGCGGTGAACCTCGCGGCGACGGCGCAGACCACCGCGCCGACCTCGACCCGGTCCGGGCGGAGCGGCAGGGCGCCGTCGTCGACGGTAGCGAGGACGAGCATGTCCTCCGAGAGGCGGACGAGCCGATCGACCTCCTCGGACGCCGAGCGGAGCGCCGCGTCCAGCTCGGCCGCCGTGCGTGGCCGGCGGGTGGCCAGCTCAAGCTCGATCTTCAGCAGGGCAAGCGGCGTGCGCAGCTCGTGGCTGGCGTCGGCGACGAACCGGCGCTCGCGCCGGAGGCCCTCGTCGAGGCGCTCGAGCATCGCGTTCAGGGTCTCGCCGAGGCGGTGGATCTCGTCACGTGCCTCGGGGAGCGGCAAGCGGCCCTCCGGCGTGTCGGCGCCGATCTCGGACGCGCGTCGTCGCATCGCCTCGACCGGTCGGAGCGCCGCCCCGGAGACGAGGAAGCCGAGGATCGACGAGAGCACCAGCGCGATCGGCCCCAGGATCCAGAGCTGGGTCAAGAGACCACGGAGCGCGTCGCGGCGGTCCGTGACCGACTCGCCGACGAGGAGGAGGCGGCCGCTTCCCGGCACGGGTGTGGCAAGCAGGCGCGCCGGATCGACGTCGCCGTCCGGTTCCACCACCTCGCGCTCGAACCGCAGGTCGCCCGTGGCCGCCGACCGCCCCGCCGGGAGCAGCATCTGCCGCTCGAAGCCGGCGGTGGCCGCGAGCACCCGGCCGTCCGCGGCCACGACCTGCGCGAACCCCTCGCCCCCGCCGGCGGCGGCAGGCAGGCCACCGTGGAACGTCGCGGCGCTCCCGCCCGCGACGCCGGCGAGCGACTCGGCGCGCGCGGTGAGACGCTCGTCGATCTGGCTGGTCAGCGAGTCGCCGAGGCGGAGGTACAGGACGCCGCCCACCGCGACGATGACCGCTGCCATCGCCGCCGCGAAGATCAGGGTCAGGCGCAGCCGGATCGGCAGGCGGCTCACGACGCGTCGTCGACCCGCAGCCGGTACCCGACGCCGCGTACCGTCTCGATGGAGCTGCGGCCGAACGGCCGGTCGAGCTTGTCGCGCAGGTAGCCGACGTAGACGTCGATGACGTTCGAACGGTTCTCGTACTCACCGTCCCACGCGTGCTCGAGCAGCTGGAAGCGCGAGAGCACCTGACCGGGGCGGCGCATGAACGCTTCGAGCAGCGCGAACTCCTTCGCCGAGAGCGCGATCGGCGTGGCGGCCCGCCAGACCTCGCGTGTCGCCGGATCGAGGCGAAGGTCGCCGACCTCGAGCACCGCGGGACGTTCGGGAGCGCCGCGCCGCGCGATCGCGCGAACGCGGGCGAGCAGCTCGTCGAGGTGGAACGGCTTCGGCAGGTAGTCGTCGGCGCCGGCGTCGAGCCCGGCGACGCGGTCGGGGACGGCGGTGCGCGCCGTGAGCATCAGGACCGGCGACCACACCCCGTCCTCACGCAGCCGCCGGCACACCTCCACGCCGTCGATCCCGGGGAGCATGAGGTCGAGCAGGATCACGTCGTACTCGGTCGCCCGCGCCATCCAGAGCGCCTCGGTCCCGGTCGCGGCGATGTCCGCCGCGTGACCGTCCTCCTCCATACCGCGCCGTAGGAGCCCGGCCATCTTCGCCTCGTCCTCGACGATCAGGATTCGCATGCGTGATCATTGTCGCAGCCAAGATGAGCTGCGGATGAGAACGGGCCGCCTGACGCGCCGGTGCCGCTCAGCCCGGCGGGGCGTCGAGCCGGAAGACCGGGTGGTCCGCGGCGTCAGGGAGCGCCGTGAAGAACGACGCCACCGCGCGGCCGGCCACGGCTTGGTACGCCGCGATGACTTGCGGACGTTCGGTAACCGGCACCTCGATCGCGCGGAACCGCTCCACCCCTCGCTTGCCGTGGAGCTCCCCCTCCCCGGCGGATCGGAGATTGCGCGCCCACTGCGTCTCGCCGCGTGGCGAGACCAGGTACCGGGCGCCGCCGTGGTCGACGGGGATGACCGGCACACGCCGGATCTCCCCGGTGCGCCGTCCCCGTACCGCGAGCGCCTTGGTGCCCGAGATCCCGAACCGCATCGCGATCGGGTTGAAGATCCGTCGCACGAAGAACGGCGGTCTGATGTAGGCCATCGCCACCCCCTGACGAGGCGCCTGATCGGGCCTCACCACAGTAGCAACGACGGCGAATCTCGGTGCGTTAGGCCTTGCGCTCCTTCACGAGCTCCGTGAGCTTCGGGACGATCTGGTGCAGGTCGCCCACCACGCCGAAGTCGCTGAAGTCGAAGATCGGCGCGCTGCCGTCCTTGTTGATCGCGACGATGACCTGCGAGCTCTGCATGCCGACCTTGTGCTGGATGGCGCCGGAGATGCCACAGCCGATGTAGAGCTTCGGCGACACCGATTTTCCGGTCTGGCCGACCTGCGTGGCGTACGGGTACCAGCCGGAGTCGACGACCGCGCGGGTCGACGCGACCGCGCCGCCGAGCGCCGCCGCGAGCTCCTCGAGGATCCCGAACCCATCGGGGCTGCCGAGTCCGCGGCCGCCGGCGACCAGGATGTCGGCCTCCTCGATGGACGGCCCGGTCTGCTCCTCGTGCGCCTGGTCGACCATCACCGCGCGGCCCGAGAAGTCCTCGAGCTCCACGGCGATGTCCTCCACTGCGCCGGCGCCGGCGCGCTCCACCGGGTCGAACGAACCGGACCGGAACAGGCCGAGGCGCGGTTCCTCGCTCCAGCCGGCGTCCACGTAGACGGAGTCGGCGAGCGCGGCGCGCTTGCCCACGACGGTCCCGTCCTCGTGGGCGATGTCGAGGAGATCCCAGTTGAGGCCGGCGTCGAGGCGCGCGGCGAGACCTCCGGCGACGTCCGCAGCGAGCACCGACGCCCCGAACAGGACTGTGCCGAAGCCCTTGTCGCTCACGAGGCGGCTGATCACGTCGACGCGCGACTGCGGGAGGGGCGCCGCGAGGCGTGCGTCGTCCGCGACGTAGACGCGGGCAGCCCCGTACCTGGCCGCCTCGGCCGCGAGGTCGCGCACGCCGCTGCCGACCAGCACGCCGGACGTGTCGGGGTCGAGCGACGCGGCCCTGGAGAGCACGCCGAGCGAGCCCTTCTGGATCGACGATCCGTGGTGCTCGAGGAAGACGAGAGTGCTCACACCAGCTTCCTTTCCATGAGGAACGCCATGATCTTCTCCGCGGCCGTGCCGTCGTCCTCGATCTTGATCGTGTCGCCGCGGGAGGGAGGCGCGGAGAGCGCCCGGACAGTGGTGCGCGACCCGGCCTCGCCCGCACGGCCCGCCTCCGCGCCGATGTCGGCGAGCGAGACGACGTCCTGCGGCTTCTTCTTTGCGCCCATGATCCCCTTCAGCGACGGGTAGCGGGGCTCGTTGAGCGCGTCGGAGACGGCGAGCACGGCGGGCAGCGGCGAGCTGATGCGGTCGTAGCCGAACTCCGTCTGGCGTTTGGCGCTGACCTGCCCACCGGCGACCTCGAGCTCGGAGATCTGGGAGATGACCGGCATCTTCAGGCGGTCGGCCACCGCGGCCCACAGGACGGCGCCGTCACTGTCGGAGGCCTGCTGGCCGAACAGCACGATGTCGGGCGACTCGCGCTCCAGCGCGCGTGCGAGCACGTAGCTGGTCGCGACGAGGTCGGAGCCGGCGGCGGCATCGTCGGCGACGAGCACGGCGCGGTCGGCGCCCATCGCGAGGCCCTTGCGTAGCGACTCCAGGGCCCGTCCCGGGCCCATCGACACGAGGACGACCTCGCCGTCACCGGCGGCCTCCTTGAGGCGCAGTGCCTGCTCGACGGCGTTGAGGTCGAAGGGGTTGAGCATCCGGTCACCGGCGTCGCGGCTCAGGCGGAGCGTCGACGGGTCGATCTTCTTCTCGGCCGTGGTGTCCGGTACTTCTTTGACGCAGACGGCGATCTTCACGGGCTGGCGCGCTCCTTGATCGGGTCGCTGGGGGCGGCGCCTGTTCGCGCCTGGGCACGCTCACGCCACCGGGGCCCAGTGCGCAAGCGGCGGGAAACTACCATGCGCCCGACCCCTGCGCACGGCCAAATGACCGCCGCCGACCGGCCAAGTGTCCGGCCGTGGCCGTGTCGAATGGGGATACGCCGTGACGCCGGAAACGGCTGCGACGTACCCTTTGCACGATGCGCCGGATATCGCTCGCCGTCATGCTCGTCCTGATCGGCGCTGGGAACGCCCTCGCCTGTTCCTGCGTGGGCCAGTCGGACGCGAAGTACCGCCGGGCCGCGGACGTGATCTTCGCGGGCACCGTCACCTCGAGCGCCGACCCGAACCCTGGACCGATCATCTCGAGCGCTGATCCGATCACGTACACGTTCGCCGTCGAGCGCAGCGCCAAGGGCGTGGTCGGCGCCACGCAGGAGGTCGTCTCGGCGCGGAATGGTGCCTCCTGCGGACGCTCGTTCGCGACGGGCGGGCGCTACGTCGTCTACGCGACACTGGCACGCGGGGTCCCTTGGGCGAACCTCTGCGGCGGGTCGCGCGACCTGGCGGCAAACGAACCGCCGTTCGCCCTTTGGCGTGTGGCCACCTTCGGAACCTACGCAGGGCGCGTGGCCCGCGTGATCGGCACCGTCCGGCGCGGCGAGCATCCCGGCCTGGCCGCGTTTCGCATCCTGCTCGCCGACGGGTTCTCAGGCACCGGCGGTGGGTCCGCGACCGCGATTCCCCGCGGAACCCGGCTTCTTCGGTATCACGCCAACGACGGAACCGTGCGGATCACGTTGTCGCGACGGTTCGCACGGCTCGCGGGTGCGCCGCTTCGTCTGGCCCTCGCCCAGATCGTCTTCACTGCGAGCGATCTGCCCGGGGTTCGGCGTGTGCGTGTTCGCACCGCACTCGGACCGCTCCCGGGCTTCGACCGGCCGCTGACGGTCGCCGACTTCCGTCGCGAGAGCTCACCCAGGCGACTCCCGCCCGGGTGAAGCGGCGCTCCCGCTCCTCGACACAACGTGGCCATCCCCTCGCGCTGATCCTCGCTGCCGACCGATGGCGCAGGTGGCGGGCTCCTTGATCCGCTTTCGTTTCGTTCACCGGAATGACGTCCGGCGCGGCTCATAGCCTGCGAAGGTTGACCAACCTGCCGGACAGGGGGAATCGTGAAGGCCAGAAGCGTGTTGATCGCGTGCGCCGCCGCCGTCGTCACCGGAGCCGCGGTGGCAGTTGCCGTCCTGCCGCAGCAGAACGGCACGGTCGACCTGCTCACCCAGGCGAACGTCCGGCTGGATGGCGCCGCACCCCAGGACTTCTCGGCGTCCGCGGTCGCGGCGGGCGACGTCAACGGTGACGGCCGCGCCGACGTGATCATCGGCGCGCCGGACGCACGCAACAACAGCCGCGGAGGCTCGGGATCCGTCTACGTGGTCTTCGGGCAGCCCGCGCCGACGAACGTCGACCTCGTCAACCTCGGCACGGCCGGCTTTCGCATCGACGGGGCCGGGGGCGGCGACCAGGCCGGCTCCGCGGTCGCGGCGGGCGACATCAACGGAGACGGCCGCGCCGACGTGATCATCGGGGCCCCCAGAACCGACACCGCCACCTTCTTCGACGCCGGATCGGTGTACGTCGTGCTCGGCTCGGCGACTCCCGCGAAGGTCGACCTCGCCAGCCTCGGCGCCGGCGGGTTCCGCATCGACGGGGACGAGAACAGCGCGTTCCTCGGCTCCTCGGTCGCGCCGGCCGGCGACGTCAACGGCGACGGCAGGGGCGACATCGTCCTCGGCGCCCCCGGGCGGAACGCCAACGGCAACGACTCCGGGGCCGCGTACGTCATCTACGGCCAGGCCGCCCCGGCGAGCATCGACCTCGTCAACCCGCTCGGTGGCGGCGGCTACCGCATCCTCGGGCCCACCGCGTTCGACGAGGCCGGCTCGTCGGTCAGCGGCGCCGGTGACGTCAACGGCGACGGCCGCGCCGATGTGATCGTCGGGGTCCCCAACGCCGGCAACAACGGCCGTGCCGGATCCGGATCCGCCTACGTCATCTACGGGCAGCCGGCTCCCGCCGACGTGAACCTCTCAGCTCCCTTCGGTGGGTACCAGATCGACGGCCCGACGGCGAACGACGCGGCCGGGCTCTCGGTGGGCGACGCGGGCGACGTGAACGGCGACGCCCGCGCGGACGTCATCGTCGGGGCCCCGTTCGCGGGCAACGCCGGATTCGCCTACGTGATCTTCGGACAGCCCGCTCCGGCGAACGTCGACCTGCTCAACGTGGGAGCGGCCGGGTTCCGCATCGACGGCGCCCTCTCCGGAGACCGGGCGGGAATCCGGGTCGACGGCGTGGGCGACGTCAACGCCGATGGGCGGCCCGACGTGATCGTCGGGGCCGACGACTCCGACACGAACCTGCGGAACCTGTCCGGCTCCGCCCACGTGGTGTACGGCAAGCCGAGCACCACCAACGTCAGCCTCTCGGCCCTCGCAAGCGGCGGCTACCGGATCGACGGGGCCGCCACCGACGACCACGCCGGGTCGGCGGTCGGCGCGGCGGGCGACATCAACGGCGACGGGAGGCCCGACGTGATCGTCGGCGCGGCCGACGCGAACAACAACGACCGGTTCGACTCCGGCTCGGCCTATGTGGTGTTCGGGTTCGGACCGCCGCAGGTTGCCTACGGGCCGATCGCGGGCACCGTCGAGCAGGCCATCATTCCCGTGCGCCCGACGATCGCGCGCACCGGACCGGCCGCGTTCGCGATCAACCCGCCGCTGCGCAAGGGCTTGGCCCTCGACGCCGCCACCGGGACGATCTTCGGACGCTCGACGGTGGCCGGCTCGTCCTCGCACACCGTGACGATGACCGACCTCGTCGGTCAGGCGCAGACCACGATCATCGTCCGCCTCAACCGGTGTGACGTGGTCCGCCGCGGGAACAACAGGGCGAACACCATCCGCGGCAGCAGCGCGTCCGAGCAGATCATCGGTCTCAGGGGCCACGACCGCCTCTTCGGGAACGGCGGTCAGGACTGCCTGCTCGGCGGCCCCGGGAACGACACCCTGAACGGCGGCCCCGGCAACGACACGCTGACCGGCGGCCTCGGCAACGACACCCTCAACCCCGGCGCCGGCGCGGACGTCATCAATGGCGGCGCGGGCAACGACAGGATCAACGCCCGTGACCGGGTCCGTGAGACCATCCGTTGCGGCACCGGAGTGGACAACGCCACCGTGGATCGCACCGATGTCGCGATCGGGTGCGAGGTGACGATCCGCAGATAGACCCGCCGCTCAGCGGCCGGTGAAGTCCGGCTCCCGCTTCTCGAAGAACGCCGCCATGCCCTCCCGCTGGTCCTCGGTCGCGAACGCGTCACCGAACGCGGCGAGCTCGCGGGCCAGCGCGTCCCGGTAGTCGCCCTCGAGAGCCTCGTTCACGAGCCGCTTCGCGACCGCGATGGCCAGCGGCGACTTCTTCGCGATCTCCTCCCCCAACGCGACCGCCCGGTCGATGAGCTCCGCCTGCGGGTACAAATGGTTGACCAGGCCCGCATCGTGCGCCTCGGCGGCGCCGACGTGGCGGCCGGTGAAGATCATGTCCTTCGCGAAGCCAGGCGTCGTGAGGCGCGGAAGCCGCTGGGTGCCGCCCCATCCCGGGAAGATCCCGAGGTTCACCTCCGGCTGGCCGAGCCGCGCGGAGTCGGCGGCGAGGCGGATGTCGCACGCCAGCACGAGCTCGCAGCCGCCGCCGAGCGCGAACCCGTTGATCGCGGCGATGACCGGCTTCGGAAAGGCCTCGATGCGGGCGAACAGCGCATGCCCCCGCTCAGCGTAGTCGCGGGCTTCCTGCACGGTCGCCTCGCGCATGTGGCCGATGTCGGCGCCGGCGGCGAATGCCTTCTCCCCGGCCCCGGTGATGACCACGGCGCGGACGGCATCGTCCGGCTCGATCTCGTCGAGGTGCCCGCCGATCCCGTCGAGCATCTCGATCGACAGTGCGTTCAGCTTCCCCGGGTTGTCCAGCGTGAGGACGGCCACCGGGCCCCGGGTTTCGCGGTCGATCGGCATTCATGCTCCTCTTCAGAAGTTGGGCGACTACGCCGCCCGGCTGGCGAAGGCGCCGTTCAGGAAGTCGATCATCTCCTGCACCGGCGCACCGGGCGTGTAGATCTGCGCCACGCCGAGGGCCCGCAGCTCCGGGATGTCGTCGCGCGGGATCGTGCCGCCGACGAGCACCATCACCTCGCCCGCGCCCTCCTCCTTCAAGAGCGCCATTACGCGCGGCACGAGCGTCATGTGGGCGCCGGAGAGGATCGAGAGGCCGACGGCGTCGGCGTCCTCCTGGACCACCGTCGCAGCGATCTGCTCCGGTGTCTGGTGGAGCCCGGTGTAGATGACCTCCATCCCGGCGTCGCGGAGGCTGCGGGCGATGATCTTCGCGCCGCGGTCGTGGCCGTCGAGGCCGGGCTTTGCAATCACGACACGGATCGGCCGGTCCACCGTACCTCCGGATGCTCGGGTGGCGGGAGTATAGCCCCGCGCGGGTCCGGATTCTGCGAAATCCCGGTGTCCACGTATGCTTTCGCGGCCCCCGCCCCCGACAGCCCACCGACGCCCATGAAATGCTCCCTCAAGGCCACATCCGACCCGCTGCGGACGCGTTCGCAGCTCCTGCTCGTCACGGTCGGGGCGCCGCCAGGGTCTCCCACGGGTGTGCTCGCCGCCGCCGACGGGCACGTCGGCGGGGCGATTGCGCGCGCGATCGTGGACGGCGAGGTACGTGGCAAGGTCGGCGAGGCCACGCTCTTCCACGCCGGGGGGACGTCCGGGCCGCGGCGGGTCGTCGTCGTCGGGGTGGGCGCCGGCTCGTCCCGTGAGGACTGGCAGTCGGCGGGGCGGTCGTTCGCGAAGACGGCCGCCAAGGCCCGGGCGACGAGCGTCTCCGTCTCCCTCCCCGATGGGATCGAGGCGGATCAGGCCGCGGCCCTGATCGAGGGGATCTGGCTCGGCGACTACCGGTTCGAACGGTTCAAGAGCGGCGAGAACGGCGGCGGCTCCCGCATCGCGGACCTCGTCGTCGCCGGACGCGGGATCGCCGCCGCGCAGCTCGCCCGCACCGCGGTCGTGATGGAGCGGACGTCGGCGGCGCGCGACCTGGCCAACACGCCGGCCAACCACCTCGACCCGCAGATGCTCGCCGCCTATGCGAAGAACCTCGCCGCGAGCATCCCGGGCCTCACGTGCAGGGTGCTCGGGACACGCGATCTGGAGCGGCTCGGCGCGGGGGCGCTCCTGGCGGTCGGGCAGGGATCGGCGGTGCCGCCGCGGATGATCGTGCTGCGGTGGAAGCCCGCGAAGGCGCGACGGGGCGAGGTGCTCGGCCTCGTCGGCAAGGCGGTCACGTTCGACACCGGCGGCATCTCCATCAAACCGTCAGCCGGCATGGAGGAGATGAAGCTCGACATGAGCGGCGGCGCCATCGCGATCGAGGGGATCGCCACGATCGCGCAGCTCGGACTCCCGATCGAGACGCTCGCCGTCATCCCCGTTGCGGAGAACATGCCGAGCGGCACCGCCATCAAACCGGGCGACGTCGTGACCGCGATGAACGGCAAGACGATCGAGGTCATCAACACCGACGCCGAGGGGCGGCTCATCCTCGCCGACGGACTGACCTACGCCGCCCGCAACGGCGCGACCCGCATCGTCGAGTTCGCGACGCTGACGGGCGCGATGGTGGTGGCGCTCGGCGAGGTCTACGCCGGACTTTTCGGGTCGGACGCCGACTGGACCGAGGCAGTGCGAGCCGCCGCCGAGTCGTCGGGGGATATCGCCTGGCCGATGCCATTGCACGAGGGGTACCGCCCGCTCATCACGAGCAGCGTCGCCGACCTCTCGAACGCGGCGAAGAAGCGTCAGGCCGGGGCGGTCTACGCGGCGATGTTCCTCCGCGAGTTCACGGAGG
>CAYTRV010000029.1:0-17623 GCA_964440285.1 uncultured Bifidobacteriaceae bacterium
CGTCGCCCGGCCCACCGGGCCGGTCAGACGTCGCGTCGAGCACCGGGCCGGGACCGACTCGATTTCTGTTCGAGCGCTGACGCACTGGCGGACGCTGCCAATCGGCGGACGCTTTGGTTGCCAGTTGGGTGAGAACCGGTGAAGGAGGGACACGGAATCGGCACACTCCGGGTGGGCGCCGTGACGCGTAGTTCGGGGAGGATGCTCCCCATGGCCCGGAGTCACTACAAGGGAGCGTGGATCGGGAAGACGCCGATGTGCGCGATCTGTGCCGGAGCGGGGGAGGGAGAGCGTGCGCGGCACCATTTGACCCACGGTGTGTCCGTGTGGCTCTGCGGGATGCATCGGAGCATCGAATTCCAGCGTCGCCGGGCTGGGCGGGACTTCGTCGCGAGCCTCAGCGCGGTGTGGGGCGCAGCCGGAGTCATGACACGTCGACATGACCGAGCTCTGCGAGCCCATCTCGCGCGGGTTCGGCCCGGGGACACCACCCGTCCGCGACCGGGGAGCTATGCGTGGGCGGCCCTGCGGTATGAGGCGGAGCGACGGTTCGCCCATGGTGAGAACCCGGCGCAGGTGATCGCCGAGCTCGCCCGGGTGCGAATCGCGGGCGCGAGCGGCCCGACGTACCGCACCCTTCGACGGTGGTTCACCGACGGTCGGTGGTTGCCAGTCCGCCGGCCACGGCCAGCGGCGCGTACGACGGGGCGGCGGGACCCGTCGCCCCCTGCGACGGCGACGAGCGGCACCGACCTACGCAGGGATGATGCTCCGACGGGCCCCATCCGTGGACCTTGCTAGCCTCGCCGAGTGGCTCAGCGAGAGCGTCGGCGGAACATCGCGCGGCTCCGGGAGATCGGAGAGGTCGCTGCTCGCCACGGCTTCGGGTTCCTCGTCGACAAGCGGCGCTCCGCCGAACACGCTGACGAGATCGACAGCGGACGTTCGAGAGGGCACCGCCTCAGGGAGATGCTCGACGAGCTCGGCCCCACGTTCGTGAAGTTCGGGCAGTTGCTGTCCACACGCCCTGACGTGGTGCCACCCGACGTGGTGCGCGAGCTCCGCGCCTTGCAGGATGCCGCCCGTCCGTTCCCGGCTGCGACCGCCCGGGCCGTCGTCGAAGGCGAAATCGGACTCCGTATCGACCAGGTGTTCGAATGGTTCGACGACGAGCCGCTGGCCGCGGCATCGATCGGGCAGGTCCACCGGGCGCGGCTGCCGGAGGGCCGGGAGGTGGTCGTCAAGGTCCAACGCCCCGACGCGGAGGACAAGCTCAAGGCCGACATCGGGCTGCTCGCGCAGGTCGCGAAGCTGGCGAAGGAACGCGTCAGACGCCTCCAGTTCATCGACACCGTCGCGCTCGTCGACGAGTTCGCCCGGACCGTCCGTCAGGAACTTGACTACCGGATCGAGGCGCGGAACGTCGAGGCCGCCCGGCGTGCGTTCACCGGCGACGCGACCGTCACCGTCCCACGGGTCTACTGGCGCTACACCACCGGCCGGGTGCTCGTGCTGGACTGGCTCGAAGGAGCGACGCTCAACCACACCGACCTCGATCTGTGGTCGCTCGAGGATCGGCGGGCCCTCGCCTCCCGCATCTCGGAGACCTGGATGAAGATGGTGTTCGTCCACGGGTTCTTCCACGCCGATCCGCATCCCGCGAACATCGTGGTGCAGGGAGCCGACCGGATCGGCCTGATCGACTTCGGGATGGTGGGGCAGCTCTCCCCACGCGACCGTCAGATATCCGTGCACGTCTTCGTCGACGTCATCGATCAGAACCTCGACCGGCTGCCGCGACGTCTGCGGGACCTCGGGCTTCGGTACCCGAAGGAGCAGGAGGAGGACTTCCGGGACCAACTCGGGGTGATCCTGCAGCGCTACTCCGGGGCGACGATGGGGGAGATCGACGGGCGTGAGCTCGTCCGCGACATCTTCCAGGCGATCTACCGCCTACAGATCAAGCTCCCCACGCGATGGGTGATGCTCGACAAGGCCCTCGCGACGCTGGCGGGGGTCGGGCTGCAGGTCTCACCGGAGTTCAACGTGTTCGAAACCGCCCGCCCGTATGCCCGACGGCTCATGGTGCAGCGGTTCCGCCCGGATGTGATGGTCGACCGCACGAAGGGCGACGTGGAGCGTTACGCGGAGGCGTTGCTGGCGTTCCCGTTCCAGTTGCACGACATCCTCGACGAACTCCGCGACGGCGAGGTCAAGATCGCGATCCAGCAGGAGGGGTTCACCGAATCCACCGAGCGGGCGCTCGGCGCGACGAACCGGGTGGTGCTGGGCGTCGTCGCCGCCGCCCTGTTCCTCGGATCGGCGATCATCGGTGGTTTCGTCCGCAACGGCCCCCACCTCCTGGGCATCGCGGTGGTCGCGATTCCCGGACTGGTCGCCGGCGCCGCGCTCGCGGCGCTCGTGCTGTTCGGGATCATCAGGTCGGGTCGCTGGTAATGGCGTGGCGCGCCGCGAGCGTGGCATTTGCCGATGTCGCGCGGCTCCAGGAGGCGCTTGATTGCCCGGAGACGCTCGCATGGGTGCTCGTGCGCCGTGGACTGGCCGATCCTGCCGAGGCCCGCTCGTTCCTCGCCTCCGACGGCCCGCTCGACCCGCCCGAGGCGATCCCCGGCGTCCCTGAGGCCGCCGACCGGGTGGCGAAGGCGGTTCGGGGGAATGAGCGGATCGTCGTCCACGGCGACTACGACTGCGACGGCATCACCTCCACCGCCATCCTCGTGCGGGCCCTCGAAGCGCGGGGGGCGAAGGTGCGGGCGTTCCTTCCGAGCCGGTTCACGGACGGGTACGGGGTGAGCGTTGCGACTGTGGAGCGCCTCGCTGACGAGGGTTGCGACCTGCTGATCACCGTTGACTGTGGCACCACGGCGGTCGAGGCGCTCGAACGTGCCGCCGATCTGGGCATCGACAGCGTCGTGTGCGACCACCATCTCGCGGGGGGTCGCCGTCCGCCCGCGATCATCGCGAACCCTGCGCTGGGCCGTGGCTCCGATGCGCTGCCGGCCGCGGCGGGCGTGACGTTCAAGCTCACGCAGGCCCTCGCCGCCCGCCTCGACGGCGACGGGCGCCTCGGGCCCGATCCCAGCGAGGGTCTCGACCTCGTTGCGCTCGCGACGGTTGCCGACGCCGTGCCGCTCGTCGGTGAGAACCGCCGGCTCGTGGCCCGCGGCCTCGCGGCGCTTCGCGCGGCGCCGCGACCTGGGATCGCCGCCCTCTGCGCCGCGGCCGGAATCTCCGCGAGGGCTGTCGACGCCCGAGCGCTCGGGTGGAGCCTTGCTCCGGCCATCAATGCGTCCGGCCGCATGGCGCACCCGGAGCGCGCCCTCGCGCTCCTGCTTGCCGACGACGGCCAGGCCGCCCGCGAGCTCGCGCAGGAGCTGTGGGATCTCAACATGTCGCGGCGGGAGGTCGAACAGCGGGTCACTCAGGAGGCGATCGACGTCATGGAGGCGTCCCCGCCGGCGATGCGCGACGCTCCGGCGATCGTCGTCGCCGGCGAGGGGTGGCACGAGGGGGTCGTCGGCATCGTCGCGTCGCGCCTCGTCGACAGATTCGACCGGCCCGTGATCGTCGTCTCGATCGAGGGGGACGTTGCGAAGGGCTCCGGCCGGAGCCTCCCCGGCATCGACCTGCACGCGCTCGTGGCGGCCGCGAGCGGGCCGCTTCAACGTTGGGGTGGTCACTCCGGGGCGGTGGGACTTCAACTGGCGGCTGCCGACATCGCCGGGTTCCGCGAGGAGTTCGCCGCGGCGGCCGAGTCGGTCGTCACGGCGATCGCACGCGCCCGAATCCGGGTCGTCGACGCGGTCGTCGGCGTTCGCGACCTCACGCTCCCCACGGCCGAGGCCCTCGAAGCGCTCCAGCCGTTCGGGAACGGGAACCCGGACGTCCGCCTGGTAGTCCCCGGGTGCGTCCTCGAGGCGGCCGGGACGATGGGTGAGGAGGGACGGCACCTGCACCTTCGTCTCCGCGGGGGCGGCGCCCACGCCCGTGCGCTGGGGTGGGGGATGGGCGAGCGTTTGACGCGAATCGCGATGGGTGAGCGCCACGACGTCATCGTCGGGCTCGCCGTCGACCGCTGGCAGGAGCTCGTCGGACCGCGGGTCACGATCGAGGCGGTCGAGCCGCTCGCCGCCAGCCGGCCCGTCGCCGCTCAGTGCCCCCAGGCGTGCGACGTCCACTGTCCGGATCGCGTCACCGCGCAGGTCGTGCACGACTTGACGACCGCGTCGTGGTTGCTGCCCGAACCGCCGGCCGCAGCCCCGCCGCTGGGCATTCGCGACCGGCGTGGCGAGGGAGCGATCGTGTCGAGCATCGCCGCGCTCGCCGGCGCCGACCGGGGGGTGGTCGCCGTCGTCGCCGACGTCGCCCGCCGGAGGGCGATCCTCGCCGATGTGCTTGCACCGGACCGGCTCGGCGTCGAGGTGGCGGTCCTCGCCGGCGGTCGGTGCGACCCCGACGCGCTGCGAGCACGGCTCGCACATGCGCACGACCGGCCGGCGATGGTCCTGGTGGAGTACGGCGCTCTGCCAGGCATCGAGATCCCGACGGGACTCCACGTCGCGTTGGTCGATCCCCCGCCCGATGCGGAGTCGGCCGCATGGGCGCGGGCCTCCGCGGGGGGCCGGTGGCTGCACCTGTTGTGGGGCGATGAGGAGGCGGCGTTCACCGTGGCCGCGGCTGAGCGGGAGCTGGAGCTACGCCCCGTGGCCGCGGATATCTGGCGCGCGCTGCCGGACGAGGGCGAGGTCCCCTGGGGCCCGCAGCTGGATCGGGTGCTCCTTGGCCAGGCCGATCCCATGCGCAGCCCGCTCGCCGCCGCGCGGGCGCTCGCCGCGCTCTCCGAGATCGGCCGCGTCGCGATCGGGGCCTCGGGTGTCCGGCGGATGTCGTCCGGGGAGGGCCCCAGCCTCGATTCCGCGCCGACCGCCCAGGTCAGCCGGGAACGCCTCGAAGCCGTTCGCGCGTACGTCGCCCGCGCGGGCACGCTGAGCTTCGACGGACCCGCGGTATCGTTTACCCATGCCCGAGCAGTTGGCTGACACAGGCGCGACCCCGGTCGTCGACACGACGCTCCTCGACGAGCTCGTCGCCGAGGTCGCCCTCCACCACCCCAGGGTCGACGCCGAGGCGATCCACCGGGCGTATCTGTTCGCAGAGGAACGCCACCGCGGGCAGCTCCGCCGTTCGGGAGAGGAGTTCATCACCCACCCCGTCGGGTGCGCCCGCATCTGCGCCGAGCTCGGGATGGACGGCCTGGCGATCCAGGCCGCGCTCCTGCACGACACGGTGGAGGACACCGGTGCGCTGCTGGCCGAGGTGGAGGAGCATTTCGGCAGTGAGGTCGCCGCGCTGGTGGACGGCGTCACGAAGCTCACCAAGATCCACTTCGAGAGCCAGGCGGAGCATCAGGCCGAGAATTACCGCAAGCTGATCGTCTCGATGTCGAGCGACATCCGCGTCCTCATCGTCAAGCTGGCCGACCGGCTGCACAACATGCGCACGCTCAGCTACATGAGCAAGAACAAGCGCATCCAGAAGGCCCGCGAGACCCTCGAGATCTACGCGCCGCTCGCGCACCGGCTCGGTATCCACGCCCTCAAGTCGGAGCTCGAGGACCTGTCGTTCGCTGCGCTGCACCCCCGCCGCTACGCCGAGATCCAGCAGCTGGTCAACCAGCGACGCGCCGACCGGGACGCGATCGTTGGGGAGGCCGGTGAGTTCCTGGAGGCCGAGCTCGACGCCGTCGGCATCCGCCCGATCGAGATCACCGGGCGGGCGAAGCACATCTACTCGATCTACGAAAAGATGACGCGCCGCGGCAAGGAGTTCAACGAGATCTACGACCTCACGGCGCTGCGGGTCATCGTCGAGTCCGTCAAGGACTGCTACGGGGCGGTCGGGATCATCCACTCGCTGTGGAAGCCGATGCCCGGGCGGTTCAAGGACTACATCGCGATGCCGAAGCTCAACATGTACCAGTCGCTGCACACGACGGTCATCGGGAGTACCGGCCAGCCCCTGGAGATCCAGATCCGGACCGGGGAGATGCACCGCACCGCCGAGTTCGGCGTGGCCGCCCACTGGCTCTACAAGGAGGACGCCGACGGGCGGGGCGACTCGGAGCGGCTCGCCTGGCTCGGGCGGATGATGGAGTGGCAGAAGGACACCCGTGACCCGGGCGAGTTCATGGACACCCTCCGCTCAGACCTCTACCAGGACGAGGTGTACGTCTTCACCCCGAAAGGTGAGGTCCGGGCACTGCCGGCGGGTGCGACGCCGATCGACTTCGCCTACGACGTGCACACCGACGTCGGCCACCGCACCGTCGGGGCGCGCGTCAACGGGCGCATCGTCCCGCTTTCGCACAAGCTGGCGTCGGGAGACTTCGTCGAGATCCTCACCAGCAAGGCGCCGCGCGGCCCGTCGCGCGATTGGCTGAACCTCGTCTCCACGGGGAAGGCCCGATCGAAGATCCGCGCGTTCTTCCGCCGTGAGCAGCGAGAGGACGCCGAGCACCAGGGCCGCGAGCTCTTGCAGGAGCACCTGCGCAAGGCGGGCCTGCCGAGTCAGAAGGTCGCCGGTTCGCCGCTGCTCCTCCAGGTCATCCAGGAGATGGGCTTCAAGAAGGCCGAGGAGTTCTACGTATCGATCGGCTCGGGGCGAACGTCCGTGCAGGTCGCCGTCAACAAGGTCATCGCCCGCCTCAAGACCGGCCAGGTGGTCGCGGAGGAACAACCGTCGGTCGAGCTGGAACGACGGCGCCAGAAGACCCGCAGCGCGAGCCCGTCGGGCGATCTGGGGATCTCGGTCGACGGCGTCTCGGACGTCCTCGTGCGGATGGCGAACTGCTGCAAACCGGTTCCAGGAGACGAGATCCTGGGCTACATCTCCCTCGGCCGGGGGATCACCGTGCACCGGGAGGACTGTCCGAACGCCAAGGCGCTCCGTCGCAGCCCCGAGCGGTTCACGCCCGTCTCGTGGACGGGCCCGGCCCGCCGCAGCTTCCATGTCGAGCTCGCCGTCGACGGGTGGGATCGCCCACGGATGCTCGAGGACCTCTCCCGGGCGGTCGGCGAAGCCGGTGCGAACATCGTGAGCGCGACCTGCGCTGTCGACGACCAGATGGCGCGCACCCGTTTCACGGTCGAGATCGGCGAGATCGAGGGGCTCCGCCAGCTGATCTCGAGCCTGCGCAACGTGGACGGCGTCTTCGACGCCTACCGCGTCATCCCCGGCGCGTAGCAAACGTTCCAAGCGGTCGGCACCGGTGACGGCGGGTACCACCGGCCGGCCTGCTAGCCTGAGCGGGCGGTGGAGAAGTGGCTCGACCTCCTGACGCCCTCGGCGGCCGCGCTCTCGCTGCTCCTGGCGATCGCCCTCGTGGTTCAGGCGATTCGGCACGGGCGTGCGGTGCGTCGCCTCGAGTCCCGCCTCGCGGAGCGCGAGGGCGCTGGTGCGCGGGTGTCGCTCGACCGGTTGACGCAGCTTTCGCGGCGCTCGAGCACCTCCAGCGGCCTCCTCAAGCCGGACCGCGAATCGCCCCGCCTTCCGCGCCTGGGCAACGCCACGGCGGTCGCCGCCGTGCTCGTGCTGGTCGCGGGGACCGGCTGGTATCTGTTCATCCGTGACGGCGGCGGCGGCTCGGCGGCGACGTCGTCCAGCGCCACGACGGCGACCGTCGCGACCACCACGCAACGAACACCGGTCTCGGCGGCCAACGACCAGGTGCCGGAGAACCCGGAGCCGCTTCCGCAGAGCAAGGGCGCCTACACGATCCTCGTGCTCAACGGCTCCGGCGTCCCGAAGGCCGCCGCGAACATGGTGCCGCTCGTCGAGGCCGCCGGATACAAGGCGGCCCCACCGGACAACGCGAGCACCTCGGACGAGAAGTCGTCGTTCGTGATGTTCCTCCCCGACCGGCAGACCGTCGCCGACAACGTGGCGAAGGATCTCGGGATCAAGCGCCGGGTGCCGCTCGACGGCGTCGCGGTGACACAGGACACCCAGGACGTCGACGCGATCGTCATCATCGGCCTCGACCTGGCCCGCCGCAGCTCCCCCTGACCGACCCGATCGTCGCGAACGCTCGGAGCGGACTTTTCGACGGGCGCGGCTGGCCGAACCCCGAGCGAGCGGTGTACGTTCGCGTCGTTCGTGTGGACGCACGCGAACGGAGGTCCCCGCGCAGATGGATCACATCAGGGTCTTCGTCTCGGGAGAGCGCCAATTGGCTCCGCTCGCCGGCCAAACCGCCGTGTATGCGTGTCGTCACTGCCGTGACGCGGTCAAGGTGACGAGCCTGCGCTACCTTCCGGAATCCTGTCCAGGGTGCCAGGTCTCGACGTGGGACGACGAGGGGCGGTGCGCCAACTGGGAGCGTTGCTCGGCTGTCCGCCGGCCGGGCATCCGCGGCCGCTCACACTGTCACGCCTGCGACTACTCGATCTGGACGCTCGTCGGCGTGGAGGAGGGCTCGCGGCTGCTGTCGGGATCGTCCGGAGGGCCGTAGCCGCCGCCACCGGGACTCTCGATCGCGATGAGGTCCCCGGCGCGGAGATGGCCGCGCCACTTGGCCGGGAGCGGCTCGCCGTTGAGCGTCGTCCGACCGACCGCGCCGTCGCAGCCCCCGGCGCGCCCGCGCGGACGGAAGGCCCTTCGTTCGGCGAGCACCGACGCGTCCGCGTCGACGAGCACCTCGATCGCCCGCTCGATGCCGTCTCCGCCGCGGCGCGCGCCGTCGCCCCCCGTGGCGGGCCGTAGGCGGTAGCGGGCGACACGCAGCGGGTAGGCGCTCTCGAGCGCCTCGATCGGTGTGTTGAGGGTGTTGCTCATCGCGACGTGCACACCGGACGGACCGTCGGCATGCTGGGACGCGCCTTGCCCGCCGCCGACGGTCTCGTAGTACGTGAAGCCGGCGCCGCCGATGACCAGGTTGTTCATCGTGCCCTGGCCCTGGGCCGGAACGTCGATCGCGTTCCCGAGCGCCGCGAAGACCGCGTCGACGATCCGGCTCGACGTTTCGACGTTGCCCGCGGCGACCGCTGCCGGCGGCTGGGCGTTCACGAGGCAACCGGCCGGAGCGAGGATGTCGACCGCCGCGAACGCGCCGGCCGACGCCGGAATGTCGGGATCGGTGACGGCGCGCACCACGAAGTACACCGCGGAGCGGGTTACCGCCAACGGGCAGTTGATGTTCCCGGCGGTTGTGGGGTCCGTCCCGGTGAAGTCGACGGTGAGACGGTCGCCGGCGACCGTGACTGCGAGCCGGATCCAGACGGGCTCGTCGGTGACCCCGTCTCCCTCGAGGGCCTCGGCGGCGTGCCAGGTGCCGTCCGGCATCGCGGCGATCGCGGTCCGGGTTCGGCGCTCCGCGTAGTCGAGGAGGGCCGTGAACGCGTCCCGCACGCCCGCGGGCGTGTGCCGCTCTGCCACTTCCGTCAGCCGCCGCTCCGCCAACCGGTGCGCGGCGATCTGCGCCCGCAGGTCACCCTCCCGCTCGACGGGCGTGCGGGTGTTCGCGAGGAGCAGATCCATGACGTCCCGGATCGGCCGGCCGGCGCGGACGACACGCACCGGCGGGATGACGAGCCCCTCCTGCAGCAACTCGCGCGACCCGGCGGGCATGCTCCCAGCCGACATGCCGCCGACGTCGGCATGGTGCGCGCGGCTCACGGCGTACGCTCCGAGCCGCCCTTCCAGGGCGATGGGGGAGATGAGGGTGATGTCCGGGAGATGCGTTCCGCCGCGGTAGGGGTCGTTGACCGCCCAGATCTCACCCGGCACGCCGCCGCGATCGCGGACGGCCGCCACGGCCTCCGGCATCGCGCCGAGGTGCACGGGGATCGACGCCGACTGCACCACCATGCGCCCATCGGCGTCGAAGATCGCCGTGCTGCAGTCGCGGCGCTCGGTGATGTTGGGGCTGTATGCGGCGCGGATGAGCGCGGCCTCCATCTCCTCCGCCACGGCGCGCAGCGCATTCGACATCACCTGGAGCGACACGGCATCCATCATCCGGCGCGCTCCAGGACGAGAGCCCCCGCGGAACCGGTTCGGACCGTCCATCCCGGCGCGAGCCATCCGGTCGCTCCGTCCAACGGGAACACCGCCGGCCCATACGACGGAACCTCCGGCGGCGCGCCGGTGAGGTCTGGTGTCGCCCCCGGGTGGGAGGCGGCGAGGCGGATCGAAACGACCTCGACCGCCCCCTCGGAATCGGCGTCACCGAAGCGGCGGCGGTGGGCGTTATGGAACGTCGCGGCCAGGTCGGACAGCGGCAGCGAGGGGTCCCAGGCGACGGTGAGGAAGTGCGCCTGCCCGGCGTACCGGCAGTCGGCCTGCGCCTGCAGCACGCCGCCGGGCAGTGCTCGGGCGAGGCGCGACTCGAGCATCGCGAGCGGCGCCGAGAGGTCGGCGCCCGCGTCGATAGTGGTGAGGACGCTGAGCACCTCGTCCCGGCGCTCGCCGGCGACCACGAGCCCGAGCGCGGCGAGAAGCCCGGCAGCACCGGGCAGGATCACCCGCCGCATGCCCAGTTCGCGTGCCACGTCGCATGCGTGGAGTGGCCCGGCGCCGCCGAACGCCACCAACGCCATCTCGCGAGGGTCGACCCCGCGCTCGACGCTCACGACCCGCAACGCTCGCACCATCTCCTGGACGGCGACCGCGACGATCCCGTCCGCGCAGGCCTCCAACGTCAGGCCGAGGTCCCGCGCGAGCGCGCCGACGGCCTCGCGCGCCGCTGCACGGTCGATCCGCAGACCGCCGGCAAGGGGCGCGGCGGCGTCGATCCGGCCGAGGACGACGTTCGCATCGGTCACTGTCGCAGCGTTCCCGCCTCGCCCGTAGCAGGCGGGCCCGGGAATGGCGCCCGCGGATGCCGGGCCCACACGCAGCGCGCCGCCGTCATCGGCCCACGCGATGCTCCCGCCGCCGGCGGACACCGTGTGGATGTCGAGCATCGGCAGGTGCAGCGGATGGCCGTTGATGCGCGTCTCGGAGGTCCGCGCCGGGGTTCCCTCGATCAGGGCCACGTCGCAGCTGGTGCCGCCCATGTCGAATGTGAGCACCCGTTCCTCGCCGAGCAGGCGCGCGACATGCGCAGCGCCCAGCACCCCGGCCGCCGGACCCGACAACACGGTCCACGCGGCATGCTCCGACGCCGCATCGAGGTCGATGAGCCCGCCGTTCGACTGCATGATCGCTGGGCGCGGCAGATCGACCTCGGCGCAGCGCACGCCGAGGGAATCGAGGTAGCGACGTAGCACGGGGGCCAGGTGCGCGTCGATGCACGTCGTCGAGATGCGCTCGTACTCCCGGATCTCGGGCAGTACGTCGAACGACGCGCTCACGTGGACGTGCGGCAACCGTCTGCGCAGCTCATCGGTCACCCGGCGCTCGTGATCGGGATGGGCGAACGAGAAGAGCAGACCCACCGCAGCGGCCTCCACGCCGCTCTGACGCACACGCTCGACCGCAGCGTCGACGGATGCCGCGTCCAGGGGTTCGATCACCCCGTGGGGTCCGCAACGCTCCCGCACCTCGATGCGCCGTTCGCGTGGCACGATCGGCGGGGGGTGGTGGACGTCGAGCCGGTAGAGGTGGGCGCGGTCCTGGCGGCGAAGCTCCACGATGTCGGCGAACCCCTCGGTGGTGACCAGCGCGATCGGCGCACCTGTGCCCTCGAGGAGCGCGTTCGTCCCGACGGTCATGCCGTGGGCGAACCGCGTCACCGCGGACGGGGCGACGCCGGCCCGTTCGAGGGCCGCGAGCACCGCGGCGACGACGGCGACGCTCTGATCGTCCGGGGTAGTCGGAAGCTTGGCGGTCACGACCCGCCCCTGATGGACGACGACGGCGTCGGTGAACGTGCCGCCCACGTCGACGCCGACGAGCGCTCCGGCGGCGGGCGGGGCGGGAAACATCGTCATGGCCCCGGGGACACTACGTCGCCGGACGGTCCACTCGCACGCTGCGGCAACGTTTCGGCTTTTCGGGGTACAGTGATCGGCGAGAACTCCGAGGAGGAACGATGATCCGGCTCTACCAGCTCGAGCGGTGCCCGTGGTGCGCGGCGGCGCGGCAGGGCCTCGCGAACGTGGGGGTGGAGCACGAGCTCGTCAACGTGCCGTACGAGCGGTCTGAGCGGACGGACGTGATCGAGCTCACGGGGCAGTCGCTGGTCCCGGTGCTCGTCGACGGCGACACCGTCGTTTGGGACTCGCGCCGGATCGTGCGGTATCTCTACGAGTCCTACGGCGGACCGGAGCGGGCGCGGTCGATCAGCGAGCTGCCGACCGACACCGGGGGGACCCGAACCCTCGCGCCGGTGATCGACGATTGTCCTGTCCCAGACGTCCGTTGACGCGTTGGCGGGTGAAAGCCCGCCGGACCGGAGGGGCCGCCCGTCGCGGATCGCCACCGGACAGCGTCACCCGGCCTAGCACCGGGAACCCGGAGCCCGCGAAGCACGCGCGCATCCGCTCCGCCGCCTGCCCCGCCATGTCGCCATCGGTCTGCTGAGCAGCCGGCCGAAGCGACCGTCCCCGACGCGGCCGAGCACGTCGCCCACACGCGACGCGTTCTCGAGGCGCCGGGCGACCTCCGCGAGCACGAACCCCGCCGTCCGGTGCCCATGGCCGGCGGCGATGGCCCCGAAGCCGTCGATCTGGAGCATGACAAGGCTCAGGTGGAGGCCGGTGACGTTCGCGAGTTCCACCGAGCGGCGCAGCCGCCGGTCGAAGACCTCAGTTGAGAGCAGCCCGGTCAGAAGGTCGCTGCGTTCGAGCTGGCCGATCCGGGCGCGGGTCGCGGCATTGGTACACCTGCGCGAGGACACCGCACACCGCTATGTCCTTCAGCTCGTGGGTCGGCGCTGGAGCATCGAGCGGGACCGGCGGTGGAGCGACGAGACACCCGGCTCACACCTCGTGCTGATCGGCCTTCCGGAGTCGATCCATACCGAGGAGCTGGCAGCGACCATGGCGCGCCTGCCCGTGCCGGGGTCGTCGCCGAGCCCGGGTCAGGCCTCTTCGATGCGCTGAGCGTAGGCGCCCGCGTAGGTGCGGCGCAGCGTCGCCGCCTGGCTGATCGCCTGGGTACGGCTCGTGTAGACGCCCGAGAAAACGACCCAGTACTCGGGCTCGAGCGTCGCGTAGAGGGACGACTGGATGAGCCCCGCCGATCGTCCCGTGGCCTGCACGCGGCTGCGGAAGGCCGTCGCGTCGGACTGGCTCGTCGTACTCGCGAGGATGACCGTCCATCCGCTCGTCCCGTCAGGCCAGCTGTCGGCACCCACCGGTGTTGTCGGCGTCGTGGTCGTGGTGGTGGTCGAGGTTGTCGTCGGCGCGGTGGTCGTCGTCGACGTGGTAGTGGGGGGGCTGGTCGTCGCGGTTGTCGTGGGGCTCGTGAACGTCGTCACACCGGTGGGCGAGGTCGGGACGAATGTGGTCGTCGGGAGTTCGGTGGAGGTCGGGAACGGCGGCAGTCCCCCGGTGGTGGTGCCGGTCACGTCGACCGAGCTGGTCGGCTCGGTCGGGAATGTCGGGGTGGTCCCGATGGGCGGCAGGCCGGTGGACGTGGAGATCGTTGGGATGGTGGCCGTGCCGATCGCCGTCGTGTCGTCCTCCTTCGCGATCGCGTAGGCCAGCGCACCCGCACCGACCCCGAGCGCGAGCAGCCCGATGGCGAGGATGCCGGCGGGGCCGATCCGCCGCCGAAGCTTGGGCGCGGAAGGGGTCGGCGCGCCACACTCCAGGCAGTACGGCTGATCCTCCTCGAGGCCGTGACCGCACTCAGCACAGGTCGGGACGACCGGCTCGGCGGCTGCGCCGTCCGGCGTCCCCTCGACCGGGTCATCGTCCCCGGGACGATGGGGCTCGTCGTCGGGGAGCGTGACGTGATCGTCGCTCATCGGTCCTCGGTGGGCGTCGTCTGGGCGGCGTCGCCGATCACCGCGGTCTCCGCGATGGCGATGACCTGCGTGTCGGCGTCATCGACGGGGATGTGGATTCGCGCGCCGCAGCGGAAGCAGAACGCGGCATCGGTCTGGTACGGCGCGCCGCAACTGAGACAGTATCCGGCCGGCGGCGGCACCCGGACGCGCCCCTGGCGCCGGCGACTGTCGAGGTCGGCAAGCTGCTCGTCGATCGTCGTGATCCGGGCGTCGAGCTCGTGAACCACCCGGGCCCTGCGCGCGACGAGGTCATCGCCCAGCATCGCGCGCGAATGCAGATCCAGCGCGAGGCCGCCCAGGTGGTAGACGGTCTCCTGACGCTCGTCCCACAGCCGCCGGCGCTCACGTCGAAGCTGGCCGGTGGTCGGTGGTCGGGGGGCACGAGCCGTCGGCGGAGCGGCGTGCGGGGCCGGCGCCTCATCCGGCGCAACGGGCTCGGGCACTGGGCTGTCGGAGGCGTCTTCCCCGATCGACTGCGTCACTCGGTCTTGGTCCACGTCGCCCACAGGGTACCGGACGCTTCGGCCACCCTCCGAACGTTGACGGTCCGGCTAACGGGGGGTTGCCAGTGAGTGCGCCGCACGGACCGCCGGCGGTCAGGTGGCCACGTCCCCCGTGGTGGGCGGGATGATCGGGAGGCCGGTCGCCAGCTGCTTCGTCCCGCCCGCCCGGTAGCCGATATCGACGACGTCGCCGCGCAGGTCGCCGTAGACGCCGATGCCGATCGCGAGCATGATCCTGCGGCCGAGCCCAAGCTCCGGCTGTGGGCGCAGCGGCGTCGTGAACCGGACCCATCGCCCCTCGATCACGAAGTCCGCGCCGTCCCGCATGGGCTGAGCGTTGACGTACACGTCGAACGGCGGCTCGGCGCCCTGCGGGAGAGGCACGCTCCAGGCAGGGGATCCCATAGCACGCGCGGCAGGATTCGAACCTGCGACCTCTGGCTCCGGAGGCCAGCGCTCTATCCACTGAGCTACGCGCGCTCGTCTGCGAGTGTACCGGAGACCCCGACCCTGGAGGCTCCATGACACCGGACGACCCCGCGCGCCTCGCCGCGGAGCTCGCCACCCAGATCGTCACCGCTCGCGTCGCGGCGGCGGCCGGTCGACCGAACATCACCGAGGGTCGCGACCTCGCCGGCTACTTCCGGATCGTCCTCGGCGAGACCCGCCGGGCGCTCGGCCTGCCACCCATTCAGGACCCCGAGGTCGAGGCGGGGTGAGGGTCGCCATCGTCAGCGACACACACTTCCCGGGACGGGGAACCACGCTCCCCGAGCCCTGCCGAGACGTCATCGATCGGTGCGACCTCGTCATCCACGCCGGCGACCTCGCGGACCTCGCGACCCTCATGCTGCTTCGGCGGCACGGCAAGCCGCTCGTCGCGGTCCACGGCAACGCCGATGACGACGACGTGCGGCGTGCGCTCCCCGCCACCGCCGAGGTCGCGCTTCCCGACCTGACGCTGGCGGTCGTCCACAACGGGGGACCCGAGAGCGGCCGCCTCGAACGGATGCGCAGGCGGTTCCCGGACGCAGGCGGAGTGGTGTTCGGGCACTCGCACATCCCGCTCCATCAGGTCGCCCCAGACGGATTCTTCATCCTCAACCCCGGCAGCGCCACCGACCGCCGCCGCCAACCGCGGCACAGCATGGTCGAGCTGACCGTGAAGAAGGGAAGCGCCCCGCAGATCGCCTTTCTCGCCGTCGACGAGCCCGCCGGGCCGCTGCCGGACGAGCTCGTTCGCCGCTAGATTCGCGAGCCGTGGATCTCCTCGTCACCTTCCTCGGCACCTCCGCCTCCGTCCCGACTCGGGCGCGCGGGACGAGCGCGACGCTGATCGCGCGAGGGGGCGAGCGCTGGCTCGTCGACTGTGGCGAGGGCACGCAGCGGCAGTTCCTGCGCTCGGGCCTCGGGCTGGTCGACGTCGACGTCATCCTGTTGACGCACCTCCACGGCGACCACATCCTCGGCCTGCCGGGCCTCGTCAAGACCTACGGCCTGCGCGGACGCCAGCGGCCCCTTCGCGTCGTCGGCCCACGCGGCCTGCGGGAACTGGTCGACCGCCTCGGCGGCATCATCGGCCGAACGCCGTACACGCTGCTGATCGAGGAGGCCACCGCGGAGAGGGTGCACGAATCCGATGGCGCGGTCATCGAGTCGTTCCACACCGACCACAGCGTCAGCTCGCTCGGCTACGCGATCGTCGAGGACAACCGGCCGGGCGCGTTCGACGTCGCGGCCGCCGGGTCGCTCGGGGTCCCGCCCGGCCCGCTGTTCGGCCGCCTCCAGCGCGGAGAGACGGTGACGCTCGGCGACGGCAGCGCGGTCCGTCCGGACCAGGTGCTCGGCCCTGAACGTGCCGGGCGAACCATCGTGATCCCAGGCGACACCCGCCCGTGCGAGTCGACGGCCGCGGCCGCCGCCGGAGCCGACCTGTTGATCCACGAAGCGACGTTCCTCCATGCCGAGCTGGACCGCGCCCTGGAGACCCGCCACAGCACCGCGAAGGAGGCCGCGGAGCTCGGTCGAGCGGCGGGGGTGCGGCTCCTGGCCCTCACGCACCTCTCCAGCCGGTTCATGCCGCGCGACGCCCGCTCGGAGGCCGAGGCGGTGTTTCCCGACGTGATCGTACCGCGCGACTTCGATCAGGTGGAGCTGCCGTTCCGCGAACGGGGCGAGCCGCGCCTCGTTCGTGCGGGTGACGACGGCGCGACGCATGGGCGCGCCGACGACTCGGCGCCGAACGACGGTGGCGCGCCGCCGTCCGGCGCGGGCTGATCCGCCCGGTCACTTCTCGTCATCGGGAAGGGCCGGGGGGACCGGCGTCGGGCGGCGATCGTCGTCGAGCGCAACCAGCGTGAACCGGCCGACGGTGCACGGCATGCGATCGGCGCCGAACGGATCCTCACGGAACACCTCGACCTCGACCCGCATGCTCGTGCGCCCGACTGCCACGACCCGCGCGTCCAGCTCCACGAGGTCGCCCACGTGGATCGGGATCTTGAAGGTGATGTTCTCGATTGCCGCGGTCACCACCGCGCGGCGCGCACGGCGCATTGCCGCGATCCCCGCCGCCTTGTCCATCCACGCGACGAGCTGGCCTCCGAACAGCGTGCCCTGCGGGTTCGTGTCCGTCGGGAACACCGATTCGAGTAGCGTCGCCCTCACTGCCGCCTCCATCCGTTTTTTCCGCAACGAGCCTACGGCCGTGCCCGGATGCCCGCCCTGCCTGCTACCCTCGCGGTGTCGACCTTTAACTCGGCCCGGAGAGGCCGGAAGGGAGCTCACGTGATCCACGCCCGACGCCGCCCGCGCGCACCGTTCGCCGGTACCTGACGTGGCCGCGAAGGTGCTGGTCGACGCGGACCGGCTCAAGCGCACCGTCGCCCGAATCGCCCACGAGGTCGTCGAGCGCCACGCCGGCGGGGACCTTCAGCTCGCGATCGTCGGGATCCACACGAACGGCGTCCCGCTCGCCGCGCGCCTCGCCGCGCTGATCGGCGAGTTCACCGGCGTCGCGCCGCCGCTGGGGAGCATCGACATCGCGCTCTACCGTGACGACGTGGGCGTCGGGGAGGGCCGCCGGGCGGCGGTCCCGGTCGTCGGCGAGACGGTCCTCGACTTCGACATCTCTCATCACGCCGTG
>CAYTRV010000030.1:0-17567 GCA_964440285.1 uncultured Bifidobacteriaceae bacterium
GGCCGGCCCCGGGCAACGGCGCGCTGGTGGAGGTGGATCGGCTCGTCAAGGAGTTCCCGATCAAGCGGGGGATCATCTTCCAGCGCCAGATCGGCGCGGTGCACGCCGTCCAGGACGTCTCCTTCACCATCGCGCACCGAGAGACGCTCGGGCTGGTGGGCGAGTCCGGCTGCGGCAAGTCCACCACCGCCCGGCTGATCGCCCGGCTGCTGGAGCCGACCGCCGGGACGATCGCCTTCGACGGCGTCGACATCACCCGCCTGTCGTCCTCGCAGATGCGTCCGCTGCGCCGCGAGGTGCAGATGGTCTTCCAGGACCCGTACGCCTCGCTGAACCCGCGCCACAGCGTGGGGCAGATCATCGCCGCCCCCTTCAAGATCCACCGCATCGAGGGCGACCGCACCCCACGTCCCCGGGTACCGTGGCCGCGTCGGGGGAACCACCGGACGATGGTGCGGGAGCTCATGGCCCGGGTCGGCCTGAACCCGGAGCACTACAACCGCTACCCGCACGAGTTCTCCGGCGGTCAGAGGCAGCGCATCGGGGTCGCAAGGGCCCTCGCGCTGCGGCCGAAGCTCATCATCTGCGACGAGCCGGTGTCCGCCCTCGACGTCTCCATCCAGGCGCAGATCGTGAACCTCCTCCAGGACCTGCAATCGGACTTCGGACTCACGTACCTGTTCATCTCGCACGACCTCGGCGTGATCCGCCACGTCTCCGACCGGGTGGCGGTGATGTACCTCGGCCGCATCGTCGAGCTCTCGGCCTCGGATGCGCTCTACGCGAATCCCCGCCACCCGTACACCGCGGCGCTGCTGTCAGCGGTGCCGAAGGGTCACGAGCACTCGGGCGACGGGGAGCGGATCCTCCTGCAGGGCGACGTCCCCTCGCCGGTCGACCCGCCGCCGGGCTGCCCGTTCCACCCGCGCTGCCCCAAGGCCCGACTCATCTCAGGGAGCGACGGCACGGTGCCGGAGCAGTGCCGCACCGAGGTTCCCGAGCTCCAGCCGGTCGGCAACGGGCAGGAGGTCGCCTGCTGGTTCCCGCTCCAGCCGGGCGAGAAGCTGCAGCAGGCCGCCCACTCATAGCCGGGCTCAGGGGCGACCTATGCGGCGAGGAGCGGGTCGAGCTCACCCGCGCGCTCGAGGGCGAACAGCTCGTCCCAGCCGCCGATCGGGTTCCCGTCGATGATGATCTGCGGAACCGTCATGTAGCCGGTGATCTTGGCGATGCGCTGACGCGCCTCGAAGTCGTTGAGGGCGATGTGGATCTCCTCGTAGGCCACCGCCTTCTGATCGAGGAGCCGCTTGGCGCTCAGGCAGTACGGGCACCGGTCGCTGGTGTACATCGTGATCTCGGCCACTGCGCCAAATCGTAGCGCGCAGAGGCCTGACACTGGCTGCGGAGGCCCGCTCAACGCTCGCACGGCCGCCGTGTTGTGAGCCGTCTCGGCGGGGCTCGTTTCGCACGTTGACGCGGAATTACTTGAGCTTTTCGAGGAGCCGTGGCATATCGCCGGAGCGCAATAGGGAGATCTGCCCACGCTTGCGAGCGGGGACCGTCGCAAAAATGGGTCCTATGGAAACGGATCCACAGCCAACCTCGCGACGCGATGCGCGGACCCTGGCTGTGCAGGCACACGAACGAAAGTTGATCCCTCCCGACCGGTCTTGACACCGGATAACCGGCTGACTACCGTCAAGTCGGTCCAATGAAAGGAGTGCCCTCGCGCTGTTGCCGCAGCCGAGGGCGTGGCGCCGGAGTGATCCCTCCCACGCATCGCGAGATTACCCCACGACACCGCCTGACGAGGCGTTTCCAGCTTGTGCTGGGTTCCGACGCTCGGCGGTCGGCGACGCCCTCCGCCGTGGCGTGCCGGGGACTGCGGTAGATGCCGGTCCTGGTCCACCGGGATCTTGCCGGAGCCTGGACGGAAGGGCTCGCGGCGATCGGCCGGCGCGAGTTGCTCGTCGAGGTGGACCATCCATCCCTCGTCGACGCGGCAGCCGAGTTCCTGCGGTCCACCGCCACCGCCCTCGGGTCTGAACGAATAGACGTGCAGGCCGGGGCGCCCATCGCGTTCGGTTCGTCGACCGTGCGCTTCACCGGTGTCGATCCGTCCGGTCCGCTCGTCGCGAGCGAGTTGTCGGGACTGGATGGCCGGTTTACGCCAGGGGTGTCCCGGGCGGCTCGGGTGTGGAAGCTGCAGCAGGAGGTTTGCCGCCGCCAGGGCGCGGAGTTCGAACCGCCGCCGCCGCACACGCTGGTCGCCGTCTCGGACTCTGTGCTCGAACCCGATGCGATCATCCACGGTTCCCGCCACCCGACGTCGGCGCCCGGCATGTCTGGGTGGTTCCTGCTCGGACCCGGGGACGAGGGGGGCCGGCTCCGATACGAGCGTGTCGTCGAGGTGATCGGCAAACTGCCGGGTGTCGGCGCCTATCTGGCGCTGCCAAACGGGCACGCGTTCCGCACCGGCCGCGGCGTCGAGCTCTCCATCGTCTGGGACCCCGAGATCGCCGCCCTGGTCCGGTAGCGGTCAGCCGCCGGACCCGTTCGGGGGTCCAGCCGCGACGGTAAGCCGTTCGAGTGCCGATCCGCGTCCCTCGGGTACGACGTCCTTCCAGGCGACCCACATGTCCTGCGCGAAGCCGTACTCGGTGGGGGCGGAGATGCGCTGCACCCCGGTGTACCCGCCGAGGAGCCGCTCCCGGATGAAGCGGTCGGGATGGATCGCCAGGAACCACTTGCGACCCTCGGCGTAGTTGCCCTGCACCACGACCTCGCCGGCCGCGTACCTCGCGCGCTCACCGGGGTCGGCCAGCAGGTGGCGGTAGTTGTCGCCCTGGGTCGTGCAGATGAGGAGCCCGCCGGGCTTCAGCACGCGCCGGAGCTCGTCGGCCCACGCGAGCTGCACGTCCTCGGAGAGGTGCGTGAACACCGAGATGCAGTACGCGACGTCGAACCGGGCGCCGGCGAGGGGCAGTGGGGGGCGCAGCCCGTTCTGCACGAACGCGATGCCGTCGAGGTGCTCGGCGCACCACCGAACCGTGCGGGGGTTGTAGTCGCTTCCAACGATGCGCGCCGGGTGGGAAGCCAGCAGCGACGGCATGTGCCGGATGAGCCGGCCCGGGCCGCAGCCCCATTCGAGCAGCTCGAGCGGGCCGTCCGGGAACGCCGCGTCGACGATCCGCGCGACGCCCGTCGCGTGCTGCATGCCGCTTGCGCGGTACCCCGCGAGGTCGATGTGGGCGAGCGCGTCGAACATCAGCTCCGCCGGCGGGATCGCGAAGTCGGGGTGCTCACGGGCGAAGCGCCGGTTGGCGGCCCGCGCCGTGGCGCGCCGTGACACGAGACGCCCGTGCTCGACGAGCGTCAAGAGGCCCGCGGCCCGGAGCGCCCGGATGAGCCTCGACTTGGTCATCCGGAGAGGCGGGGCGGGCTCACGCCGTCGGGCAGGGCGATCCGCATGGCGCGTATTCGACCAGATCGGCCCCGACGCCGCGGCCGGCGGCGCGGACTGCGGGCTCAACTCGTCAACGGTCGGGTGGACGGTTGACTGGGCCTCCGGCCCACCTGATACCACTTCGCGCATGTACGAGACCGAGGCGATCGTGTTGCGCGCCATCCGCTACGGCGAGGCCGACACGGTGCTGACGCTCTACACCCGGGAGCGCGGGCGGGTGTCGGCGATGGCGAAGGGCACCCGCAAGGCCGGGTCGAGGATGGGCGGGCGCCTGCAGCCCGGCGTCCGAGTTCACCTCGGGCTGCACGAGGGGCGCGGCGACATGGCGACGGTCCGGCAGGCGCAGGTCGTGGAACCGCACGCCGGGTTGTGGGTGGAGGGGTACCGCCTCCGGGCGGCGGGTTCGGTGCTGGAGGCGGCCATGCGTGTGCTTGCCGAGCAGGAGCCGAACGTCGGGGCGTACAACCTCCTCGCCCGCAGCCTCGCGCTCCTCGCGGTGGCGCCCCCGCGCGACACGCCGCCGCGGCACGATCCGATCGTGCTCGGCGTCCACGCGAAGCTCCTGGTCGTCTCCGGTCTCCTACCGCGCCTGGCGAGCTGCACCGGCTGCGGCTCGGACGGGCCGCTCGTGGCGTTCTCCGCCCGGACCGGCGGGTCGCTCTGCGCCGACTGCGCCCACCTGGGCGAGCCCGTCGCCGGGGCGGTGCTGGAGGCCCTGGCGGGCCTCATCGGGCGTCCGCTGAGCGAGTCCCCCGACGCGTCCCCGCCGGCGGCCGCGGCGGGGGTTGAGCGCATCGTCAGCCTCGTGCTGCAGGAGCACCTGGGCGTGGTGCTGCGCTCCGCCGCGCCGCTCTGAACGGCGCCGGTGCCCGTCATTGCCGCCGGGTAGACTGGCGGTCCCCTCGAACCCCGATTTTCGGGAGGCCGCTTGGCGGGTCCCAGCTTCCAGGATGTCATCGCAAAGCTGAACGGCTACTGGGCCTCGCGAGGCTGCCTCCTCATGACGCCGTACCACACCGAGGTCGGGGCCGGCACGTTCAACCCGGCGACCCTCCTGCGCAGCCTCGGCGAGGCGCCGTGGCGCTGCGCGTACGTGGAGCCGTCGATCCGGCCGACCGACGGCCGCTACGGCGAGAACCCGTTCCGGCTGCAGCACTACTTCCAGTACCAGGTGATCCTGAAACCCTCGCCCGACGACGTTCAGGACCTGTACCTCGGTTCGCTCACCGAGATCGGGATCATCCCGGTCGAGCACGACATCCGGTTCGTCGAGGACGACTGGGAGGGCCCGACGCTCGGCGCATGGGGCCTCGGCTGGGAGGTCTGGATGGACGGGATGGAGATCACCCAGTTCACCTACTTCCAGCAGGCCGGCGGCGTCGATCTGCGGCCCATCTCGGCGGAGCTCACCTACGGCCTGGAGCGAATCGCCATGTACCTGCAGGGGGTGAGCTCGGTCTTCGATCTGGAGTGGGCGCACGGCGTCAGCTACGGCGACGTCTACCACGAGAACGAGCGCCAGTGGAGCCGGTACAACTTCGAGGTCGCCGACACCGCCGCGCTGTTCGGACGGTTCGCCGAGCACGAGTCCGAATGCGGGAGGTGCCTCGACGCCGGGCTCGTGCTGCCGGCCTACGACCAGGTGCTGAAGTGCAGCCACGCGTTCAACCTGCTCGACGCGCGGGGTGTGATCAGCCCCACCGAACGCGGGGCGTACATCTGGCGAGTACGCGCCCTGGCGGCCCGCGTCGCCCAGGCGTACCTCGCAGAAGGGGCGCCGGCAGACGAGGAGGCCGCCGTTGCCTGAGCTGCTCCTCGAGGTCGGGTGCGAGGAGCTTCCCTCGAGCGCCTGCCGGGAGATCGTCGAGCAGGCGCCGGGGATCGTCGAGGCGGCGCTCCAGGCGCACCGCCTCGAGCGGGACGAGATCCGGGTGTGGGTGGCGCCGCGGCGGTTCGCGATCAGCGTCACCGGCCTGCCGGAACGGCAGAGCGGCGAGGCGCGCTCCGTGGCCGGCCCGCCGGCGGAGGCCGCGTTCGACGCCGACGGCAACCCCACGAAGGCCGCGCAGGGGTTCGCCCGCAAGCAGGGCGTTCCGGTCGAGGCGCTTCTGGTGCGAGCGGGGCGCGACGGGCGCCGGGTCGTGTTCGCCGAGGTGGCCGGTGAGTCGCGCGAGGTCGCCGACCTGGTACCCGACATCGCCAAGCGGCTCGTCGAGGGGATCCGGTTCTCGAAGACCATGCGCTGGGGCGACGGAACCGGACTGCGTTTCTCACGGCCGGTCCGGTGGATCGTCGCGAAGCTCGACGACCGCACCGTCGGGTTCGAGCTCCACGGGCTGACCGCGGGAGATGTGAGCCTCGGCCATCGCTTCATCGGCGGCCCGGTGACGGTCGCGTCGGCCGCGAGCTACCGTGACGACGTTCGCTCCGTCGGCGTCGTCGCAGACCACGAGGAGCGCCTCGCGACCATCGTCGTGGCCCTGGACGGCGAGGCAACCAAGCGCGAATGCGCGTGGAGGGACCCGCTGGGGAAGATCGACGAGGTGGTGTTCCTCGTGGAGTGGCCCAGCCTCATCGTGGGTGCGATCCAGGACAAGCACATGCGGCTGCCGCCGAAGGTCCTCGTCACCGCGATGCAGAGCCATCAGCGCTACTTCCCGCTCGAGGAGTCCGATGGGAGGCTCCACCCGGCGTTCCTCGCGATCTCGAACGGCGATCCTGCCCACGCGGCGACCATCACGCGGGGGAACGAGGGGGTGCTCGGCGCGCGCCTGCAGGACGCGACGTTCAGCTTCGAGAAGGACATGGCCACCGGTCTCGACACCCTCGACGCGAAGCTCGACACGATCGTGTTCCACCAGCGGCTCGGCACGCTCGCCGACAAGCGGGACCGGCTCGTCCGCGGTGTCGCCTCGCTCGGCACGGCAGTGGGCGTCGCGACCGCCGACGCGGAGGCCGCCGCACGGTTGGCGAAGGTCGACCAGGGCGCCGTGCTGGTCGCCGAGTTCTCGGAGCTGCAGGGCTACGCCGGGGCGCACTACGCCCGGTTGGCCGGACGGCCCGAAGCGGTGTGCATCGCGGTCGAGGAGCACTACCTGCCCGAGGGGCCAGACTCGCCGACGCCGGCGACCGAGGCCGGGGCGCTCCTCGCGCTGGCGGAGAAGGTCGACAGCCTCGTGGGGGCGTTCGCCATCGACGAGCGCCCGACCAGCTCGAAGGACCCGTACGGTCTGCGGCGGGCCGCGGCCGGGCTGGTGCGGATCGCGCTCGAACGCGCGTGGGATCTCGTGCTCCGGGACGTCGCGGGGGATGCCTACCGGACGTTTGCCGCTCAGGGCGCCGACCTGGCGCTCGGCGAGGCCGCCACGCTCGATCACCTCGAGGCGTTCGTCGGCGACCGCCTCACCTTCCACCTCGAGGGCGAGGGCGTCGGCGCGGAGGCGACGGCCGCTGCGCGCGGGGTCGGCATCGGTGGCCTGGCCTCCACGGCCGGGTGGGCCCGGTCCGTGCAGCGCGCACGTGACCGGGACGCGTTCTGGGCGGCGTGGGAGGCGTGCAACCGGTGTGTCCGCATCGCGGCGAAGGGGCCGGCGTCGAACGGCGCGTGGAGCCCGGCGGGGGACGCCGGGGAGCAGGCGCTCGCCGACGCGCTCGCCGCGTCGCGACCCAGGATCGACGCCGCCCGCGCCGCCCGCGACTTCGACGCTGCCCTCGACGCGGGCGCCGCGATCGCGCCGGCGGTCGACACGTTCTTCTCGGATGTGCTCGTGAACGCAGAGGACCCGGTCGACCGGGCCCGCCGGTACGCGCTCGTTCGTGAGACGGCCCACGTGCTCGGCCGGATCGCCGATTTCACCGCCATCACACAGGGAGGCACGCGATGAGCACCACGGTTGGCACCAAGCTCGTCTACGACTTCTCCGAGGGATCCCGCGACATGCGGGACATCCTCGGCGGCAAGGGCGCGAACGTCGCCGAGATGACGCGGCTCGGGCTGCCGGTGCCGAAGGGGTTCACGATCTCGACCGAGGCGTGCATGGCATTCCTGCGCGGCGGGCACGCATTCCCGGACGGGCTCGAGGACGAGGTCGGCGAGCACCTCGCCCGCCTCGAGGACGAGACCGCGAAGCGACTCGGTGATCCCGACAACCCGCTGCTCGTGTCGGTCCGCAGCGGCGCGAAGTTCTCGATGCCCGGCATGATGGACACGGTCCTCAATCTCGGGCTGAACGAACGCAGCGTGGAAGGGCTCGCGGCCCGAACCGGGAACGCCCGGTTCGCGTTCGACTCGTACCGTCGGTTCATCCAGATGTTCGGCGACGTCGTCTCCGGCGTGGAGAAGCGCCACTTCGAAGACGCCTTCGACGCGCTGAAGGGACGGCGCGGCGCGGAGGCCGATGTCGACCTCAGCGCCGATGACCTGCGCGAGGTCGTCGCCACCTACAAGGAGATCTACCGCGATCACAAGGGCGAGCAGTTCCCCGACGACCCGCGCGCCCAACTCGACGGCGCGATCCACGCGGTGTTCGAATCGTGGGACAACCGCCGCGCGCAGGACTACCGGCGCCTGAACAACATCCCGTGGAACCTCGGCACGGCCGTCAACGTGCAGCAGATGGTGTTCGGCAACACCGGCGACACGTCCGGCACCGGCGTCGCGTTCAGCCGCAACAACGTCACCGGTGAGCGGGGAGAGCCCTTTGGGGACTTCCTGATCAACGCGCAGGGTGAGGATGTCGTCGCCGGCATCAGGACGCCTCGCCCGCTGATCGAGCTCCGCGACGAGCTTCCCGAGGCCTTCGCGCAGCTCATCGAGACGATGAGCCTGCTCGAGCGGACCTACCGGGACATGCAGGACGTCGAGTTCACCATCGAGGACGGGCGCCTCTACATGCTGCAGACCCGCAACGGCAAGCGCAGCGCGCCGGCCATGGTGCGGATCGCCGTGGAGATGGCGGACGAGGGGCTGGTCACCTCTGACGAGGCGCTTCGCGACCTGGTCGACCCCGGGCAGATCCGCCAGCTCCTGTTGCCGCAGCTCGACGCCGCCGCGGCGGCGGAGCCCGTCGCCAGGGGCGTCAACGCGAGCCCGGGGGCGGCGGTCGGCGCGGTCGTGTTCGAGGCGGACGAGGCTGAGCGGCGCGGCAAGGAGGGCGAGCGGGTCATCCTCGTCCGTGAGGAGACGACTCCCGACGACCTGCACGGCATGATCGAGGCGCAGGGCATCCTCACCGCGCGCGGCGGCAAGACCTCCCACGCGGCGATCGTCGCGGTCGGGATGGGCAAGCCTGCGGTATGCGGGGTGAGCGAGATCGAGATCGACCGCGACGGGGCGACCATGACGATCGCGGGCCACCGCGTCGCGGCGGGCGACATCATCACCGTCGACGGCAGCACCGGCGGGGTGTACCTCGGTGAGGCGCCGCTCATCCCGCCGCAGACCGACAACCCGCACCTCGTGAAGATCCTCCGATGGGCCGACGCGGCCCGCAGCCTGCGGGTCCGGACGAACGCCGACACCCCCGACGACGCCCGCCGGGCGCGCGAGTTCGGCGCGGAGGGCATCGGCCTGTGCCGCACGGAGCACATGTTCTTCGCGGAGGATCGGCTGCCGATCGTCCAGGAGATGATCCTGTCGACGAACGCGGACACGCGCGCCTCGGCGCTGGAGCGCCTGCGTCCGTTCCAGGAGCAGGACTTCTTCGGGATCTTCCAGGCGATGCAGGGGCTTCCGGTCACCATCCGCCTGCTCGACCCCCCGCTCCACGAGTTCCTTCCGAGCCTGCTCGATCTGTCGCTCCAGGTTGAGCAGAACCGGCTGATCGGAAAGGTCGATCACGAGCTCGATCGGCGTCTCGCCCGGGTGCGCGAGCTCCATGAGCAGAACCCGATGCTCGGAATGCGCGGGTGCCGCCTCGGCATCGAGTGGCCGGAGATCTACCGGATGCAGGTTCAGGCGATCATGTCCGCCGCGGTCGCGGTGAAGGCCGCGACGGGCGAGCCGCCCCTGGTCGAGATCATGATTCCGCTCGTCGCCTTCGAGGAGGAGCTGCGGCTCCTGCGGGAGGAGGTCTACGAGGCCGCCGAGGAGGTCCTCGAGGACCGCGGCGAGCGAGTCGACTACTTGGTCGGCACCATGATCGAGGTGCCGCGGGCCGCGCTCACCGCGGACGAGATCGCCCGGCAGGCCGACTTCTTCTCGTTCGGCACCAACGACCTGACCCAGACCACGCTGGCGTTCAGCCGCGACGACGCGGAGGGCAAGTTCCTCACGCGCTACCTGGCACGGAACATCCTGCACGCGAACCCGTTCGAGACGCTGGACCAAGAAGGGGTCGGGAAGCTGATCAGGTTCGCTGCCGACCTCGCCCGCGGGGTGAAGCCCACCATCAAGCTTGGCATCTGCGGTGAGCACGGCGGCGACCCGGAGTCGGTGAAGTTCTGCCACCGAGCCGGGCTCGACTACGTGTCGTGCTCTCCGTACCGCGTCCAGGTCGCGCGCATCGCCGCCGGTCAGGCGGCGCTCGAGACGGCCGGGACGGGCCGGAAGGATGTCTGAGCTCGGCGACTTCGCCGCGGACCTCGCCGAGGGCTACGCCTTCGACGGCCCCGCGATCCACCTGGGCCGGCCGTTCACCGACCCCGAGAATCCCGTGAACACCGTCGACGTGCGGATCCCGCTGAGCCTCATCAACCGCCACGGGCTCATCGCCGGGGCGACGGGCACCGGGAAGACCAAGACGCTGCAGCTCATCGCCGAGCAGATCGCCGCGGCGGGAAGCCCCGTGTTCGCCGCCGACATGAAGGGCGACCTCGCCGGCATCGGCGCGCCCGGCGAGCCGAACGACAAGGTGAGCGCCCGCGCGATGGGCCTCGCATACCAGTGGACCCCGGCGGCGGCCCCGGTCGACATCGTCTCGCTCACCGGTCAGGAGGACGGCACGCCGCTGCGAGCGTCGCTCGCGCAGTTCGGCCCGGAGCTCCTCGCCAAGGTGCTCACGCTGAACGACACGCAGGAGTCGAGCCTGGGCCTCGTGTTCCGGTTCTGCGAGGAGAAGAGCCTCCCGCTGATCGAGCTCGAGGACCTGCGCGCGGCGCTCGCCTACCTCGTCGGCCCGGGCAAGCCCGAGCTCAAGAGTCTCGGGGGTCTCTCGTCGGCGACGGTCGGCGTGCTGCAGCGCAAGGTGTCGGAGCTCGAGTCGGACGGCGGCGACGTGTTCTTCGGCGAACCCGGGTTCGACGTGCGGGATCTCCTGCGAACCACCCCCGACGGGAAGGGCATCGTCACGGTCATGTCGCTCCCGACCGTCGCGACCAAGCCGGCGCTGTTCTCCACGTTCCTGATGTGGGTGCTCGCGGAGCTGTTCGAGGAGCTCCCCGAGGTCGGCGACCCGGACAAGCCCACGCTGGCGTTCTTCTTCGACGAGGCGCACCTCCTGTTCGCCGACGCCAGCAAGGGGTTTCTGGAGTCGGTGACGCAGACCGTCCGGCTGATCCGGTCGAAGGGGGTCGGGGTGTTCTTCATCACCCAGCTCCCGACCGACATCCCGGACGCCGTGCTCTCGCAGCTCGGCCACCGGGTGCAGCACGCCGTGCGGGCGTTCACCCCGAAGGACGCCAAGGCGCTGAAGTCCGCCGCCGAGACGTTCCCGATGACCGAGCACTACGCGCTCGACGAGACGCTGCAATCGCTCGGGGTCGGCGAGGCCGTGGTGACCGTCCTCAACCCGCGCGGTGTGCCGACACCGGTCGCCGCGACCCGCCTCTACCCGCCGGCGTCGCGGATGGCGCCGCTCACCCCCGCGGAGCGCGCGTCGGTGATCGGAGCCTCGGCCCTCGGACCCAAGTACGGGCAGCTGGTCGACCGGGAGAGCGCGGAGGAGATCCTCGCCGCACGCCTCGAGGGCGACTCCGACGCGGTCGAGGCGGCCCGCGAACGGGCGCGGCCCGCCCCCGAGCGGAATGCCCCCCGGAACGACGAGTCCCTCGCCGAGAAGGTCAGCGACGCGCTCGGGTCGACGATGGCGCGTCAGATCGGGCGCGAGGTCGTGAAGGGCATCTTCGGCATGCTCAAGCGCCGGCGGTAGTCTGCGCCGCGACCGGACCTCGGGAGGAGTCGTGTCCATACAGGAGCCGTACCGCCTCGGGAGTCTCGGGGACCTCATCGAGCTCATCGTCGACGGGTGGGAGATCACGCACCTGCACTACGCCGACGCGTGCGGCACGTCCGACGCGCCGGACGACCGCGCGGCCGCGTTCGTCGACCTGAACCGGCCCGACATGGGACACCACGGCCTGTTCATCCCCGACGACGACCGCACGTTCTCGCACCGTGCGCTGCTGGGGGTGTTTCGCGAGTCGCCGCACATCTGGAAGCACCGCAGCGCGGAGCGCATCCGGGAACGCCTCGCCGGGCTCGCGGCGGAGGAACGACCCGAGGCGGAGTCGTGGGGCGAGATCGCCGACCCGAACGACCAGCCGCTCGACGTGAGCCCAGGGAGCCTTCGCGGGGTGGTGGCGCTCGGCCAGATCGAGTCGATCGACGACGTGACCGTCGCCCTCCTGTCGCTCGAGCGGTACCGCGACTTCTCCCGCCTGCGGTACCTTGCGCACACGCTCGACCCTGGACGCCGCGGCTCGCTTGCGGCCCTCGACGTGGTGGCCGTCGACGAGCGGGGGCGGCGGTACCGCACCGCGTCGCTCGGGGTGGAGCGCTCCGGCAACCGGCTCGAGGGGGTCATCGCCCTCGCGCCGGGGATCCCGCGGGAGACGACCAGCCTCACCGTGACGATCGGGACGCTCGGGGAGGGCGGTCCCGCCGGGATCCTCGGGCCGTGGGTGTTCCCGATCCGGCTCCCGGCGCCGACGCACGCATGAACCCGTGGGCGGCGGGCCCCGATGCGGCACGCCGCGAGGTCGACGAGGAGCCCGATCCCCTCCGCACGCCGTTCCAGCGCGATCGGGACCGCATCATCCACACGAAGCCGTTCCGGCGGCTCAAGCACAAGACGCAGGTGTTCATCTCGCCCGAGGGCGACCATTACCGCACCCGTCTGACACACACCCTCGAGGTGTCGGCGATCGCGCGCACGGTCGCCCGCGCACTCGAGCTCGACGAGGACCTCGTCGAGGCGATCACCATGGGGCACGACCTCGGGCACGCGCCGTTCGGTCACGCCGGCGAGGCGGCGCTCGACGAGATCCTCGCCGAGCGCCACGGCCGGCGCTTCCTGCACAACGAGCAGAGCCTGCGGATCGTGGAGCGCGTCGAACGTGACGGGCGCGGGCTCAACCTCACCGAGGGCGTCCGCGACGGCATACTCCACCACACCGGATCCGGCGCCCCCGCGACGCTCGAGGGGCAGATCGTACGGCTCGTCGACCGCGTCGCATACGTCAACCACGACATCGAGGACGCCATCCGCGCCGGCATCCTCGACGCCGGTGAGTTGCCGTCCCAGGAGATCGCCGTGTTGGGAGCCACCACGAGCGAACGCATCTCGCGCCTCGTGGGCGACATCGTCGAGACCAGTCGCGACGCCGACGGGATCCGGCAGAGCGACGAGGTGGGGGAGGCCTTCAGGCGGTTGCGGGCGTTCATGTTCGAGCGGGTGTACCTCGCGCCGCCGAACAGCGACGAGGCCGGCCGGGCGCGCGGTGTGGTGCGTGCGCTGTTCGAGCTGTTCACCGCTTCGCCGGAGCTGGTGCCGCCCTCGTTCGAGACCGACCCGGTGACGCGGGTCACCGACTTCGTCTCCGGAATGACCGACCGGTACGCGCTGCGGGTCTATCGCGACGCGTTCCTTCCGCGGGACGCGCCGATCTGAGCGCCGGGCACCTCGATCGCGCGACGGCCGGGTTCGCCGCCGGGGACCGCTACGAGCGTGCGCGTCCGCACTACCCCGCCGACGCCCTCGACCACCTGTGCGCGGCCCTCCTGGTTGGGCCGGGACGCCGCGTGCTCGACCTCGCGGCCGGGACCGGCAAGCTCACGAGCGAGCTGGCGGCCCGCGGGGCGGCGGTCATCGCGGTCGAGCCGACCGCAGGAATGCGCGACCAGCTCACGGCACGGTTTCCCGGCATCCGGGTGCTGGCCGGGACCGCGGAGCAGATTCCCCTCGGCGACGGGGAGGTCGCCGCCGTCACCGTCGCCCAGGCGTTCCACTGGTTCGACGGACCGGCAGCCGTCCGCGAGATCCACCGGCTGCTCGCGCCCGATGGCTCGTTGGGCCTGATGTGGAACGTCATGGACCAGACCGTCCCGTGGGTGCAGGAGCTCCAGCTGGCGATCCATCGCCGGCGCGGCCAGAACCCGTGGTACACGGGACAGGCATGGCGACGGGCGTTCGACGGCGCGCCCGAGTTCTCGCCGCTGGAGCACCGGGCGTTCCGCAACGCCCAGACCGTGGACCGGAACGGACTCCTCGACCGCGTCGCGTCGATCAGCTTCATCGCAACCCTGCCCGCCCGCGAACGCGACGCGGTCTTCGCCGACGCGCGGACGATCATCGCCGACTACGACGTGCCGGGGCCGGACGGGCGGTTCGAGATCCCCTACGTCACCGACGTCTTCGTGTGCCGCCGCCGGTGACCGGTGACAACCTCGGCACGATCGCGGGTGCTTCCATGGGCTGTGTGCATGGATGCCCCGGTTCAGGAGCGTAGCGAGCGACGTACCACGGAACGCCTCATCGCAGACCTCGCGGAGGTCTCGCAGCTGGCGGGACGACTTGGCGTGGGTTCCGATCCCGATGACTTCGACACCGGCCTGACCACGGACGACATGCACGGGTGACTCAGTGAGTCCGACCGACGAGGGTGCGGTCGCCGATCAGACGGTTTCGCCCGGAGGCCCCGGCTCGGTGTGGACGAAGACGTCGTGCAGCTCGCGCACCTCACGCCGCAGCAGGGCGCGCACCTCGCCTCCGATCTCATGTGCGCTGACCAGTGAGCGCCTCCCGTCGAGACCGAGTGTGAGGAACGCCACGAGATCGCCGTCCGTCACCATGAAGCGCAACGCGACCGGTTCGGCACCGGTCAGCTGACGCACCAGACGCCGGACCTCCCGATCCGTGCCTGCGACGTCCGCCTCGGGCGGGTGCGCCGCCGTGACCGCCCCCTCGAGGGGCTCCAGGTGGGTGGTGACATGCACCACCTCCGGCAGGGATCGATGAACCGCATCCTCGACCTCGTCCGCCAGCGCGTGCGCCTCGTCCAGACTGGCGTCACCGGGCACCTTGAGATGGAGCGACACCTCGGTGCGACCTGCCGCCCGCACCACGCGGACGTTGTGGATCTCCCGCACCCCGGGCACCGCGAGGGCGGCGGCCAGCACCCGGTCGTTGACGCTGTCGGAGGTTCGGCCGGGCTCCACGTGCACCACAACGTCGCTTCCCGGAAGCGCAGCGAGCACCGCCGCCTCGACGGCGTCGGCGGCGGCGTGGCCCTCGGCGAGTGCGGCCGACGGCGACACCGAGATCACGACGTCGGCGAAATGGCGGCCCGCGGCGTGGCGCATGCGGAGGCGGTCAAGGCTGATCGTCGGCGGGAGGGCCTCGATCGCCCTGCGCGCGGAGCGCTCGGCCCGATCGGGCGTGCGGTCCATCAAGACGTCGGCGTTCGCCTTCGCCAGGTGCCCCGCCGCGAGGAGCACGAGGGCCGCCACGAACAGCGCGGCGACCGCGTCGGCCTTCGGGTGGCCCGCCCGGGTCAAGAGCAGGCCGACGAGCACCGCGAGCGTGCCGGCGAAGTCGCCTGCGAAATGCACGGCGTTCGCAAGGAGCGCCGGGCTGCCGAACCGGCGGGCGGTGCGGAGCGACACCAGCGTCCGGACGACGTCGACCGCGATCACGACCCCGATCACCGCGAAGGCGTACCAGGCCGCGTCGACCCGTGCTGCGGCGTCGTCGGTGAGCCGCTGGATCGCGTGGATCGCGATGAACACGCTGACCGCGCCGAGGATGACGCCCTCGGCCAGGGCCGAGAGATGCTCCGCCTTTCCGTGCCCCCATGCGTGCGAAGCATCGGCCGGCCGTCCCGCGACGCCGAGGGCGAAGAAGGTCAGGAGCGCGGCGACCAGATCGGTTCCGGAGTGGACGGCCTCCGAGATCAGGCCGAGGCTGTTGGTCGACAGCCCGGCGGCCAGCTTGAGGGCGATCAGGCCGCCGGCGGCGACCACCGAGACGAGTGCGGTGCGTCGTGCGGGCGACATCGCCTGGATGCTCGCAGGTCGTCCGGGGGTATGCGTATGGTCAATCTCTCGGCCGAAAAGTTGACGGTCTTTCCAACAATCCGACGCAAAGTGGTCGCCCGGACGTGACAGGGTGATCGGACCCCGCTTCGCGGACACTGAGGACGGAGCCTCGGGTGTGTCCGATGAAAGGAGCACTCCGCCCATGAGACGATGGATCATGACGGCCGCGACTCCCGTGGTCATCGCGTGTACCGGGGCGGCGCCCGCCCTTGCGACAGACCCGCTGGTCGCCCCCGCGACGGCCTGCCCTGACCAGGAGAGCGCCGGGACCACCCCCGTGCGCCAGGAGGCGGCCATGCGATGCCTCGTCAACTGGGCGCGGCGTGCCGCGGGCCGCTCACTGCTGGCTCCCTCGCGCAAGCTCAACCGGTCGGCGCACATGAAGTCACTGCTCATCGCCCGATGCGGCACCCTCACCCACACGCCGTGCGGGCGGGCCTGGTACGGCGTCTTCCGCGCGGTCGGCTTCTCCGGGACCTACCGTGAGAACCTCGCGGCCGGGAGCGCCACCCCGCGCGGGACGATGATCATGTGGCTCCAATCGCCGGGTCACCGCGGTGCCCTGCTCGCCCCCGATCTCACTGTCCTCGGCACCGGGGTGCGGCTCCGGGCGATCGTCGACGGGTGGCGCGGTGCGGTGTGGACCCTGCACGTCGGGCGGCCCGCCTGACGGGAGCCCGATGCGAGCTACCCGTCGCCCTCCGCGGCGCCGCGCTCGCGAAGGAAGCGCTCGAACTCCGCCGCGATGGCGTCACCTGAGGGAAGCGGGCCGAACGACTGGTCCTCCTCCCGGTCGTAGGCGCGCTCCAGCTCGGCGACGAGGTTCGCGGCCTGGGGATTGCGGCGGACGGCGTCGTCGACCTGCTCCTCGAACTGCGCGACGGCCTGCTCGAGGTCGCCGAGGTCCACGGTGACGCCCGTCAGCGTCTGCGTGGCCCGCAGAAGCGCGAGCGCGGCATTCGGGCTTGGTGCGGCGCCGACATAATGCGGGACCGCCGCCCAGACCGACGCGGACCGGAAGCCGCGATCCACGGCGGCGGCGTGCAGCGTGCCGACGATGCCGGTCGGACCCTCGTAGTCGGGTCGCCGCAGGCTCAGCGGGTCGAGGAGGTCGATCGGCACCGAAAGTCCGCTGATCCGCACCGGGCGGGTGTGGGGAACGTCGGCCAGGAGCGCACCGAAGGTCACCACCAGCTCCACCTGGAGCTCGGCGGCGAGGTCGAGGATGCCGCGGCTGAAGGTGGGCCAGCGCATCGACGGCTCGATGCCGTTCACCAGGATGAGCTGCCGTTCAGCGTCCGCGGTCGTCTCGAGCACCTCGATCGCCGGCCACCCGATCGGGCTCTTCAGACCGCCGTTCTCGATGTGGATACGGGGACGGTGGCTCTGGAAGTCGAAGAACTCCTCGGGGTCCACCGTCGCGAATCGCTCGGCCTTGAGCGCGGCCTGCAGGTACCCGACGGCAAACGTCGCCGCCTCACCGGCGTCGTTCCACCCTCTAAAGGCGGCGACCAGCACCGGTGAGCGAAGGTCGGTCGGACGGCGCTCCCAGCGCAAAGCCTCCACCCGATCCACGGTACACGATGTTCGTCGCTCGCCGCGGTGGGGGATGGGGAAGGCCGGGGCGTAGCATCGGCGGATGGAAGGGCAGCCGGACTTCGCGCCGTGGACCAGCGACGCGACGGGGTGAGAGTCCGTCACGCGCTGATGCTGGCGCTCCTCTCGGCGATCTGGGGGGCGTCGTACCTGCTCATCAAGTACGCGATCCGGGACCTGCCGGAGCCGACGGTCGTGTTCGCCCGAACCGCGCTCGCGACGGTGGCCATCCTCGTGTTCATCAGGTGGCAA
>CAYTRV010000031.1:0-17435 GCA_964440285.1 uncultured Bifidobacteriaceae bacterium
CTCCCGGACCGCATCATCGAGGGCGGCCACCGGGTCGTCGGCCTGGCCATGGCGACCGAGCCGGCCGGCGAGCCCGGCGAGCTCGGCGCGGTCCCTGTCCAGCCGGCGGTGCGCCTCGGCCAGGGCACCGGCTGCCCGCTCAACCTCGGTCGCCAGCACGCCGGATTCCTCGCGCGGTCCCGCTCCGTCGGTCGCCGCCTGCGCCGCCTCGGCCGCGAGGCGGCTCGCGTCGTCATGCCCGCCGGATGGGTCACCGCCCATGGTCGCCACAAGCCGCTCCGCCTCGCCGACCGCCTCCGCGGCGATGTCGCAAGCCTGGGCGGCGGCCCGGACATCCGCCTCGGATCCGGTGAGGAGTTGCGCCGCCTCCCTCGCCCGAGCTGCGAGCCCCCGTACCCCCTCCTCCAGATCATGCAGGTCGGGCGGTTCCTCGTGCATCGCATCATGCACGACCTGGCCGCACACGGGGCACGGCTCCCCGGCGACGAGCGACGCTCTCATGGTCGCGACAAGCTTGGCATGGCGCAGTTCACCGAGAGCCGCATCCGCGACCGCTGCCTCGTCCGTCGCGCGGCGGGCGGTGGCGCGGGCGCGCTCGCGTCGAGCCTCGGCCTCGGCCAACCGGCGCTCTGCGGCGTGCGCGGTCACGCGCGCGCCGACCAGCCCAGCGAGCCCGTCGGCCAGGCGCTCAAGCGCCGCCTGGCGACGTTGCGCAGCCGACGCGTCGGCCCGAAGGCGCCCGAGCTGGGCGCGACGTTGAGTGAGCTCCGCCTCCTGGAGTCCGATGGCGTCGTGTTCGGCGGGCACGGCCTCCCGCAGGATTGCCTCGCGCTCGGCCAGCCCGCGCAGCGCCGCGAGCTCAGCGGCTGTTCCGCCGTGGCGGTCGTACAGCCGCTCGCGCGCATCGAGCGTGTCGCGCATCGACTGTTGCGCCTCATCGCTGGCGGCTCGCGCCGCGCTTGCGGCGCGCCGCGCGGTGGCGTGCTCCTCAACCATCGCTTGCCGCTCGTCCGGTTCGGGCAGGTCGGCCAGTGCGGCCTTCACGCGACCGACCGCTGTTTCGGCCTCACGCCCGCGCGCCCGCGCGACCTCCGCCGCGTCCACCAACGGCCGTATCGCGGTCAGCCCGGCGTGGCGTGCGGCCGCCGCACGCGCGAGCGCGGCCTGCGAGTTGCGAGCCGCCCCGGTGTGCTCCGGCAGCAGGTCGCGTTCGCGTGCGAGCACCGCGACCTCGCGTTCGGCCGCGTCCTTCCTCACGGCGGCGGCGACGCGGACGGCCTCGAGCGATGCGACGCCGAAGAGCTCGCGGAGGATCACGTCCCGGTCGCGGGGAGACGTCTGCAGGAACTGGGCGAACCGGCCCTGTGCGAGCAGAACGGCGCTTGTGAACGCCTGGAACCCCATCCCGATCAGCCCGACGAGCGTCGCGTTGACCGCCGCCGCACCGGCGACGTGATCGGTAACCTCGCCGCCCGCGTCGAGGGCTTCCAGCAGGTGCGCCGGCTCCGGGGCGTCCGCGCCCAGCCGCCGTGTGACGCGCCACGTCCCGCCGGACGCCTCGAAGGTGAGCCGCACCTCGCCGTGCCTCGCGCCGAGGGTGAGAAGCTCCCGTGGGGAGGACTGCTCCGGGGTGCGTCCGTAGAGGGCGAACGCGATGGCGTCGAGCAGGGAGGTCTTGCCTGCACCGGTGTCACCCGAGATGACGACCAGGTCGTGGCGGCGAAAGTCGACGGTCTCGGACGCATATGAGCGGAACGCAGTCAGGCTGAGCTCCAATGGTCGCATCAGCCGGGCTCACTCTCGGCGGCCGCGTGCGCTTCCCGGAACGCGGCGACGAGCCGGTCGTCACGACCACGGCCCGTGGCAGTGAGCCATTGGGCGTAGGCGTCGCCGAGATCGCCGCCGTCTGGTTCCTCGGCTCGGTCGCCGTCGGCGACGCGCGGAACGACGGGCTCGACCCGCAGGGCATCGGGGACCCGTTCACGTACCTCGCGAACGAGGTCGAGCCGGAGCTCGTCAACGAGCACCTCGCAGGAGAACCATGCATCGGGGTGCTTCGCCGCAAGGGACTCGAGCTCATCCAGCCGGCCGCGGAGCCGAACGAGGCGCCGGCCGGCGATCGGGAACTCCGTCGCCTTCGCGCCCGCCGGTGTCACGTCGACGATCGCGACGGAGGGTGCGGCGCCCTCTCCCGTGAAGTCGAGCGCCATGGGGCTCCCGGCGTAGCGGCCGAGCCCCGCGAACCCGGGGAGCGGCTGCGGGCGGTGCAGATGTCCGAGGGCGATGTAGTCGAGGTCCTTCGGCAGCGAGACGCCGTCGATCGCGTAGGTGCCGCCGAGCGTCAGCTCGCGCTCTCCGCCGCCGGCGACGCCGTGACTCACCATGAGATGGCCGAGGAGCACCGCGACCCCGCCGGCCTCCCGGCGCCGGTCTCGCAGGGATACGGCGATGGCGTCGAGTCGCTCGCGGACGAGTTGCGCGTAGTCGCCGCGTGAGCGAGCCCTGTGCGTGCCGGGCTCAGCCGGCACCTCGGCCGGCTCTGGCCACGGCAGGCATCCGACCCACAGGCGCCCGGCGGCGGTGTCGACGGGGAGGACCGCATCGGCGGCGGCGACGAGGATGCGCGGCGCGAGGTATGGCGCGAGCTCGGCCCAGAACGCCGGGTCTTCATGGTTACCGGTGACGGCGATGACGGGGGCGATCTCCGCGAGCTCCTCGAGCGCGCTCAGGCACACGCCGAGGAGGGCCGGTTCGACGAGCCGGCGGTCGAAGTTGTCGCCGGCCACGAGAACCGCGTCGACCTGCGCCGTCCGTGCGACTCGCGCGACCTCGCCGAGCGCGCTCCGGGTGTCCCCGAGGCGGTCGATGCCGTAGAGGCGCTTCCCGATATGCCAGTCACCGGTGTGGAGCAGCCGCATTCTGGTCACTCAGGTTGCAACGATGGGGCTCGGTCCGCCGTGAAGGAGGTTCGTCCAGGGCGTCGAAAACCACCGCCAGCAAGGGAGCCGTGGGCGCGTTGGGGCGAGCAATCGCGCCCGGGCCCCTTGCCCAAACCTCCGGCCAGCACCACTAAGACAAGGCCTCCGCCACCGTCTGGTTCACGATCTCGCCGTCGCGGACGTTGACCCCGGGTCGAAGCGACGGGTGCCGCTCGGCCGCCGCATTGACGCCCTCGTTCGCGAGCGTGAGCACGTAGGGAAGGGTCGCGTTGCACAGCGCCTGCGTGGAGGTCACCGGCACCGCGCCGGGCATGTTCGCGACGCAGTAATGGATGACGCCGTCGACCTCGTAGGTCGGGTTCGAGTGGGTGGTCGGCCGGGCCGTCTCGACGCATCCGCCCTGGTCGACGGCGACGTCCACAATGACCGCGCCGGTCTTCATGGTGGACAGCATCTCGCGGGTGATGAGCCGCGGCGCCTTCGCGCCGGGGACGAGCACGGCGCCCACCACCAGATCGGCTTCGGGGATGAGCTCCGCGATCGCGAGGCGGGTGGAGTAGATGAACGTCACCCGGCCGGCGAGTACGAGCTCGAGCTCGCGTAGTCGCGTGAGGTTGACGTCGAGCACGGTGACGTGGGCCTGCATGCCGACGGCGACCATCGCCGCGTTGATGCCGACGATGCCGCCCCCCAGCACGACGACGTTGCCCGGCGCGACTCCCGCGACGCCGCCGAGCAGGACCCCGCGTCCGCCGAGCGGCTTCTCGAGGTGCTTGGCGCCCGCCTGCACGGAGAGCCGGCCGGCGATCTCGCTCATCGGCGCGAGCAGCGGGAGCCGGCCTTCGGCGTCCTCGACGGTCTCGTAGGCGATCGCCAAGGTGCCGGATGCTCGCAGGGCGTCGGCGACGCCGGGGTTCGCCGCGAGGTGGAGGTACGTGAACAGGGCGTTGTCGTCGCGCAGGAACCCGAACTCCTGGCGCTGCGGCTCCTTGACCTTGAGCACCAGATCGGCGCCCCACGCTGCCGCAGTGTCGCCGATGGTCGCGCCCACGGCGCGGTAAGCGTTGTCGTCGAACCCCGCGCCGTCACCGGCCGCCGTTTCGATGATGACCTCATGTCCCGCGTGTACGAGTGCGTCCGCGCCGGCCGGGGTGAGCGCGACGCGGTACTCGTCGATCTTTACCTCGCGGGGCACTCCGACTCGCATCACGCACCCTCCGTCATCCCGGCGGAGTCTATTGGCCGGCAGCGGCGCACTCCCCGCGTCCGGCCAATTGACCGTTGATGCGTCGGCCAATTGGCCACCGCTCACCGCCGTCGCAAATTCGCCCGCGGTCTCCGTGCGGGTGGCGGACGTCAGGGCAGCAGCGGTTGACGCCGGATGCGCACCGCGCCGAGCGCCGCCGCCGACAGTGTGGCCATCGCGCCCACCGCGAGGATGACCCCACGTGCGCGCGACGGCGCGCGGAGGGCGTAGTCGGCATCGGCGAGGGCGGTGGCCCGCCCGTGTTCGTCGCGGACGAGCGCGGCGCCGGGGTCGGCGTCGCGTAGCAGCTCGAGGCTCGCCGCCGCCGATCGGTAGTCGCGGCGCCAGAACGCAGCCATGGCCGTGCGGAAGTCGGTGGTGGCCGCGCTCTCGCCACCGGTCGCACCGTCGGCCTCCAGCAGGTCCCGCACCGTCTCGGCGCGGGCGACCACCGGGGCCGTATTCGTGCGCCGCCGCAGCACGACGCCGTGGGCCTGCCCGAACGCATCGACGACCGGCGCGCCGGAGTCCCCTCGGAGCACCTCCCCGTCGAATCCACCAAACCCGTCGTTGTCTGTGCCAAAGATCAGTCGGGGACCATCGAGCGTCCCGAGCCGCACGGCCGGCACTGACCGTGGCTGACCGCCGAATCCGATCAACGCGACCGGCGTCCCCCTCGTGAGCGTGTCATCGAGCGCCAGCGTCGGGGCGTCGAGATCGTCGATCTCGAGCAGGGCGAGGTCGGTCACCTCCTCGCTGAGGAGTCTTACGCGGGCGGTGATGGTGGATGCGGAGTCACCGGCGGCTCCGGCCACACGGGGGCGCGTGAGCGACACCGAGCGGGGCAGGCGCACGATGGCGCGGACCCTGGTCTGGTCGGTGGGGATGCCCGAGAGCTGCGCCGCGTCGATGGCGTCTTCGATGAGCTGAGCCTGCGCGGGCACGAGAACGTGCCGGGCGGCGACGACACGCCCCGGAGCGACGCCGAAGGCAGTACCGCGGACGGGGACGCGCCGGCGGACGGGGAGGCGGCGGCCCCCGACGAGGAGGGCGTCGATCTGCACGCCGGCGCGCAAGTCGTAGACGGCGGGCGCGGCGACGAAGGCCGCACGTTCGAGTGGCGTGACGGCGAGGTCGCTCGTCTCGGCCGCGGTGGCACCGGCCGGGGCAGTGGCTGCCGCGCCGGCCAGCATTGCGGCGGCGATCAGCAGTGTCGCCCGACCAGACTCGCGCATCGACCGGAACGGTAGCTGCCCGCGCGCCGTCCGACCGGGCTCGCCGCCGCGATCCGGGCACTCGGACCCTCTGGCTAGGCGTGCTCGGGCATACGGGCAATCACAAGGAGGTACTCGTAGTGGTACTCGGCCGGGCCCTCGGGGGTGCCTTGGTTCGAGCGCATCGCGAAATCCAGGAGATCCCGGTCGAGGTCCGCCCTCCGTTCAGGTCGGTCAGCCAGGCTCGCATGGAGGGCGACGAGGGGTCCGAATGTCTCCTTGAAGAGCTCGACGTACTCGCGCGGACCGCCGGGACTCCGTTCGACGTACCGCTTCCGGGTCATCTCGATCGACGACACTCGTTCGCCGAAGAGTTCGCGCACGTGCTCCTCGCTGCCCCACAGGAGGGGCGGCAGGGCCCCGTCGGCTCGCGTCCGGTAGAGGCGGTACGCGCGCTCCCGCGTCGTGAACACCGTCTCCGCGTCGTCCAACCACCACGCCGACCAGCTCAGTCCCTCGAAGGCCTCGGGAGTCTCGCCGTCAGCGAGCGCCTGCTCGAAGCACGACCGGGCTGCGCCCCACCGTCGATGGCCGAGCTCGACCCAACCGGCGTGAACCCGATCGGAAGGGAATCGCTTCGAGGTGTCCTCCACCAGCCCGCATTCTTGCGCTTCGCCCGCGTCCCGGCGCGGTCGCCGTCAGCTAGTGCCGGAAGTGGCGGCGGCCGGTGAACACCATGACCGCGTTGCGTTTGTCGACCGCGGCGATGACTTCGTCGTCGCGGATCGAGCCGCCCGGCTGGACGATGAGCGTCGCCCCGGCGTCGAGTGCGGTGAGCGGACCGTCCGGGAACGGGAAGAACGCGTCCGATGCCACGGCGCAGCCTGCGGTGTCGAGCCCGGCGATCATCGCCTTCTCGGTCGCCAGGCGCGTGGAGTCAACCCGGCTCATCTGCCCGGCGCCGATCCCGATCGTCGCGAGATCGCGGGCGAACACGATCGCGTTGCTCTTCACGTGCTTCGCCACCCGCCACGCGAAGAGCAGGTCGCCCCATTGTGCCTCGGTCGGTTGTGCCTCCGTGACCACCGACATGTGGTCGCGTTCCTCCGACTCCGTGTCGCGGTCCTGCACCAGGAGGCCTCCGGACACGCGGCGTAGGTCGAGTTCGCCGGGCGTCCGCCGCCGCCGCTCCCGGTTCTCCAGGATGCGCACGTTCGGCTTGCGGCTGAGCACCTCGAGGGCGTCGCTGTCGTAGCCCGGCGCCATGAGCACCTCGACGAACGTCGACGCGAGCTTCTCGGCGAGCTCCAGGTCCACCACGCGGTTGACGGCGATCACCCCCCCGTACGCCGACACGGGATCACACGCGAGCGCGCGGTCGTACGCGGCGTTGAGGTCGGATGCGAGGGCGACCCCGCAGGGGTTGTTGTGCTTCACGATCACGCACGCCGGAAGCTCGAACTCGGTGCACAGTGCCCGTGCCGCGTCGAGATCCAGGAGGTTGTTGAACGACAGCGCCTTCCCGTGGCGCTGCTCGACCCGGGCGAGCAGGTGGGTGCGCGCGTCGTAGTCCTCGTAGAACGCGGCGCGCTGGTGCGGGTTCTCCCCATAGACCAGGTCCGCCGCCTTCTCGAACTCGAGCGTGAGGAAGTCCGCGAAGTCGCCCTCGTCGAACGCCATCCACTCGGCGATGGCTGCGTCGTAGCGGGCGGTGTGTCGGAAGGCGTCGAGGGCAAGCGAGCGGAGGGTGTGCTCGTTGAGCTCGCCGCCGGTCGCCTGGAGCTCTTCCAGCACGGCGTCGTATTGGGTGGGGGAGGTGATGACCCCGACGCGCGCGTGGTTCTTCGCGGCCGCTCTGATCATGGCCGGCCCGCCGATGTCGATCTGCTCGACGATCTCCGGGTCGGAGGCCCCCGCGGCGACGGTCTCGCGGAACGGGTAGAGGTTGACCACGACGAGGTCGATCTCCTCGATTCCGGCCGCGGCCATCTCCTGCGCGTCAAGTGGGTGCCCGGCCCGGGCGAGGATGCCGCCGTGGATCTTCGGGTGGAGGGTCTTGACCCGTCCGCCCAGGATCTCCGGGTGCCCGGTGACCTCGTCGACCGGGACGACCGCGAGACCCGCCTCCCGTAGCGCGGCCGCCGTGCCCCCGGTGGAGATGAGCGTCACACCGAGATCGGCGAGTCCCTGGACGAACTGCAGCAGCCCGTTCTTGTCGGAGACCGACACGAGCGCGCGGCGGACCTTCACTCCCAACCCCCCTGATCGTCGATCAAGACTCTGCGCCGGCGCGCCGGGTCGCGACGGACCCGCCCGGCCGCGAACAACGCGACGGCATCCGTGAGGAGCCGATGCTCGACCTCGCGCACCCGTGCCCGAAGCGACTCCGACGAGTCGTCCTGGTCGACCGCGACCGGCTCCTGCAGCACGGGCGGACCGCCGTCGACCTCCGGGTCGGCGAAATGCACCGTCACGCCGGTGTATCGCACGCCCCACCCCAGCGCGTCGTCGATCGCATGCATCCCTGGGAACGCCGGCAGCAGGGACGGGTGCAGGTTGATGACCCGATCCGGGAACCGGTCGAGGAACCAGGGCGTGAGGATGCTCATCCAGCCGGCGAGCACCACGAGCCTGGGGCCGGCGGCGTCGACGAGGTCGGCCAGGGCCCGGTCTCGTGATTCGCGATCCTCGTAGTCGTCGCGGTCGACGACCTCGGCGCGGATGCCGGACGCCGCCGCGCGTCCCGCCGCCGGTGCATCCTTGGAGGAGGTCACCACGAGGACGATCTCGACAGGCGACGCGGCGGGAACGTGGAGGCGGTCGATGAGCGCCTGCAGGTTCGTGCCCGCGCCCGAGACGAGCACCGCGATGGGGAACCGGTCAGCCACGGCGCAGGCCCTCGCCCGCCTCGACGTGCCCGATGACTGCGGCGCCATCAATGAGCTCGACCGCCCGTGCGGCGTCGGCCTCGGGCAACACCAGGCACATCCCGATGCCCATGTTGAAGGTCGACCACGCGTCCGCCTCCGGTACCACACCGGTGGCGAGGATCGCGGCGATGGCCGGGGGGCGCTCCCATGCGTCCGCCACGATCGCCGGGCGGAGCCCGTCGGGGAACACCCGAGGGAGGTTCTCGGGCAGCCCTCCGCCGGTGATGTGGGCTGCGGCGTGGAGCATGACGCCCGCCTCGCGAAGCCGCGCCAGGTCCGTCACATAGAGGCGGGTGGGCTCCAGGAGCAGGTCGGGATCCGGCGCCAGCGCCCCGCTGTCGACCAGCGCCCGCACGAGCGAGAAGCCGTTGGAGTGGAGGCCCGATGACGCGATCCCGACGATGCGGTCGCCGTCGACGATGCGGTGTGCGCCGAGCACCTCGTCGCGTTCCACGAGCCCGCAGGCGAAGCCCGCGACATCGAGGTGGTCGTCGTTCACAACGCCGGGGTGCTCCGCCGTCTCACCGCCGAGGAGGGTGCAGCCGACCGAACGGCACGCCGCCGCGACGGCGCCGACGATGCGCCCGGCGACGTCCGGGTCGAGACGCCCGACGGCGAGGTAGTCCAGGAAGAAGAGCGGGGTCGCGCCGGTGCAGACGAGGTCGTTGACGCACATCGCGACGAGGTCCTGCCCGAGGCCCTCCAGCCGTCCCAGTCGCTGGGCGAGCGCGACCTTGGTGCCCACGCCGTCGGTGCACCCGACGATCATCGGGTCGCGCATGCGGGGCAACTCCATGAGCCCGGCGAAGCCGACGCCGCCGGCGACGAGCGATGCGATGTTGTCCGTGTGGCGGCGTGCCGCGTCGAGATCGACGCCGGCGGCCCGGTAGGTGATCTCCGGCGTCACACCGATGCCCGCGCCGCCTCCGTCGTACGCGACTGCGCGTCGCGGGTCGCCGCGTCGGCCTCGATCTCGAACCGCAGCTTCAACGCCTCGCCGGGCACCGGGATCGGGTACTCGCCGGTGAAGCACGCCCGGCACTGGCTGGAGGAGGGCTGGCCGATCGCCCGTTCGAGGCCGTCGAGGGAGAGGTAGGCCAGCGACGTCGCGCCGACGGCCTGGCGGATCTCGTCAACGGTCGAGCTCGCCGCGATCAGCTCGTCTCGGGTCGCCATGTCGATCCCGTAGAAGCAGGGCCACGCCACCGGCGGGCTGGAGATACGAAGGTGCACCTCGCGGGCGCCGGCCTCCTCCAGCAACGTCACGATCTGCCGCATGGTGGTGCCCCGCACGATCGAGTCGTCGACGACCACGAGGCGCTTGCCGCCGATGACCGAGCGCAGCGGGTTGAACTTCATGCGTACGCCGTTCTGGCGCAGGTGCTGCTCGGGCTGGATGAAGCTGCGCCCGACGTACCGGTTGCGAACGACCGCCTCCGCGTACGGGATGCCGGACGCGTTCGCGAACCCGACGGCGGCGGGGGTGCCGCTGTCCGGAAGTCCGACCACGAGGTCGGCGTCGGCGGGGCTCTCCTCGGCGAGCACCGTCCCCATCGAGCGGCGGGCGTCCCAGACCGCCTGGCCCGAGATGATGCTGTCGGGGCGCGCGAAGTAGATCGACTCGAACACGCAGAGCTTCGGCCCGCGGCTCGGCATCGCCTGGATCGACTCGATCCCGTCGCCGGTGATCCGCACGGCCTCGCCCGGCGCCACCTCCCGTTCCAGCTGCGCGCCGATCTGGTCGAACGCGCACGTCTCCGATGCGACGCACCAGCCGGCGTCCGGCAGGCTGCCGATCACCAGCGGACGGACCCCGAACGGATCACGGAACGCAACGAGCTCCTGCGCGGTCATGGCCACCACCGAGAACGCACCGGCGAGGCGAGGCATCGCGGCTGCGACCGCCTCGAGCAGCGTGCCGGGGCCCTGCGCCACCGCGGCGGCGATCAGCTCCGAGTCGGTCGTGGCGTTCATCGCGACGCCTTCCGCGGCGAGGGCGGCGCGCAGGTACCCGGTGTTGGTGAGGTTGCCGTTATGCCCGAGGGCGACGATTCCCCGCGGGCCGGTGCGTGTCACGGGCTGGGCGTTGTCCCATTTGTTGGCCCCGGTGGTGGAGTAGCGCACATGGCCGATCGCCATCGAGCCGGTGAGCGTCCGCAGCGACGACTCGTCGAACACGTTCGCGACGAGACCGAGGTCGCGCTGCACGATGACGCGCCCTTCGTCGGCGACGGCGATGCCGGCGCTCTCCTGGCCGCGGTGCTGCATGGCGTGCAGCGCGAAGAACGCGATCCGCGAGACGTCGCGGCCGGGCGCGAACACGCCGAAGAGGCCGCACTCCTCCTTGGGGTGGTCGAGGTCGTCGTTCACGTGAGTGTCTCGGGGATCGCCCGTTCGTAGGCGTGGTCGGCGTCGGCGACCGACAGGGAGATGGCGATGCCGGAGGTGTGGACAGAGATCCGTGCGCCGCCGACGGAGCCGACGGCGGTCAGGGGCAGGGCACCGGCCAGCTCGCGGAGACGCGCCTCGTCCGATGGCGTGCAGGTGACGACGACACGCCCGCCCGACTCGCCGAACAGGGCCACATCCGGGCGGCCCGCATCGGCAAGCACCACGTCCGCCCCGATCCGGCCGGCGATCGCCGACTCCGCGAGGGTCACTGCGATGCCACCGGCTGCGACGTCGTGGGCGCTCACGAGGAGCCCCGCCTCCGCGGCGTCGGCCAGGAACCGGCACAACGCGACCTCGAGGTCGGCGTCCGGCGGCGTCGGATGGCCGTCGGCGCGGCCCAGGTGCTCGCTTCCGTCCAGGCGTGGCTCGCCGCCGCCTGCGAGCAGGACGACGTCCCCCTCGCGCCGGAAGGCGTGTCCCACGCTCCGAGCCGCATCGTCGAGCAGTCCCACCATGCCCACGACCGGCGTTGGGTAGATGATCCGCCCAGAGCTCTCATTGTAGAGGGAGACGTTGCCCGAGACGACCGGGGTGCCAAGCGCGCGGCACGCCTCCGACATGCCCGCGATGACCTGCGCGAGCCGCCACCCGGTGGACCCTTTCTCCGGGTTCGGGAAGTTGAGGCAGTTGGTGATGGCTGCTGGGCGCGCGCCGACGCAGGCCACGTTGCGCGCGGCTTCGAACACGGCGGCCGCCCCGCCGGCGCGCGCGTCGAGTTGGCAGTGGCGCTCGGCGCTGTCGGTGGTGAGCGCGATGGCCCGGTTCGTGCCGGGGAGACGCACGACCGCGGCGTCACCGCTCGGTCGCCGCACGGTGTTGGCGCCGACGATGTAGTCGTACTGCTCGTACACCCACCGCTTGCTCGCGATCGTCGGCCTGGTCAGCAACGCGAGCCACGCGCCGGCGAGATCGTCGGGCTGCGGGACCGTCGCGAGGTCGAGGCGCGTGGGCGCCGGCGCCGGGGTCTGCGGCACCTCGTAAACAGGCGCGTCGTCGGCGAGGAGATGCGCGGGGATGTCGGCGACCACCTCGCCCTCGGCGACGGCCACCAGCCGGTCCCCGTCGGTGACCTCGCCGATGTCGGTGGCGTCGAGGTCGAACCGCTCCCGGCAGATCTCCACGACCGTCGCGACGTGATGCGGCTCGACGACCGACAGCATCCGTTCCTGACTCTCCGAGACCAAGATCTCCGCCGGGGTCATGGTGGCCTCGCGAAGCGGCACGAGGTCGAGATCGATGCGAAGGCCCACGCCGCCCTTGCTGGCCATCTCGCTCGAGGAGCTGGTGAGCCCTGCTGCCCCGAGGTCCTGCAGCGCGACGAAGCAGCCCATCCGGGCGAGCTCGGCGCAGCAGTCCATCAGCTTCCGTTCGGTGAACGGGTCGCTCACCTGCACCGACGGCCGGCGGTCCTCGTCGTCCGATAGCTCGGCCGACGCCAGCACGCTCGCGCCGCCGATGCCGTCCCGCCCGGTGCGGTTGCCGATCAGCACGAGCCGGTTTCCGACGCCCCTCGCCGCGGCGCGCAGGATGCCCTCGTGCGGGACGATCCCGACGCACATCGCGTTGACGAGACACGAGTCCTCGTAGCAGTCGTCGAAGCCCACCTCGCCGCCGACCGTCGGCACCCCGATGCAGTTGCCGTAGTGGCCGATGCCCGCCACGGCGCGGCGGAAGAGGTACCGGCTGCGGGCGCTGGTGAGCTCGCCGAATCGCAGCGAGTCGAGCAATGCGATCGGTTGGGCGCCCATCGCGATGATGTCCCGAACGATGCCGCCGACGCCCGTGGCGGCCCCTTCGAACGGCTCCACCGCGCTCGGGTGGTTGTGGCTCTCGATCTTGAACGCCACGGCGAGCCCGTCGCCCACGTCGATCGCGCCGGCGTTCTCCCCGGGGCCTTGCAGGATCCCCGGTCCCTCGGTGGGGAACGCCCGCAGCAGCGGCTTGCTGTGCTTGTAGGAGCAGTGCTCGCTCCACATCAGGCTGAACATCACGAGCTCGGGGTCGGTGGGCTCGCGACCGAGGAGGCCGGGGATCCGGTCGGCCTCCCAGTCGGTCAGCCCGAGCTGGCGGTGGCGAGGCGACGCGTCCGTGCTCACCCGGCCTCCGCGGCAACGGCCGCCCCGACCATGGCGTCGAAGACCGCGCGTCCATCGTCGGAGCCGACCAGCGGGTCGCAGGCGCATTCCGGGTGGGGCATCATGCCGAGCACGTTGCCGTCGCGGTTCGCGATCCCGGCGATGCGCTCGTGCGATCCGGTGGGGTTCGTCTCGTCGTAGCGGAACACGACGCGCCCTTCGGTGGGGTCGCCGAACCAGGCGCCGTCGTGGTTCTTGATCGGGATCGACAGCCGTGAGCCCGGTGAGTGTTCGCCACTCCAGCCGGTACCGGCGTCGTCGACTTCGAGGGTGACCTGGCGGCAGATGAAGCTGAGTGTCCGGTTCGGTCGCAGCACGCCGGGAAGGAGGCCAGCCTCGCAGAGGATCTGGAACCCGTTGCAGATGCCGAGAACCCGGCCGCCGTCGGCGGCGAACCTTCGCACGGCGTCCATGATGGGGGCCCGGCTGGCGATCGCCCCGCACCGCAGATGGTCGCCGTAGGAGAACCCGCCCGGCAGGACGACGGCGGTGGTGCCGGCGGGGAGTTCCACGTCGCGGTGGTGGGCGAGGGTGGCGCGCGCCCCGGCCTGTGCCGCGGCCCGGATCGCGGCGTCGTGGTCGAGGGAACCGGGGAAGCGCACGACGGTGACGGAAGGCTGCTGGGTCACGCTCACTCGGTCTCGACCTCGTAGTCCTCGATGAGCCGGTTGACGAGGAGGCGGTCGCACATCGCGTGGGCCTGGCCGACCGGGTCGTCCCCGTCGATCTCGAGCACGATCCGCTTCCCGATGCGCACGGCGTCGAGCTCGTCGAAGCCGAGCTGGTGGAGGGCACCGGCCACGGCCTGTCCCTGCGGGTCGAGCGTCTCGGCCCGGGGCATGACGGTGACGATGACGCGGCTCATGCGGAACACTCCTGGATCCAGGCGGCGAGGTCGCGGCCGGTGATGCGCCGGTACCCCTCGAGGTAGCGGTTGCGGGTACCGGCGACGACGTCGGCGGGGAGCTCCGGCGCGGGCGGGGTGTGGTCCCATCCGCTCCCGTCGAGCCAGTCGCGCAGGTACTGCTTGTCGAACGACGGGGGGCTCGTGTCGAGCACGTGCTCGTCGGCCGGCCAGAAGCGCGACGAGTCGGGGGTGATCGCCTCGTCGCCCAGCGCGAGGCGACCGGCGTGATCGCGGCCGAGCTCGAACTTCGTGTCGGCGAGGATGATCCCGGCACGGGCGCAGCGCCCCGCCGCGTGACGGTAGAGGGCGAGCGCGATGCGCTCGGCCTCGGCCAGCATCTCGGTGCCGACGAGGTCGGCGGCCTCGTCGCGGGTGATGTTCTCGTCGTGGCCTTCCTGTGCCTTCGTGGCCGGTGTGAAGATCGGCTCTGGGAGCGCCTCGGCCTGGCGGAGCCCGGTGGGGAGCCGGTGACCGCAGACGGCGCCCGTGTCGCGGTAGTCGCGCCACCCGCTGCCGGCGAGGTAGCCGCGCACGACGCATTCGATGGGCAGCATCTCGAGCCGCCGAACGACCATCGTGCGTCCCGCGAGCTCGGGGTCGCGGACCTCGGCGGGCACGTCGGCGAGTCGGGTTGACAGGAGGTGGTTCGGGACGATGCCGCCGGTCTCGGCGAACCAGTGGGCGGACAGCCCGGTCAGGACGCGACCCTTGTCGGGGATCGGCGTCGGCATCACCACGTCGTACGCACTGATGCGGTCGCTGGTGACCATCAGCAGCCGGTCGTCGCCGAGGTCGTGGACATCCCGGACCTTCCCCTGAACAACGAGCTGCACCGGTGAAGTCTAACCGGCCTGGGCGGGGCCGATGCCCTGACCGGCGAGGGCGACTCAACGCTCGTTGCGGGGTTGGGGTCGGTCGGCCCCCGGGCTCATGCCAAACGCCCGGAGGGCCGATACATGAGACATGGAGACACCCGCCCTGAAGCACCGACCCGACGTCACCCCGGCTGCCGGCGCGATGGAGTCACTCGAGCGCGTGCTGGGCGAGCACTGGGGCCGGGCGATGTGGGTGGATGCCTGTCACCGCGCCGGTGTCTCTCCACGGTCGACGCTGACACCCGACGAGCTTCGCCGCATCGCGAGGGAACTCGCCGAGGTGCCCGGCCCGGCGGCCGTCATCGGCCGGACGCTGACGGGCCAGGTCAGCGTGTACGAAGGGCTCGCCCGAGACCGCTCGGCGGGGTGACGCTCGTCTGACCGAGGTCACCGAGGCTTGGTAATGACGTCATGATGTGATGAAGCGCATCGTCATTCTGGCAGGCGACGATCTGCTGCACCGTGTCCGGACTCGAGCGGCGCAGCGAGGTGTGAGCATCGCTCAGGTCGTCCGCGATGCCCTGGAGCGGGATCTGGGCTCTCGGGCACCTCCCGTGCCGCGGTCGATCGGGGTTGGGGCATCACGCACGAGTGATCTCTCCCGGCGGGCCACTGACGAGACTTCGAACCGGGCCCATCGCGTTCGTAGTCGACCCCGTGCTCACTCGCTGAGCAGCCGGTAGTAGCGGCCCTCGAAGGGGGCGGGGTCGGGGGTCAGCGGCGGCTCGTGATCGATCGCGATCGCGACGTGGTGCTCGACCGCGAGGTGCGCAAGCGTCGCCACGAAGTGCTCAGGTTTCGGGCTGTCCGGGAGCCGCCGGGCGACCCGCTCGAAGAGGGTCGCCTCGCGCACCGGCTCACCCGCGTCGCGAAGCACGGCCACGATTGCCTCGCGAAGCGCGACGTCCGGTCCCGGTTCCGCCCCCACCGGCGTGACGGCGAGCTGCGGTGATCCACCGAACGCCACGAGCCGAGCAAACACCTCGTCCGCGTGGCGTACGTACCAGGCCGGGTCCATGAGCAAGTCGAGGTCGTCCGGCCCGATCACCTTCATGACCGCCTCATCGGTGGTGAGCAACTCCCGCAGCGGTCGGTGCTCGTCCCATGCCCGCATTGCATTTCGCTGGACCAGCGCGTAGGCGGCCTCGCGCGTGAGGCCCCGCTCCACCAGTCCCAGCAGCACCCGCTGGCTGTAGACCAGGCCATGGGAGGAGTCGAGCACCGCCTGCATCCGCTCCGGTGAGACCACGAGCCCCTCCACCAGTCGGCGGGTGGTTGCGAGCAGGTAGTCGAGGAGGATCGTCGCGTCCGGGAGGATGACGCGCTCCACGGAGGAGTGGCTGATGTCGCGCTCGTGCCAGAGCGCGACGTCCTCGAAGGCGGCGACGGCATGGCCGCGGATCACCCGGGCGAGGCCGCTGATGCGCTCCGCGGTGATGGGGTTGCGCTTGTGGGGCATCGCGGAGCTGCCCTTCTGCCCCTCGGCGAAAGCCTCCTCGGCCTCCCGCACCTCGGTGCGCTGCAGGTGGCGGAGCTCGGTGGCGAGCCGGTCGAGCGAGCTGGCCGCCACGGCGAGCGCAGCGACCAGCTCGGCGTGCCGGTCGCGAGCGACCACCTGCGTGGCCGCCGCCTCCGCCGTGATCCCCAGCTCGGCCATGACCTCCGCTTCGAGATCCGGGGCGAGCATGGCGTAGGTGCCGACGGCGCCGGAGAGCTTGCCGACCGCGACCCCCTCGAACGCCCGGACGAGGCGCTCCTCGTTCCGACGGCTCTCGAAGGCGAAGCCGGCGAGCTTGAGTCCGAACGTCGTGGGCTCGGCGTGGATGCCGTGCGTGCGCCCGACGCACAGCGTGTCGGCATGCTCGATGGCCCGGCGTCGGAGCGTTTCGGTCAGCGCGGCCTGCTCGCGGAGGATGATCTCCCCGGCCTCCGTGAGCGCGATCCCGAGGCCGGTGTCGAGGACGTCTGAGGAGGTCATGCCGTAGTGCACCCACCGCGACGCGGGGCCGATGTGCTCCGCAACGTCGGTGAGGAACGCGACGACGTCGTGGTTGGTGGTCCGTTCGATCTCGAGGGTACGCTCGAGGCTGAACGTCGCCTTCGACTCGATCTCCGCGAGGTCCTCCGCGGGCACCACACCGCGGCGCGCCCAGGCCCGGCACACGGCGAGCTCCACGCGGAGCCACCGTCCGAGCTTTGCGTCCTCCGTCCAGATTCCGGCCATCTCCGGCCGTGAGTAGCGGCCGATCACGCGCCGATGTCCGTTCGCATCTGCCTCCCGTCGAACCGGATGCGTTCGGCCCCGGCGTATGCGCGGTCGCGGGCCGTGGCGACGTCCACGCCCCGGGCGGCGACCGCAAGCACCCGGCCCCCGGCGGTGACGATGCGTCCGTCGCCATTGGCCGCCGTGCCGGCGTGCAGCACCTCCACGCCGAGCGCGGCGGCGTCGTCGAGCCCATCGATCGGGTCGCCGCTCCTCGGTGTGCCGGGATAGCCGGCGGCGGCAAGCACGACCGCGACGCAGGGCTCCGGCGAGAGGCGCAGCGGCCGGTCCTCGAGGCGTCCGTCGGCGGCGGCGATCAGGGTCTCCACGAGATCCTCGTCGATGCGCGGCAGCAGGCACTGCGTCTCGGGGTCGCCGAACCGGGTGTTGAACTCGACGACCTTCGGACCTTCGGGCGTCAGCATGAGCCCGGCATAGAGCACCCCAGTGAACGGTGCCCCGCGCCGGGCCATCG
>CAYTRV010000032.1:0-17366 GCA_964440285.1 uncultured Bifidobacteriaceae bacterium
AGCGAGGTGATGGAGTTCACGCCGATCCAGCGGGACGAATGGGTACCCGACGCGCACGTCCACCGGCTGACGAACACGGCCGGCGCGCCCGCCGACGGCGACCCGATCCTGGGCCGGCGTCTCCTGATGTGGAACGCCGATGTCGAGATCTCCATCTGCAAGCCGGCGCGCTCGGTGGACTGGTTCTACCGCAACGGCGAGGGCGACGAGGTCATCTTCGTCGCCGAGGGATCCGGGACGCTGGAGTCGGTCTTCGGAACGCTCGTATTCGGCCGGCACGACTACATCGTGATCCCGCGCGGCACCACGTACCGGTTCCTGCTCGACGGCGGAGAGCAGACGTGGCTGTGCTTCACCACACCCGGGGAGATCGAAACGCCGAACCGCTACCGCAACCGCTACGGACAGCTCAACGAGGGCGCGCCGTTCTCGCACCGCGACTTCCATCCGCCGGAGCTCTTGGTCTCGCATGACGAGGAGGGCGGGCGCCACGGGCTGTTGGTGCGCGTGCGTGACGGGTACCAGCGGTTCGCACTCGACTACCACCCCCTCGATGTGGTCGGGTGGGACGGGTACGTGTACCCCTACACGTTCAACGTGCACGACTTCGAGCCGATCTCCGGGCGCATCCACCAGCCGCCGCCAGTGCACCAGACGTTCCAGGGTCCGAACTTCGTGATCTGCTCGTTCTGCCCCCGGGAGCTTGACTGGGATCCGCTGGCGATCCCCCTGCCATACCACCACTCGAACCTGCAGTCGGAGGAGATGATCTACTACGTCTCCGGCGAGTTCGGGTCGCGGCGCGGCGTCGGCGTCGGCGCGATCACGCTGCACCCGTCCGGCTTGCCACACGGGCCTCAGCCGGGGCTGGTCGAGCGCTCGCTCGGATCGCGGCGTACCGAGGAGCTCGCGGTGATGTGCGACACGTTCCGCCCCCTTCGCCTCAGCGCGCTGGCGCGGGAGCTCGACGACCCGTCGTACGCGCTGTCGTGGCAGCCGGAGCGGGCAGATGCGTCACCGGTGAGCACCACCGGTTGAGCCAACCGCTACGCGACGCGGGCGGGCTCTGCGTCGGTCGCTTGCACGATGTCGCAGATGGTGGTGCGCTCCAGCTCCGCTTCGACCGCGTGCGCCGCGTCGCGCTCGAGCCCGAGCAGTGCCCGACGGATCCGCTGCCCCGCGGGGCAGTCGGGGTTCGCGAAGTGCAGGCCGAGCACAGGGTCGTCCTTCTGCACGGCGCGCCAGGCGTCCGCGAGGGTGATCTCGCCGCGCGGGCGGCGCAGCCTCCAGCCGCCGTGCACGCCGGGGCGTGACTCGACGAGGCCCGCGCCTCGAAGAAGGCCGAGCACCCTGCGCACGTGAACCGCGTTCGACCCCACGCTCGCGGCCATGGTCTCGGAGCTCATCACCTCGTCGGGCTTGGCGCCGAGCATGGTCAGCACGTGGACGGCGACGGCGAACTGGGTGTTGGTCGGACGGCCCATGAGGACAGTATTGCAAACCGCAACTGTCAGTGCTACGGTTCAAACCGTAATCACGTTAGTGACGAATCAACGGTCGGGAGCGACCAGGAGGAAACCGAGATGTCGACCACCATCACCACCCATGAGATCATCCCCGCGGGAACGTGGAACATCGATCCGAGCCACTCGAGCATCGAGTTCCGCGTCAAGCACATGGGCATCGCCACCGTGAAGGGCACGTTCCGTGAATTCCAGGGTTCGATCGTCGTCGGCGAGGAGCCGGAGGCCGCGACGGTGACCGGGGCCGTCGACGTCGCATCCGTCGACACCCGCGAGAACGACCGCGACGCACACCTTCGCTCCCCCGACTTCTTCGACGCCGAGAACCACCCTCAGGCGACGTTCGCTGCGACCACGCTGCGCCCGACCGAAGGCGAGGGCTTCGAGCTCGACGGCGAGCTCACGATCCGCGGCGTGACGAAGCCGGTACGGCTCGTCGGCGAAGTGCAGGGCAGCGGTGTGGACCCGTGGGGCAACGACCGCCTCGCGCTCGAGCTCACCGGGCAGATCAGCCGCGGCGACTACGGCATGACGTTCAACCAGGTCCTCGGCTCGGGGAACCTGCTCGTCAGCGACAAGGTCAAGCTCGAGCTGCAGCTCGAGACCGTCAAGGCGACGGACTGATGGAAGCGGGCTCGCTCGCGAGCGCCGACCGGCGGATCGCGCCCTCCACCAGGATGGGCGCGGTCCACCTGACGGTTTCCGACCTCGGCCGCTCGCTCGCCTACTGGCAGGGGGACGTCGGCCTTCGCGCCCTCGGGCGGGAGGGCCCCGTCGCCCGGCTCGGCACGGGCGGCGAGGACCTCGTGGTGCTCCACGAGCATCCGGGGGCCCCGCCGGTGCGGGGTCATTCGGGCCTGTTCCATCTCGCGCTGCTCGTTCCGGAGCGCACGGACCTGGCCCGCTGGCTGGTGCACGCGGTCGGCGACCGGGTGCAGCTGTCCGGCATGAGCGACCACCTGGTGAGCGAAGCCATCTACCTGTACGACCCCGATGGCCACGGCATCGAGATCTACGCCGACCGGCCCCGCTCAACCTGGACGCGCGAGGGTGAGCGGATCGCGATCGACACCCTCCCGCTCGACGTCGACGACCTCATCGGCTCGCTCCACGATGAGCCGCAGGGCGCGTTCGACGGCCTTCCCGGCGGGACCACCATGGGGCACGTGCACCTGCACGTGCGCGATGTCGCCGAGGCTGACGCCTTCTACGGCGGGGTCCTCGGATTCGACGTGACCGCGCACTACGGCACCGCCGCGACGTTCCTGTCGGCGGGCGGCTACCACCACCATCTCGGGGCGAACGTGTGGGCCGGACGCGGGGCGACACCGCCTCCGCCGGGCTCCGCGTCGCTTCGCCACGCAACGATCGTGCTCCCCGACGCCGCGGAGCTGGAGCGCGTCGCGGCTCGCGTCGCCGACGCCGGCCAGGACGCGGTGCCGGACGGCGATGGGCTCGTGATCCGCGACCCATCCGAGAACACGTTCCTGCTCGTCGCCGCAGCCTGAGCGACGCGCACCACCACATGAAGGTGACCAACGATGGCCGACATCGAGCAGAGCCGTCAAACCGTGCTCGCCGTCTACACGCGGGCGTTCAACGCCAAGCAGCCCGTCGACACGGTGGAGCGCTACGTCGGCGACAGGTACATCCAGCACAACCCGCAGGCCCCGACGGCGCCGAGGCGTTCATCCAGTTCGTGGGCGCGTTCACCGCGCAGTTCCCCGACCTGACGGTCGAGATCAAGCGGACCGTCGCCGAGGGCGACCTGGTGGTGACCCACGGCGTCATGAAGACATCGGCGGATGACCGGGGCACGGCCGCGTTGGACATCTTCCGCGTCGAGGACGGCACGATCGTGGAGCGCTGGGACGTGCTGCAGCCGGTGCCGGAGACGGCGCTGAACGACGACCCGATGTTCTGATGCGCGGGAGGGTCGCACCGGCCTGAGTGCCCACTCCGGCCGGTGCGCCACCGCCTCGACGTTGTGGCCGTCGGCGTCGAGCACGAACGGCAGCGGGGCTGCCTACTCCCGCACGAACCGGGCGACGGCCTCGACGTGCGGCGTCTGGGGGAACATGTCGACCGGGCGGACCCATTCGAGGCGGTAGCCGCCCTCGACGAACTGGCGCGCGTTGTCGGCGAACGTCGCCGGGTGGCATGAGATGTAGACGAGCACCGGCGCGCCGAGCTCGAGTATCCGTCGCACGGCGCCGCCGGAGAGGCCGGCGCGGGGCGGGTCCACGAGGGCGACATCAGCGGGCGGGAGCTCATCCCGCTGCTCGCGCAGGACGACCCGCACGTCGCCGCAGAGCGCCCGGTAGCGCTCGAACCCGTTCGCCCGCGCGTTGGCCTCCGCGTCGCGGACCGCCTCACCGGCGATCTCGATTGCGACGACCTCCGCGGCGTGGCGCGCCAGCACGAGCCCAACGCCGCCCGCACCGGCGTACAGGTCGTACAGCACCTCGCCCCCGGTCAGCCCGGCGGCCTCCGCCGCCCGCTCGTAGAGACGCTCCGCCATCCTCGTGTTCGTCTGGAAGAACGCCCCGGCCGACAGCCGCAGGTTGACGCCGAGCACCTCTTCCTCCAGCCAGTCGCGACCCCACGCCACCCGTGACGGCAAACCACCCGTGACCTCCGCGACCCCGTCGTTCACCGAGTGAACCAGACCCACGAGCTGGGGCTGCGTCTCCACCAGTCGCGGCGCGAGGCGATCGACGATCTCCTCGGCCCCCGGAACCGTCACCACGGAAATCAGGCCCTGGCCGGTGTTGACTCCGACCCGCACGACCACGTGGCGGAGCACGCCCGTCTGTCCGCGCTGGTCGTACGGGACGACACCCTCGTCGACCGCCCACGCCCGCACCGCCTCACGCAGCCGGTTCCCGAGCGGCGTGGCGAGCATGCAGTCCTCGATGTCCACGACGCTGTCCCACCGGCCGCGCTCGTGGAGTCCGAGCGACAGGCCGTCGTCGCCGGGTGCGACGGAGTACTCCATCTTGTTGCGGTACCCGAACAGCTCGACCGCCGGATCAGGGTCGAGGACCGGCACCCCCTCCAGGTGCCCGATCCGGGCAAGGTGCTCGGCCACCTGATTCCGCTTGGCGAGCAACGCAGCGTCGTAGCCGACATGCTGGAGCCGGCACCCCCCGCATCGCGGAACATACGGGCACGGCGGCGCGATGCGATCCGGCCCAGGCTCGAGCACCTCGACGAGATCCGCCTCCGCGAAGCGCCGTCGCGACTTGCGAACCCGCACCCGCGCGCGGTCACCAGGCGCGGTGTCGGAGCAGAACACGACGAAGCCGTCGGCGCGCGCGACGCCCCGCCCCCCGAAGGCGAGGTCGGCGACGCTCACCTCGAGAACATCATCTCGTTTCGGCCGGTCCATGGGCCGCTAACAATAGGGGTAGCCTCGCAGCGTGCGAGACCTGCCGTTCCTCATCGTCGACGTCTTCACCGACCGGCCGCTCGCAGGCAATCAGCTGGCGGTCTTCACCGACGGCACTGCGATCCCGGAGGATCTCCTCCAGCCGCTCGCGCTGGAGATGGGCTTCAGCGAGACGGTCTTCATCCTGCCGGCCCGGGCCGGGGCGGACGCCCGCATCCGGATCTTCACGCCGGCGAACGAGCTCCCATTCGCCGGGCACCCGGTACTCGGCACCGGTGTCGCATTCGCGATCGAACGTGACCGCGACCACGTCAGGCTGGAGACCGGCGCGGGCCCTGTGCCGATTGACATCACCACGCGCGACGCGACCACCGCGTTCGGCTGGATGCGTCAACCTATCCCGTCGATCGCCGCTCACCCGGACCCTGAGCCTGTGTTCCATGCCCTGGGCGTCGACAGCTCGCAACTCCCCGTCGAGGTCTACGACAACGGCGTTCCCCATCTCTACGTGGCGCTCACCGACGAGGACGCCGTCGCCGCGCTCACCCCGGACTTCGCTGCGCTCAACGCGCTCGCGGCCGCGACCGACGCCGCGATCCTCGGCTTCAACTGCTTCGCCGGTTCGGGCACGCGGTGGAAGACGCGGATGTTCGCCCCTGCGAACGGCGTCCCCGAGGACGCGGCGACCGGCTCCGCTGCCGGTCCCCTGGCCTGCCACCTCGCGCGCCACGGGCGGATCCGCTTCGGCGAGGAGATCGCGATCGCGCAGGGCGTCGAGATCGGCCGCCCCAGCGCCCTCTACGCCAGGGCCCGCGGGTCCCTCGATGAGATCACCGGCGTCGAGGTCGGCGGCTCGGCGGTCGTCGTCGCGTCGGGCGCCTTCCGGCTCGGCTGAGTCGCCCGGAGCGCTACGGAACCGCCTGCGCGAGGCCGTCGCCGAGGTCGCCGCGTTCCTCGACGGGTGGCTCCTGACCGACGAGCACGGCGCCGACGGCGGGAGCCTGGCCACGTGCTGTCACCGCGGCGGTGAAAGCGAGCGCCACGTCGGTGCCCCGCTGCCACGCGACCAGATACGGGTACGGGTCGACGCTGGGACCGTCGCCCGGGTGGATCTCGAAATGCAGGTGCGGCGGGGTGGTGATCGCCTGACCCGTGTTGCCGACGAACGCGATGATCTCGCCACCGCGAACGCGGACACCGTCGGCGACGTGCGCCGCGTACCCGGAGAGGTGCGCGTAGTAGTACGTGTTCCCCAGATCGTCCCTGAGCCACAGGCGGTTTCCGCCGAGCGTGTTCACGCCGACCTTCGACAGCGCGCCGTCCGCGACGGCGAGCACGGGAGTGCCGATCGGGGCGAAGACGTCGTTGCCCTGGTGCCAGCCGGTGCCGGCGCGGGGCGCGCCGTAGTCACTCGAGAATTTCGCGTTGAGGCCGAACACCGGGAAGACGTATGTCGGCGTTGCCTGCGTCCCTTGCCCGGGTCCGGCGAGTTGCGGAACCACGACTACCGGCGGGAGGATCGCCGTCGGGGAGGGCGCCGGAGTAGGCGCCCCGAACGCCGCCGCCGATGCCGACACCGCAATCGCCGTTGCGGCGATCAGGGCTCGCCGAAGCCCGTTGCGGTGCGCGCCCACGGCCGCATTGTCGTGATCGGGGGCGGCGTGGTCAATGCGCCCCGGCATCCGCGACGCGCCCCGCGCAATGAGAATTTCAGAACTACGCTATTTGGACGAATAATGTCCCACTGTTACCGTGGCGCGCTCAGTTCCGGCCCGGTTCGCGGCCAGCGTTCGAAAGGCAATCCTGCTCCGGCTCCCCGTCAATCGCCTGCGGCTCGGCATCGCATCGCTCCTCGGCCTCGCCGCCGCCGCTGTCGTCGGGACGGGCCTTGCGTCCGCAGCGCCCTCGATCTCGGAGCTTCGCGCCCGCGTCGCGCAGATCCAGGCAGAGGTCGCGGCGATCGACGAGCAGGTCGAGAACGCGGCGGAGGCCTACAACGGCGCCGTCTTCCGGTTGGGCGGGATCACCACGCGGATCACCAAGAACCGGATCGTGTTGCGGAAGGCGACCCGGGATCTGACCCGCTCCCGAGAGATCCTCGCGGACCGCCTGCGTGCAGCGTACCTCAAGCCTCCCCCGTCGACGATGCAGATCCTCCTCTCGCAGGTGAGCGTCTCGTCCGTGGTCGACAGCGTCGAGGTGCTCGATCGGGCGGCGACGCAGGACGCAAACCTGGTCAAGAGCGTGCAGACCCTCCGCGACCAGGCGGTCGCGAAACGCCGCGAGCTGATTGCCGATCGCAAGCGGTCCGAGGATGAGGTTGCAACCCGCAAACGTCAGCGCGACGTGGTGACCGGCCTGCTTCGCCGGCGCCAGGCGGTGCTCTCCGGCGCGAAGGGGCGACTCGCCGCCATGCTGGCAGCCGAGCGGGCTCGTGAGGCACGCGCAGCGCGCGAAGCCCAGCGCATCGCCCTCGAGCGCGTGCGCAGCGAGAACCGCGGCACCTCCAGCGGCGGGAGCAACTCCGGGACCGGCCTCCTCGCCACGGGGAGCGCCGGCGTCGTCAGCGGCAGTGGAAGTGAAGCCAACGCCCAGGCGGCGCGGGTCGCGCTGCGATACCTCGGGGTACCATACGTGTGGGGCGGCGCGTCGCCCTCGGGGTTCGACTGCAGTGGGCTCGCAAGCTACGCGTATGCCCAGGTCGGCAAGTCCGTCCCCCACTACACCGTTGCGATCTGGGGGGCGTTCCCTCGCGTCACCGGCCCACTCCAGCCGGGTGATCTCGTCTTCTTCCGCGGGCTGGGCCACATGGGGATCTACATCGGGGGCGGACAGATGGTGGCGGCGCCGCGCACCGGCGACGTTGTCAAGGTCAGCGCGATGTCGGGACGCAGCGACTACGTGGGAGCGGTCCGGCCCTGAAAACCTAAAGGTTCGGCCGCTGCGGCCGATCCAGAACGCAGATGGCTGGACGCCTCACCAGACTGGCTGGACGCCGACTGCCGATTCGCCGCGCGCTGACGGCGACGATGGCCGTCGCGGCGGTCGCCGCCGGACCCGCTTTGGCCGATGGCGAATGGACGATCCAGTCGACGCCGCAGCCCGCCCCTGCAGCGTCGGGCGACGTGTGGCAGGTCGCTCCGACCGGTGGCACGTGGAACGTGGGTCCGGCCGCCGCGCAGACGGCTCCGCCGACCCCGGAGGGCATCCTCGACAACTTCGTCGCCACGTCGCTCGCCGACGCGGCAGCGCCCCCGCTTCCCCCCACGCCGGTCGCGGACATCGCCGCACCCGACGTCGAGCTCGACCCGGACACCCCGGAGGTCCTCGCCCTCGCCTTGGCTGAGAAGGAGCTCTCGTCGGTGGCCGCGGACCTCGCCGACCTCCGCTCCCGGCTGGAGAGCGCGTACGACGGCGAGCAGTCGGAGCTCCTCGCGGAGGAAGCGGGGCTTGAGACGCTCAAGTCCGAGAAGGCCGCGAAGGTCGATGAGCTGCGGGCCGTCGTCGACGAGCTTCTGCGTGAGGCGCGGGAGAAGGCCGCCGCCCGGCAGGCCGCAACGCCCTTCTTCGTGGCGCCGAACCTTGCGTTCGCGCCGGTGTCGTCGACCGTTCCGGTCATCGACGCGAACCTTTCCGCCCAGCTTGACAGCTACCTGGCGGGCAAGGGCAGCCCGTTTGCCGGACGTGGCGCCGTGTTCGTCTACCAGTCGACCGCGGTCGGACTCGACCCGCGGCTGCTCGTCGCCATCTCGGGCGCCGAGACGAGCTTCGGCGCCTACGGACCCTCGCAGCGGATCTTCAACCCGTTCGGCATGGGCCCGGGCATCGTCTACCCGTCGTGGGACGACTCCATCGCGGCGGCCGCGCGGAATCTCGGCGGCAGCCTCTACAAGGGCTCGGGCCTTGTGACCATCGCACAGATCCAGCGCCGGTGGGCGCCGATCGGCGCGACCAACGACCCGACCCAGTTGAACAGCAACTGGTACCGCAACGTCAGCCGCTACTACGCCGAGCTCGGTGGCGACGCGAACGGCAGCGTGTTCTCCGACCGCAGGGCTTCGCAGATCGCGATCCCGGTCGCCCCCGGCGTCGCGCCCGGCATCCAGGGGACGATCGCCGCGCCCGCCGCCTACGGGCCGGCGACGAACGTGCCCGGCGGCGGCAGGGGCGCGGGCCCCGCAGCGGTGCAGCTCGCCGTGAGCTTCATTGGCGGTCGCTTCGTTCAAGGCGGCGAGAGCCCCGATACCGGTTTCGACTCGTCCGGACTCGTGCAGTACGTCTATGGGAAACAGCGCGTGACGCTCCCGCGCGCTGCGGAACGGCAGGCCGCGGTCGGCGCACCGATCGCACCGGAACAGCTGGCGCCCGGCGACGCGGTCTTCTTCGCCGACCGGAGCGGGACTATTCACCACGAAGGCCTCTACGTCGGCAAGGGCTACTTCGTCCACGCCCCGAACATCGGCGACGTGGTGAAGATCTCATCGCTGTCCGAGCCGTACTACGCGACGCAGTACGCCGGCGCCCGCCGCTACTGACGTCGCCAGGACGGACCAGGCATCGCCTGGGAGGGTGCTACGGGCCGAGGGGAGGTAACCCGCCCGGGCCGAACCCGCCCGGGCCGAACCCACCGTGCCCGCGGCCGCGGTGCCCTCCGCGGTCGCCGGGGCCAGTCGCATCGGCCATCCGTGCCGCCATCTCGTTGAGCCGCTCGGCCGAAAGGGTCCTGCCGTCCGCCTTGGCCGCCGCCTGGATGCCCTCCTTGATCGCAGCGAGCAACGCCGCCCGCGACATGCCCTTCTCCTCAGCGAGCTTCGCGAGGGTCTTGCCCGATCGGAGCGCGGACCGGATCTCGTCGGCGGTCATTCCGAGCACCTTCGCGACCGGGGCGATGCGCTCGGCCCGGCGCGCGTCGCGCTGGGCGTGGCGCCGGGGAGCGTCCTTGTAGCGCTGCAGCATCTCGTCGGCCTGCCCCTGCGTGAGGCGCCCGGCCTTCACCGCCGCATCGAGACGCGCCTTGAAGACGTCCTCCATCGCCTGGCGGACGTCGGCTTCGGTCAGGTTCGTGCCCTCGTTCTTGTTGAGCGCGTCGGCGAGCTCGGCCGCGGGCGCCTTGTCGCCGCCGGATGCTGCCCATCCGAGCGTCGCGCCCCCCACCCCCAGGGCGCCTGCCGCGAGCAGCGCAACCGTCCGTTTCCTGAGTCGTGCCACGACATCCTCCTCGTTGCGAGACACCGCCGACGAGGCGGTCACTGGGGAAAACCTAGGACCGCAACCTCAGGCGAACCTGTGGCTCGTGTGAAGGCACGGTTAAGCGCCCGGGCAGCATTCCCTGCGGCAATGGGGTACAACACCGGCTGTGTCCGCCCTCGACGCCCTCATCGACCCGTTCCGGCCGCTGTTCATGCAGCGGGCGCTGGTGGCGGTGCTGCTCCTCGCGATCCCCGCCGGCCTGCTGGGGACCTGGGTGGTCACCCGGCGGCTTGCGTTCATGACCCACGCGGTGGGCCACGCGACGTTCCCGGCCCTCGTCGTCGCCGCACTGGCCGGGTGGAGCCTGTTCGGCGCGTCGCTCGTCGCCGCGGTCCTCCTGGCCCTGGGGCTCGCATGGCTGGCCCGGCGCCCCGAGCTGGCGAACGGCGTCGCGGTCGCGATCGTCCTCGCCGCGTGCCTGGCGATCGGCGCCGTCTTGGTGAGCGACATCACCGACCCGGGCGTGCGGGCCAACGCGCTCCTGTTCGGCAGCCTCCTCGCGATCGGGTGGGACGAGGTCGCTCGCACGGGCGTCGTCGCGATCCTTGTCGTCGCCGCGACCGTCGTGTTCGGACGCGACCTGGCGGCGGCGACGTTCCACCGGGAGCTCGCGGTCGCCGACGGACGGCGGGTGCGGCTCATCGACCTCGTCCTGATGATCCTGCTCGCCGGTACGGTGGCGGTGTCGGTGCGCGCCGTGGGGAGCCTGCTCGTGGCCGCGCTGCTGCTCGTCCCGTCCGCGACGGCTCGGCTGCTGACCGACCGCGTCACATCCCTGCATGCAGCCGGAATCGGCTTCGCGGCGGGCGAGGGCGTCTCCGGGCTCTGGCTCGCGTACCACCTCGACGCGCCGCCGGGCGCGGGAATCGCCGTGGTTGCAGCCACCGTCTTCGTCGTGGTGGCGGCCGGCTGCGCGGTACGCGGCCGTGCCCGACCAGTGACAGTCGTTCCTAATTGACATCTGTTCTCATGTAGATCAGGATGCGCCGCATGCATTCCACCTCGCGGGCTCTGGCCACGCTCGCCGCGGTGATCGTCGCCACCGCCTTCGCGGGATGTGGCGAGAATGCGCCTACTACTGACGGCGGCGATCTGCCGGTGGTCGCGACGACCACGCAGCTGGCTGACTTCGCCCGCAACGTGGGCGGTGAGCGCGTCGCCGTCACCCAGCTCCTGCAGCCGAGCACGGACCCCCACGACTACGAGCCGACCCCAAGCGACGTCGCCGCCGTCGCCGACGCGCGGGTCGTGATCGAGCACGGCCTCGGCCTCGACGAATGGCTCGACCAGGTGGTCGCCAACTCGGGGGGCGCGCCGGCGCGCATCGTCGCCACGCAGTGGATCACGCTCCGACCGGGGGACGACGAGGAGCCCGCGGGCGACCCGCATGTCTGGCTGGACCCGGCCAACGCCATCACCATGGTGCGGGGCATCGCGACGGGTCTCGCGGCCGCCGATCCCGCCGGCGCCGAGGCCTACCGGGCGAGTGCCGACCGGTACGTCGCAGAGATCGAGGCGATGGATGCGGAGCTGACCGCCCGAATCGCGACGGTCCCGGCGGCATCTCGCAAGATCGTGACCGACCACGACGCCTTCGGCTACTTCGCCAGGCGCTACGACATCAGGGTCGTCGGGACCGTCATCCCGTCGCTCTCGACCGCGGCGGAGCCGGCTGCGAAGGACGTCGCGGGGCTGGCCGCGACAATCCGGCGGGAGGGTGTGCGTACGGTGTTCCCAGAGTCGTCGGTCGACCCCCGCCTGCAACGGGCCATCGCCGAGGAGTCCGGCGCGATGCTCGGCGAGCCGCTCTTCGGCGACACGCTCGGCCCGGTCGGCACGCCGGCGGGCACGTACCTCGGCATGATGCGGTCGAACATGGACGCGATCATCACCGGGATCGGCCCAGGTTGAACCGCTCAGCCGTCGAGGTCACCGACCTCTCGGTCGCGTTCGGCCAGCGGCGGGCGCTCGACGAGGTGACGTTCGCCGCTCCCGCGGGCTGCATCGTCGGGATCATCGGACCGAACGGCGCCGGCAAGTCGACGCTGTTTCGGGCGATGCTCGGCCTGCTCCCGCACACCGGCGCCGTCCACCTCGACGGCGCGCCCGCTTACGTGCCGCAGGGCGACCGCGCCGCGCTCGACTTCCCGGCGACCGCCCTCGACGTGGCCCTCATGGGCCGGTACACGGCCACCCCGTGGTGGCGGCCGCTCGGCCGCGGCGAGCGTGACACGGCACGGCACGCGCTCGAGGAGCTCGGCATGTCACCGCACGCCGACTGCGCGTTCGGCGAGCTCTCCGGCGGACAGCGGCAACGGGTGATCCTGGCCCGCGCGCTGGCCCACGGCGGACGGGTGATGCTCCTCGACGAGCCGCTCACCGGGGTCGACGCGGCAAGCGCACGAATCATCCAGGCCACCATGAACCGGCTCCGCGAGTCGGGCGTGACGCTGCTGGTCGCAACCCACGACCTGAACGACGCCGCCCGCACCTGCGACCGGCTGCTTTTCCTCAACCGTCGCGTCGTCGCGTACGGCACGCCCGGCGAGACCTTCACGGCCGATACGCTCACCCGAACCTACGAGGGCACGCTCCTGGTGCTCGACCCCAAGGGCGGGCGTCCGATCGGCGTGCTCGACGAGGGCGCCCATCACGACCACGACCATGCTCACCACCATGAGCGCGAGCACCCTCCCGACCACGGGCACGACTCGCACCCGTGAACTGGCTGACGGCGCCGTGGAGCACCGAGCTCGTGACCCGGGCGGGGCTGGAGCTGGTGGTCGTCGGCGTCGTCGGCGGCGCGCTCGGGGTGTTCGTCGTCGTGCGCGGCCTCCCATATACCGTGGAGGCGTTCTCGCACACGATCTTCCCCGGGGCGATCCTCGCCGCCGCGTTCGGCGGATCGATCGTGGTCGGCGGCCTCATCGCCGGGCTTGCCGCCGCAGTGGGCATCCTGCTCGCAGCACGGTCGTCGCGCACGAACGACGAGACCGCGATCGGCGTGGTCTTCACGGGCATGTTCGCTACGGGGGCACTGCTCGCGTCGGCGCTCGGCCCGCTCGAACGCGACGTCTCGTCGTTCCTGTTCGGCAGCCTGCTGGGCGTCACGCGCACCGACCTCGTGATCTCGGCACTGGTGGGGGCCGCCGTCCTCGCCGTGCTGCTCGCGATCCGGCGCCAGCTCATCGCGAGCTCATTCGACCGGGAGGCCGCCGCCGGGGCGGGCGTCCGGACCGTGCGGGTCGACGGGCTGCTCCTGATCCTGCTGGCGCTCGCGGTCGTGGTGTCGGTCCGCGCGATCGGCAACGTGCTGGTGCTCGCGATGTTCGTCACGCCGGCCGCGACCGCCCGGCTCGTGTGCCGTCGCATCGGCACGACGATCGCCGCGGCGGTTTGGTTCGGGGTCGCCTCGGGCATTGGCGGGCTCTATCTCTCGTACCACGGCGGGGTCGCGGCGGGCGGCGCCGTGGTGCTGGTCGCGACGGGGCTGTTCGCCCTCACCTGGCTGGCGTCGCCGCGTACAGGGCTGCTCGCAGTGGCGCTTCGCACTCGGGCGGTGCGACCCGTTCGACGGTGACCGTCCGTGCGACGGACGCGCCGTTCCGGCGGGCCGGATCGACGCGTCCGACCAGCCTGCCGCCAGCGAGCGCAGGCATCGCAAGTACCCGTGTACCCGCTGCGGCGCGGGCAGGTAGGCCTCCAGCCGGTGACGCAGACCGAAGATGCGATGGTGTCGAGCTGCACCGCGCCCGCCGCGCGTCGTCCCGACTCAGCTGGACTGCTGATCGCGACAATCGCGGCACAGGCCGTGGAACGTGAGCGTGTGGCCGTCGACGCGGAAGTCGTGCTCGCGGGCGATGCGCGACTCGATCGGGGTGACGTCGCACTCGGCGAGCTCCTCCACACGCCGGCAGCCGTCGCAGACGAGGTGGTGGTGGTGGGACGCCCCGCAACGGCGATAGGTCGCCTCCCCGTCGTGCTGGCCGATGACGTCGAGCATCCCGGCGTCGGTCAGCGCGAGCAGCGTGCGGTAGACGGTCGAGAGGCCGAGCTCCGGGCAGTGCGCCCTGGCACGCGCGAAGACCTCCTGTGCGCTGAGGGCGTGGCCGTCGTCGAGGGCCCGCAGCACCGCCATCCGCTGCGGCGTTCTGCGCAGACCGTGGTCGGAGAGCGTGTGGGCACCGTCCATCCGTCGATTGTAGGCCACCGGTCGGCGAGGCAGTCGTCCGGTCGGCGACACGCGAGCGTGGTGGTCGCTGGTAGCCTTCCGGCCCGTTGTGCCACCCAGGGAGTGCGAATGGCGCAGGAGGTGCTCATCGCGGACGGCCCGAACCGGGCCAAGATCCGCAACCCATGGGGGGTTGTGGGACTCCTCTTGGTCACGATCGGGATCTACGGCATCTTCTGGTGGTACTACGTCAACCGGGAGATGCGCGACTACGGACGGGCCACCGGGTACGACCTCGGCCAGAACCCGACCAACTCGGTCCTCGCAGTCTTCCCAGGGAGCCTCATCATCGTGCCCGCGCTCATCACCTACTGGCGGGGCACCAAGCGGGCGCAGGCGGCGCAGCGCGTCGGCGGGGTCCCGTCGCTGAACGGCTGGATTGCGCTGGTCCTGTACGTGCTCCTCAGCATCGCCTTCCCGCCGTACATACAGAGCGAGCTGAACAAGGTGTGGCGCCGGGTGGGCACGGCGCTGCCCGGGGAGTCGCTCCTGTCGGTGGGCGACGAGATGCCGACGCGGCTCCCGGATCCACCGCCTCCGCCGGCGTCCTGACCGCCGAGCGGCGGGGACGTTCCCACGAGGCAACTTCACGGAGATCGAGAGGGTTCTGCCATACGTGTCCGAGGCGCGGCGCAAGCATTGTCCCGTCACCGACGAACGGAGGGTTCGATGTGCGTGATCTGCCGGAACGGGCCGGGGCTGCTCGGCGGGGTTCCCGTCGCTGGGCTCGCCCCCGCCCGCTTCGCCGGGCGCTCACGCCAGGCGGCACGGCGCCCGACCCGCCCATGACGGCGACTGAGCCCGTGGCGGGAGGCGCCCGGTGATCCCCGACCTCTTCGAGATCGGGCCGTTCACGCTCCACAGCTTTGGCCTGCTGGCGGCGCTCGCGCTGATCGTTCCGGCGTACTTCGTGGGGCGGGACCTACGCGACCGGGGGCGTGACCCGGTCCTCGCCTGGGAGATCGCCATCGGCGCCGGGGTCGGTGGGTTCGTCGGCGCCCGGATCGACTACCTCATCCAGAACCCCGATGCGAGCGGACTGTTCTCCAGCACCGGGCTGGTCTGGTACGGCGGGGTCATAGGCGGGGCGATCGGCGTGATCGCGGTGAGCCTGTGGCGGCGCGTCCCAGTCGGCGTCGTGGCGAACATCGCCGCCCCCGCCCTCGCGCTCGGGTACGCGATCGGACGGATCGGCTGCCAGCTCTCCGGCGACGGCGACTACGGCTCCGCCAGCTCCCTTCCATGGGCGATGAGCTACCCCGACGGCGAGGTCCCGACAACCGAGGTCGTCCACCCCACCCCCCTCTACGAGACCACCTCGATGCTCCTGGTGTTCTGGCTCCTGTGGCGCCTGCGCAGCCGCTTCGACCGCCCGTGGGCCCTGTTCGGCCTTTGGTGCATCCTCGGCGGCGTCGAACGTTTCCTCATCGAGTTCATCCGGCGCAACGACGCCGAGCTCGCGGGGCTCACCACCGCTCAGATCGTCTCAATCGTCCTCGTCGTGCTGGGCGCCGTGATCCTCCGCGCCGGCCGGAACCGAACACGCCGGGTCGCCGCCACTGCGTAACCAACCCGCGAAATCCGGCATGCTGCCCGGGTGATCCCGCCGGCCCCCAAGAAACGCCCCAGCCGGATCGCCGTCGCGGATGTCCAGCCCACCTTGGACGGGGGGCGCCACGCCCCGAAGGTCACTCTCGGCGACCCCGTGACCGTGTCGGCGACGCTCCTGCGCGACGGGCACGAGATCCTGCGGGCCGTGCTCCGCCACCGGGCGCCCGGCGGCGGCTGGGTCGAGACCCCGATGAGCGAGACACCGGGCACCGACCGCTGGCACGCGACGATGGTGGCCGAACAGCTCGGCGCCAACGACCTGGCCGTCGAAGCCTGGGTCGACACCTTCGCGTCGTGGCGGGAGGAGATGAGCCGGCGCGTCGCCGGCGGGCAGGACGACCTCACCAGCGAGCTGCTCGAGGGCGCGGCCCTGGTCGACCTAGCCGTGCGTCGCCTCCGCGGGCAGGACAAGGCGACCGCCCGAGCCGCCGTCGCGGCGATCCGCGGCGGGCTCCCGCAAGCGGAGCGACTCGCGGCGGCGATGGACGAGCCCCTCGCGGACGTCATGCTCCGCCGGCCCGACCGGCCGGAGCGCGCCCGGTCGGAGACGCACCGGATCGTCGTCGACCGGCAGCGCGCGACGTTCGGGGCCTGGTACGAGCTCTTCCCCCGCTCCTGGGGCGGGTTCGCCGGCGTGGAGCAGCACCTCCCGCGCTTCGCCGAGCTCGGCTTCGACGTCCTCTACTTCCCGCCGATCCACCCGATCGGAACCACGCACCGCAAGGGCCGCAACAACACGCTCACCGCGAAACCAGGTGACCCGGGGAGCCCATGGGCGATCGGATCCCAGGAGGGCGGCCACACCGCCGTCCACCCCGACCTCGGCACCATCGACGATTTCGACCGGCTCGTCGCCGCCGCCGCCGGCCACGGGATCGAGGTCGCGCTCGACCTTGCGATCCAATGCTCTCCCGACCACCCGTGGCTCACGGAGCACCCCGAGTGGTTCCACCGCCGCCCGGACGGAACCCTCAAGTACGCGGAGAACCCGCCCAAGAAGTACCAGGACATCTACAACGCCAACTTCGACACCCCCCACTGGCGGGCGCTGTGGGAGGAGATCCGCTCGGTGGTGCTCTGCTGGTGCGGACACGGCGTGCGGATCTTCCGGGTCGACAACCCGCACACCAAACCGCTCGGCTTCTGGGAATGGCTGATCGGGACCGTCCGCGACGAGCACCCGGACGTGGTGTTCCTCGCCGAGGCGTTCACGAAGCCGTCGATGATGCACGCCCTGGCGAAGATCGGGTTCAGCCAGTCGTACACGTACTTCACCTGGCGGAACTCCAAGGCCGAGATCACCGAATACCTCACCGAGCTCAGCCGTCCGGACGTCGCCGCGTTCTTCCGCCCGAACCTG
>CAYTRV010000033.1:0-17010 GCA_964440285.1 uncultured Bifidobacteriaceae bacterium
CGGCAACGCTGGGATAGATCCGCAGGCCGGTAGTGCCGTGCGGGCGGGATCGCGCATCGTGTTCTGGCGCCCCAGGCGGGCGCTGGTGCCGAACAGGCGCTGCAGCGGCCAGCCGACGGCGCGGGCGATCGGGCGGATGAGCATCCTCATCGCCATGCCCACGCCGATCAGGATCAGCAGAGCTCCGACGCCGATCAGCGACAGCGCCTGACCGCTGTCCGAGGTGCCGAAGCCGGCGGCGATGGCGAGCACGCCAAGAAGCCCGAACAGGACGCCCAGGTAGGGGGTGAACCGGGAGAAGCGCGACTTCGGGAGCACTGCCCCCTCCCGGAGCACCGCGACCGGCGGGACGCGTGTCGCGCGGATCGCGGGAATGATCGCGGCGATGAGCGTGACGACGACGCCGACGATGAGTGGCACGATCACGGTTCGGGCCTGGAGCGTGATGCCCGCCGTCGGAAGGCCGAAGCCGACGGCGTCGAAGATCCGGTTGAGGAGCATCGCGAAGAGCACGCCGACGCCAATGCCGATGATCGACGCGATCAGCCCGATGACGACGGCCTCGATCAGCACGCTTCGCATGATCTGGCGGCGGCTCGCGCCGATCGTCCGCAGCATCGCCATCTCCCGCACGCGCTGCGCGACGGTGATCGAGAACACGTTGAAGATGATGAACGCGCCGACGAGCACCGCGATCGCCGCGAACACGAACAGGAAGTCCCGCAGGAACCCGAGATCGTTGCTGATGTCGTCGGCCTGCCGGTCGGAGTTCTGCTGCCCGGTCTCGACGCGCACGTCCGGCGGGACCTGGGCCGAGATCCGTCGCGCCAGCGAGTCGGCGCCGACCCCGGGCTCGGCGGCCACCACGACGGCGTTGACCCGGCCCTCGCGGTCGAACCACCGCTGCGCGTCGGCGAGCGTCACCGCGGTGAGGGTCGCGCCCCCGATCGTGTCGGCGTCGGCGAACCGGAACGTGCCCACGATGCGGACCGGTTGCACCCCGGTGCGCGTCGCCAGCCCGACGTTGCGGCCGACGTCGAGCTTCTCGCGCTTGGCGAGATCGACGTCGACCGCGATCTCTCCGGACGCTTTCGGGAACGCGCCAGCGACGAGTTGGTTCGTCTGGAAGCGCTCGCTGGGCGTCGAGAACACGAGGTTCGGCGCGCCGCCCACCGAGGAGACGAACTCCCCGTCGACGACCACCGAGGCCAGGTCCTGGACCACGCCCTCGGCCGCCGCGACCCCGTCGACGCCGCGAACCGTGGCGACGAGCGAATCGGGGATCGGCCCCACCGAAGCGCCCTCCTGCGACCGGAACGCCTCGCGCCTGCTCAGGACGACGTCGACACCCTCGTTCGCCTTCTCGAAGATCTCGTCGAACGCCCCGGTGATCTGATCGGTGAGGACGTAGGTGCCCGAGATCATCGCCGCGCCGAGCAGGATGGCGAGCGCGGTGAGTGCGGAGCGGAGCTTGCGGGCCCCGAGGCTTCGGAGGGCGATGCGCAGCATCAGCGGATCACTCCAGCTACTCCAGCGCCTTCACGACGTCGAGGATCGCGTCGGCAGACATCTTGCCGCCGTCGCGCACGATCAGGCCGTCCTGGAGGAACATGACGCGGTCGGCAATGGCTGCGGCGCGAGGCTCGTGGGTGACCATGACGATGGTCTGGCCGAGGTCGTCGACAGAGCGGCGCAGGAGGTCGAGGATCTCCTGGCCGGTCTTCGAGTCGAGGTTGCCGGTCGGCTCGTCTGCGAACACCACCGCGGGACGCGAGATGAGCGCTCGCGCGATCGCGACGCGCTGCTGCTGACCGCCCGAGAGCTCCGCGGGGCGATGGGTGAGGCGGTCGCCGAGGCCGACCTCCCTGACGAGCTGCTCTCGCCACCCGCGGTCCGGCTTCGCCCCGGCGACCGCGAGCGGGAGGTCGAGGTTCTCTCCGGCCGTCAGCATCGGGAGGAGGTTGAAGAACTGGAACACGAATCCGACCTTCTCCCGGCGCAACAGCGTGAGGGCCTTGTCGCCGAGGCCGTTGAGCTCAGTCCCGTCGATCCAGGTCCGCCCCGCGGTGGGCGCGTCAAGCCCGGCGAGGATGTGCATGAGCGTGGACTTGCCAGAGCCCGAAGGTCCCATGATCGCGACGAACTGGCCGCGCTTGAGGTCGAGGTCGACGCCTCGCAGGGCATCGACGGCGTTGTCACCGGAACCGAAGCGACGGGTCACCGCGCGTGCGGACACGACGACGTCTCCTGATTGGCCCCCCACCGCGGTGGGGGAGCCGACGTGCTGCTCCAAGGCGGGTACCTCCTCGATGACGGCGACCAGGGGACCCTACCGGAGTCGGCCCGCAGCTTGGTGAAGCCTCGGTGAACGGCCGGGAGCAGGTCCCCGGCGCCGTGGGTACCCTTGGAACGTGCGCCGTCATGCCATCCTCGCGGTCCTAATCGTCGTGATCGCGATGTCGGGGCCGGCGCTCGCCGGCGACCGCGATCTCCTTAAGGCGCTCGACGGTGGCCTCGCACCGACCGCATCGGCGTCCCGCGCCGCGGCGGGCGGCTCACCCAGCCTGGTGCAGCGACATTACGAGCGGGCGCGCGCCCTGCAGGAGGCGGTGCGCCTGGCGGCACCGTTCTCGACGTCGTGTCACGCGCTCGGCGGATGGGCCGCGCGCTACGCCGCCGCCGAGGTCGCCGCGGCGGAGGGCCTCGACCGCTTGCAGCCGGCCCGGGCCGCGCGGTTCCGGCAGGTGGCCGCATCGGCGAGGGCTCGCATTGCCGCTACCCGCCGCGCTTGCCGGCCGGGTCCGCCGCGCCGCCCGATCCCCATCCCGGCGCTCCTCGAGCCGCGGCCGGGCGCCGTGACCTTCGGAGCCGTTGTCGCCCGCGCGCCGTCGAGCGCCGACGCCGCGACCCTGTACGCCAACGGTGCGGCGGCGGGGCCGCTCGCCCTCGGCGGCGGTTTGGCACGGGCGCGCTTGGTCGGTCTGGCGGGCCGGTACAACCTGGAGGTGCGGTTCACGCGCGCCGGGACGACGATCGCCGTCGCGCGGTCGGCGGGCGTCTGGCTGTTGCCCGAGAGCGCCGGCGACGCGGCGCGTCCGCCCGAGATGGACCCGACGTGGCAGGCGCGCGTCCGCGCGGCGGCGTCCGCCTTCGCGGGGATCTCCGCAGTGTGGGTGCACGATCTGCGCACCGGCCGGGCGGCCAGCTGGAATGCCGCCGCCCGGTTCCCGGCCGCGTCGACGGTGAAGCTCGGGGCGATCGTCGAGGCGTTGCGGCGCATGGGGCCGCAGCCGGAGGCATCGGCGCTGTTCCACGACGTCCGGGGCATCGCGACGTGGAGCTCGAACCTGGCGTCGAACCGCCTGCTCGGACGGGTCGGCGGCCCCGGTGCGGTGCAGGGCGCGCTGGCCAGGATGGGTGCGACGTCGAGTACCTTCACCGGCCCCTACATCGTGGCGACCGAGCGCCCCCCGGTCGACTCGCCCACGCCGCCGCCGCGGGTCTCCGGCCGGGTCACGACCGCCTACGACCTCGGGGTCGTCATGCGGACGCTGCACGACGCGGCGCGCGGCAATGCGGATGCGTTGGCGCGCACGCGGATGAGCACACCCCAGGCGCGGCTGGCGTTGGGGCTCCTGCTGTCGTCGGAGGCGGCCGGGGACAACCTTGGCCTCTTCCGGGAGGCGCTGGGGCCGTCCGTTCCGGCTGCGCAGAAGCAGGGGTGGATCTCGTCGGCCCGTCACTCGGCCGCGGTGGTCTACACGGGGCGCGGACCCGTGGTCGTGGTGGTGTTGACCTACCAGCCGGGGCTGACACGGGCGCGGGCGGCCCGGCTTGGCGCGGACCTCGTCACGATCGCGACGTCGGCGCCGTAATCCACTCCGGGGCGAGGCCGTCGCCGGTGATGAGTCGCGCGCCGCGGCCGCGGGTGACGAAGCTCCACGACCACCGCACCATCACCAGCACCCGGTTCTGGAAGCCGATGAGGTAGAAGAGGTGCACGGCCAGCCACAGCCACCAGGCGAGGAAGCCGTGGAAGCGTAGGCCGAAGAGCTCGGCCACCGCCTTCGCCCGGCCGATCGTCGCGAGGTTGCCCTTGTCCTTGTACTTGAAGGGGGCGGGCGTCTTGCCGGCGAGCCGGGTGCGGATGGCTCGACCGGTGTAGTGGCCCATCTGCATCGCGACCGGAGCCACGCCCGGCAGGGGCGTGTCCGCGACGGCCGCCATGTCTCCGACCGCGAACACGTCCGGGTGGCCCGCGAGGGCGAGGTCATGGCCGACGCAGATGCGGCCGAGATGGTCCGTCGCGACGCCGGCTGCCTCGGCGAGTCTCGCGGCGAGTGGTGAGGCGGCGACGCCGGCGGCCCACACGATCGTCCGTGCGGCGATGCGCTCCTCCCGTCCGTCCCGCTCGACCGTCACCCCGCTCCCGTCGACGTCGCGGACGAGACAGCGGGTGCGGACGGTGACGCCGAGGTCGCCGAGCGCCCTGACCGCGTGCGCGGATTGGCTGGGCTCGAACGAGCCGAGGATGCGCTCGGCGCCCTCGACGAGCAGGACGCGGGCGGCGGACGGGTCGAAGGCGCTGAACTGGTTGCGCATGGTGTCGCCGGCGATCTCGCCGATCTGGCCGGCGAGCTCAACTCCTGTGGGCCCACCGCCGACGACGACGAAACTGAGCCATTCGCGCCGGGCGGTTTCGCCGGTCTCCGTCTCGGCGGCCTCGAAGGCGATCAGGATTCGTCGGCGGATGGCCAGCGCATCCTCGAGCGACTTGAGGGCGGGAGCCGCCTCCCGCCATTCGTCGTGCCCGAAGTAGTCGTTGCGCATTCCCGCGGCGACGACGAGCGAGTCGTAGGGGAGGCGCAGGTCCTCGCCGCCACCGGCGGGACGTCCGACGACGACCTCGCGCGCGGTCAGGTCGAAGTCGCGGACCTCGCCGAGAACGACGCGGACGTTGCGCTGGCGGCGAAGGACCGCCCGCAACGGCGTCGCGATCTCGCCCGGTGAGAGCGATCCGGTCGCGACCTGGTAGAGGAGCGGCTGGAAGAGGTGGAAGTTCCGGCGGTCGATGAGGGTGACGTCGACCGGCGCCCGCCTGAGCGCCTTCGCAGCCCGGAGACCGCCGAAACCGCCGCCGACGATGACGACTCGGTGCCGCGGCTCGCCGTCGCTGTCGGTCGGTCGCTGCACACGTCGAGGGTATCGACCGATGCGGGCCAACGCTTGTCGCGGTCGCGGAGCGCCTGCACGCGTGCCTGCGGCCCGGTGACACGGCGGCGCGATTTCGGCGGCGACGAGTTCGCGGTGCTCCTCTACGACCTCGCGCACCCCGCGCAAGCGGACGTGTGCGAACGGATCATGAACGCGCTTCGCGCCCGGGTCGCAGCTGGGGAGCAGCTCGTGACGGTGCGTCCGAGCGTCGCGCAGCGAGGGCTGACACCCGATCGATCCGCGACAGCTCTGCTAGCCGCGGGCCTGGTCTTCCGCCACGCTGAGGCCCAGCACCTTGATCACGTCGCGCATCGAGAGGATCCCGACGAGGTGCTCCTCCTCGAACACCACGACGTGCCGGATGTGGTGCTTCATCATCGCCTCGGCGGCCTGCGTCGCCGGCCAGCTCGGGGCGGCCGCGATCAGCGTGCTGTGCATGTAGTCCGCCACCCGCGCGTCATCCGGGTTGGCCCCTTCGGCGAGCGCACGGAGGATGTCCCGCTCGGTGACGATTCCCGGTCCGGGAAGGGACTGGTCGAGTACGAGCGCCGCACCGGTGTGATACTGCCCCATCCGCACCGCTGCCTGGCGTAGCGTGGTATCCGCGCCGACGGTGGCCTCGATGGGCGACATGATCTCCGCGACTTGGACGGGCATGTCGGTACCCTAACGATCGCATCCCGGCTTGTCACGTTCGTCACATGATGGATGATCGAGTGCCGGCGAGGTGCGGCCGTGCGGCGCTCATCCGCGAGTCCGGTGGGTGGTGACCGGCGCCGGTATTCCGACCGCTCATCAGCGGGCCTCCCCGCGCAGCTCGAGTCCCCGCAGGCCCGAGAAGAACCCGGCCTCCAGCATCACCGCTTCCGCAGCCGACCCGAACACCGACTCGCCGTCGAACCGCTCCACGTTCGCGCGCCGACCGCGTCCCGATCTGATCCACTCGGCCAGCGCGACGATCGCGGGGTGCATCCAGTCCGGTGCGGGTTCGCGCAGCGCGAGCAGGCTCCGGCCTCCACGCTCCAGGTAGAGCACCGGAGCGCCGCCCAGCAACACGACCTGTGCGCCGAACGTCCGAGACGGCCCCCGAGCGCTGCGGCGCAGCGGCCACGGCACCGCCGCCCCATAGGGTTGCGCCGGGTCTGCGGCGCCCAGCACCAGCGCCGCCGCATCGGTCTCCGGCTCCCGCAGGTCGCGGAGCCGTTCGACCGCGCCGGGCATGGCGAACTGTGCGCCGCCCAGCCCGGCCAAGAAGTAGCCGCGGCGGCAGCGGCCGAGCGTCTCGAGCTCCGACAGCGGCCGGTACACCCCCGCGAACCCGCCGGGGATCCCATCGCCGAGCACGGCTGCACGGGTCAGCACGCCGTGACGCTCGAGCAGCAGCTCGGCGACGGCTCGGGCGCGTTCGCCATGGGCGGGCGTCCGCGCGAACAGGCGGCGGGTGAGCGACCATCGTCCGGCGACGGCGCCATGCGCGGCGCCACCGCCCCGGGCGGTGCGCCGGCCGAATCGGGACGGGCTCGACGTGGGGCGCGGCAGCCGCCGCGGGGCGCGGAGCGGCATCCACAGGTCGTTGGTGACCTCGCCCGCCCAGACCAGGCTCCAGAGCCTGGTGAACACCTCGTCGGCGGTGGCGTCGATCCCGCCGGAGATCTCGTCCCAGAACGCGGCCCCGGAGGTCAGCGCGTGGCGCACGGCCTCCGCGAGATCGTCGTCGGACGGCGGGTCCGACGGAGGCGGACCCAGGAGCGGCGCGTCGTCGCGGAAGTAGATGGCGACGCGTCCCGCGTCGCGGCCCATCGCGCCGGCGCCGACCCACACGATCTCGCCCGCGCCGGCGAGGGCGTCGAGCCACGTCGGTGAGTATCCGCCGATACGGCGCGGGAAGACCTCCTGCTCCCACTGGGCCGCCGGCAGGGCGAGCCCCTGCAGCGGGCCGATCACCTCGCGCAGGGCGTCCGGGCCGGGCGCCTGGTGGGTCCGGTCGATCCGGTGCCAGGCGGGCAGGAACCGCCCGAGCGTGCCCGCCTCGACCGGTTCGATCTCTCGGCGAGCGGCCGCGAGGCTCGCGCGTCGCACCCGCCGGAGCACCTCCGTGTCGCACCACTCCCGTCCCGACGCGCCCGGGCGGATCTCGCCGCGTACCAGCGCGCCCGATTCCTCGAGGCCGGCGAGCGCAGCGATTGCCGCGTCGGCGGAGATCCCGAGGCGCTCGGCGACGTCGCGCGCGACGAAGGGTCCGTGGGCGCGCGCGTAGCGTGCGACCAACGACGTCAGTGCATCCGGAACCGGCTCCAGGAAGGCGTCCGGCAGGCCCGCGGGGGGCATTGCGCCGAGCCCGTCACGGTAGCGCCCGGCGTCCTCCGCGGCGATCCACCGCTCGCCTCCGGCGAGGCGCAGCGGCAACGCACGCCGCTCGTCGCGCAGCACACCGAGCAGCTCGGCAGCGCGGTCGGGCTCCGTCAGTCGTTCGGCGACGTCCGCCTCGCTCTGGTCGCCGAGGCGACGGAGCATGTCGTGGAGGGCGTCGGCGCTACGCGCCCGGGTGCGTTCGGACCGCCATTGCAGGTCGGCCTCGAGTGCGTCGAGCGCATTCGGGTCGATGAGCTCGCGTAGCTCCTCCTGTCCGAGCAGCTCACGAAGCAGGTCGCGGTCGAGCGTGAGCGCCTGGGCGCGACGCTCGGCGGCCGGGGTGTCGTCCTCGTACATGTACGTCGCGACGTACTCGAACAGCAGCGAGCCGGCGAACGGCGACGCGGTTGCAGTCTCGACCTCCACGACCGCGAGCTCCCGCGACTGGATGCGCCGCAGCAGGTCGCGGAGGGCGGGCAGGTCGAACCAGTCGTTGAGGCATTCACGGTATGTCTCGAGGATGATCGGGAAGCTGCCGTAGCGTCGGGCGACCTCCAGGAGCGACGCCGCCTTGAGGCGTTGTTGCCAGAGAGGCGTGCGCCGGCCGGGCCGCCGCCGCGGGATGAGCAGCGCCCGGGCGGCGTTCTCGCGGAAGCGCGCGCCGAACAGCGCGGTGGAGCCCAGCTCGCCGACCACGAGGTCCTCCACGTCGCCGGGGTCGATCAGGGCGACGTCCGCGGCGGGAGCGTCGTCGGCGTCCGGGAGGTGGAGGGCGATGCCGTCGTCACTCCAGATGGCGTGGGCCGTGGCGCCGCCGCGCTCGCGCAGTCGCGACTGCAGTGCCATCGCCCACGGCGCGTGGACCCGGGCCCCGAACGGCGTGAGCACGCAGAGCCGCCAGTCGCCGATCTCGTCGCGGAAGCGCTCCACCACGATCGTCGTGTCGCTCGGGACCGCGCCCGTCGCGTCGACCTGGTCGTTGAGGTATCCCATCAGGTTGGTCGCGGCCCGGTCGTCGAACGCCGACTCGTCGCGCAGTCGTGCGAGAGCGTGGTCGGGTCGCGCCGCCACCAGCTCCCTCGCGAGCTTGCCGACCTCCCGTCCCAGCTCCGCCGGGCGGCCGATCCCCTCGCCCTTCCAGAACGGCACGGCGCCCGGGACGCCGGGAGCGGGGGAGACGAGCACCCGGTCGCGGGTGATCTCCTCGATGCGCCAGGTCGATGCGCCCAGCATGAACGTCTGACCGGTCCTTGCCTCGTAGACCATCTCTTCGTCCAGCTCGCCCACCCGGGTGTTGCCGTCGACGAGGTAGACGCCGAACAGGCCGCGGTCGGGAATCGTGCCGGCGTTCTGCACGGCGAGCTGCCGGGCGCCCCCGCGGCCTCGCACGGTGCCGTCGGTGCGGTCCCAGACTACCCGCGGCGCGAGCTCGGCGAACTCGTCGCTCGGATACCGGCCGGCCAGCATGTCGAGCACGCCTTCGAGCTGCTCGCGCGTGAGCTCGGCGAACGGGTACGCGCCCTTCACGAGGGCGTGCAGGTCGTCGACGCTCCACGGGTCGTTCGCGACGGTCGCGACGATCTGCTGGGCGAGCACGTCCAGCGGCAGCCGCGGCACCCGCGTCTCCTCGATCGCCGCCTCGCGCATGCGCGACACGACCGCGGCGCATTCGAGCAGGTCCCCGCGGTACTTCGGGAAGATCCGCCCCCGGCTCGCTCCGCCCACGTGGTGACCGGAGCGGCCGACGCGCTGGATGCCGCGCGCGACGCTCCGCGGACTCTCGACCTGGACGACCAGGTCGACGGCGCCCATGTCGATCCCGAGCTCGAGGCTGCTGGTGGCGACAAGCGCAGGCAGCGTGCCCGCCTTGAGCTGTTCCTCGATGATCACCCGCTGCTCGGCGGCGAGGCTGCCGTGGTGGGCACGGGCGACCTCGGCCTCGGCGAGCTCGTTGAGGCGCAGCGCGAGCCGTTCCGCGAGGCGGCGGTTGTTGACGAAGATCAGCGTGGACCGATGGGCGCGAATCAGGTCGAGCACCGCCGGGTAAACCGCCGGCCAGATCGACTTGCGGGCGCCGGCGTCTCCCGGCACGGAGAGGGGGTCCTCGTGGACGGGCGCTCCGGGGTTCGCGAGGTCGCGCATGTCCTCGACCGGGACGATGACCTCGAGGTCGAGCTCCTTCCGCTGGCCGGCGTCGACGATGGTCACCGGTCGCGGTGCGCCGGAGTCGTCGTGCCCGCCGAGGAACCGGGCGATCTCCTGCAACGGGCGCTGCGTGGCCGAGAGACCGATCCGCTGGAGCGGCGCGTCGACCACGCGTTCGAGCCGTTCGAGGCTCACCGCCAGGTGGGCGCCGCGCTTGGTGGCGGCGACCGCGTGGATCTCGTCGACGATCACGGTGCGCGCCGCCTGCAGCATCTCCACGCCGCGGGAGGTGAGTAGCAGGTAGAGGCTCTCGGGCGTGGTGATGAGGATGTCCGGGGGGTCGCGCAACATCCGCGCGCGGTCGCGTTGCGGTGTGTCACCGGTCCGCACCGCCACCGACAGCGTCGGCAGCTCGAGGCCCTGCCGGCGGGCGGCGTCGGCGAGCCCCGCGAGCGGCCCGCGCAGGTTCCGTTCCACGTCGTAGTTGAGGGCCTTCAGCGGCGAGATGTAGAGCAGTCGCGTCGCCGTCTCACCCCGGAGCCGTTCTTCGATGAGCGCGTTGAGCCCCCACAGGAACGCGGCGAGCGTCTTCCCGGAGCCCGTCGGGGCGACGATGAGCGCATGCTCGCCGGCGGCGATCGCCGGCCAGCCGAGCCGCTGCGCCTCGGTCGGCTCCGCGAACGCGCGCGCGAACCAGTCCGCGACGAGCGGGTGGAACGGGGCCGTTCGGGCGGGAGCGGTCGCCACCCGTGGATCGTAGCCGCCCAAGAGGTCCGGGCGGTCCGATTTCGGGCCGAACTCCGGCGCTGTTCGGGAGCACAACCACATCGACACCCTCGTGACGCGCGAGCCGCGCCAGGAGGACCCCCGCCGCGGCGAGGCGACCGATGTCGAGGCTCGTTGCCAGCGCGAAGCAATCGGCGATTGAGAGCGGGCGATCCCGCCGGTGGTAGTGGCGGGACGGAAGGAGGGCGGCCGTCCATGCCGTGACTTCGGTTGCCCCGGGAGCACTTGGAGCTGGGTCTGAGTGAGCGGCTGGATCAGCGTCTGGATCCCGGTTTCCTCAAAGCAACGCGATCAGGGCCTGCGCGTCGAGGAGCGTCGATATCGGCGTCGCCGATCCGCGTGGGCCTCGTCCTCGCGCGCAAGTCTGCGGAGCTCACGCGCCGAAGACCGCCCCACGGGCTACACCCGACCGACCCTCGTCCTGCTGCGACGGCTCAGCGTGCTCGCGGTTTCAGCGGATCGGCATGCTGGTGGGGACGACCGGTTCCGGTAGGGCCGTGTCGCCGACGAGGTACCGGTCGACCGACGCGGCGCATGCGCGGCCCTCGGCGATCGCCCAGACGATCAGGCTCTGGCCGCGACCCATGTCACCGCAGACGAACACGCCGTCTTGGCTCGCCTGCCAGTTCGCGTCGCGGCTGACGTTGCCGCGCTCGTCGATCTCCACACCGAGCTCGGAGAGGACGCCCACGCGCTCGGGCCCGACGAACCCCATCGCGAGCAGCACGAGCTCGCAGGGGATCTCGGTCTCTGAACCGGGGACCGGCTGGAACGTCGGACGGCCGTCGACGGTCACCGTTTCCACTTGCGTCGCCCGCAGGGCTCGGACGTTGCCGTGCTCGTCGCCGACGAACTCCGTGGTTGACAGCGCGTACCGCTGCTCCACGCCCTCCTCATGTGCCGCCGAGCTCATGTACATCAGCGGCCAGGTCGGCCAGGGCGTGCTGACGGCCCGGGTTTCCGGAGGCCGCGGCATGATCTCGAGCTGCACGACGTTGACGGCGCCCTGACGGTTGGCGGTGCCGAGGCAGTCCGCGCCGGTGTCGCCGCCGCCGATGATCACGACGTTCTTGCCGGCGGCCGTGATCGGCGTCTCGATGATGTCGCCCGCGACGACCTTGTTCTGGAGTGGCAGGTACGCCATCGCTTGGTGGATCCCGCCGAGCCCCCTGCCGGGGATCGGAAGGTCGCGCCACGCCGTCGCGCCGCCGGCGAGGACGATTGCGTCGAACTCGCGGCGGAGCTCCGCGACGGGAACGTTCACGCCGACGTTCGCGTTGACGCGGAACTCGGTGCCCTCGGCCTCCATCTGCTCGAGGCGCCGGTCGAGTACCCACTTCTCCATCTTGAAGTCGGGGATGCCGTAGCGAAGCAGCCCGCCGATACGGTCGTCGCGCTCGAACACCACCACGTCGTGCCCGGCGCGCGTCAATTGCTGCGCCGCCGCCAACCCCGCGGGGCCTGATCCCACGACGGCCGCGCGCCGACCGGTCCTGACCGTCGCGATGACGGGCTCCAGCCACCCCTCGTCGCGAGCGCGGTCGGCGATCTTCACCTCGATCTGCTTGATCGTCACCGGCGGGGCGTTGATGCCGAGCACGCAGGCGGCCTCGCACGGCGCCGGGCAGAGGCGGCCGGTGAACTCCGGGAAGTTGTTGGTGGCGTGCAGGCGGTCGCTCGCCTCGTGCCAGAGGTCCCGGTGCACGAGGTCGTTCCAGTCCGGGATGATGTTGCCGAGCGGGCAGCCCTGGTTGCAGAACGGGATGCCGCAGTCCATGCAGCGCGCCGCCTGCGTGCGGACCTTGTGGGTCGGGAAGTCCTTGTAGACCTCGTGCCAGTCGCGCAGCCGCTCGGTCACGGGACGACGTTCGGGCAGCTCCCGGTCGTGCTTCAGGAAGCCGGTCACATCGCCCATATCAACCGCGCTCGTCGTTGACGGCGGCGAGCGCCGCCTCCGCCTGGTCCGAGCCGTTCGCCGCCGCGAGGCGCCGTTCCTCGAGCACCCGCTTGAAGTCCTTCGGCATCACCTTGACGAACGCCTCGACGGCGGCCTCCCACTGCGCGAGGAGCCGTTCGGCGAGCGCCGACCCGGTCTCGTCCTGGTGACGACGCACCCGGTCGAGCAGCCAGCGGCGGTCCTCCTCGTCCATCGGGTCGAGGTCGACCATCTCCGGGTTGACCCGCCGCGCGAACATGTGGTTGGGGTCGTACACGTAGGCGATGCCGCCGCTCATGCCGGCGCCGAAGTTCCGTCCGGTCCCGCCGAGCACGACGACCCGGCCACCGGTCATGTACTCGCACGCGTGGTCGCCGACGCCCTCGACGACGGCGACGGCGCCGGAGTTGCGTACGCAGAACCGTTCGCCGACGACGCCGCGCAGGAACATCTCCCCGCCGGTCGCGCCGTAGAGGATGACGTTGCCGGCGATGATGTTCTCCTCGGCGGCGAACTGCGAGCCGTCTGGCGGCCGGACGACGATGCGCCCGCCGGAGAGCCCCTTGCCGGTGTAGTCGTTCGCGTCGCCGAAGAGGCGCAGCGTCAGCCCCTTCGGGGCGAACGCGCCGAAGCTCTGGCCGGCGGAGCCGGTGAGGTTGATGATGACCGTGTCGTCAGGGAGGCCCTCTGCCCAGCGGCGGCTGATCTCCTGCCCGACGAGCGTTCCGACGGTGCGGTTGACGTTGCGGACCGGGACGTCGATGACCACCGGCGTCCGGTGGTCGAGGGCGGGGGCGGCCCGCTGGATGAGCTCGATGTCGAGCGCGCGATCCAGCCCGTGGTCCTGCGTCTGCACGCATGTGCGGGCGTCTCCCTCGGCCGGGTCGGGCATCGCGAGGATCGGCGTGAGGTCGAGCTTCGACGCCTTCCAGTGGGCGACGGCCTTGGCGGTGTCGAGGAACTCGGCATGCCCGATGGCTTCCTCGAGCGAGCGGAAGCCCAGCTCGGCGAGCAGCTCGCGGACCTCCTCGGCGATGAACTCGAAGAAGTTGATCACGAACTCCGGCTTGCCCGTGAAGCGCTCGCGCAGCTTGGGGTTCTGCGTCGCGATACCCACCGGGCAGGTGTCGAGGTGACAGACGCGCATCATCACGCAGCCGGAAACCACCAGCGGCGCGGTGGCGAAGCCGTACTCCTCAGCGCCGAGCAGCGCGGCGATAATGACGTCGCGGCCGGTCTTCATCTGGCCGTCGACCTGCACCACGATGCGGTCGCGCAGGCGGTTGAGCAGGAGCGTCTGCTGGGTCTCGGCGAGGCCGAGCTCCCACGGCGCGCCGGCGTGCTTGAGCGATGTCAGCGGTGAGGCGCCGGTGCCGCCGTCGTGGCCTGAGATGAGGACGACGTCGGCGTGGGCCTTGGAGACGCCGGCCGCGACGGTGCCGACCCCGACCTGCGCGACCAGCTTGACGTGGACCCGCGCCTCGGGGTTCGCGTTCTTCAGGTCGTGGATGAGCTGGGCGAGGTCCTCGATCGAGTAGATGTCGTGGTGCGGCGGCGGGGAGATGAGCCCGACGCCGGGCGTGGAGTACCGCACCTTCGCGATCCACTCCCAGACCTTGTTGCCCGGCAGCTGCCCGCCCTCGCCGGGCTTCGCGCCCTGCGCCATCTTGATCTGCAGGTCCGTGCAGTTGATCAGGTATTCGCTGGTGACGCCGAAGCGGCCCGAGGCGACCTGCTTGATGGCGCTGCGCTTCCAGTCGCCGTTCAGCTCCTTCGGGTAGCGGGCCGGGTCCTCGCCGCCCTCGCCGCTGTTCGAGCGCCCGCCGATGCGGTTCATTGCGATCGCGAGCGTCTCATGCGCCTCCGCGGAGATCGAGCCGTAGCTCATCGCCCCGGTTGAGAACCGCCTGACGATCTCCGAGACCGGCTCGACTTCCTCGAGCGGCACCGGTGGGCGGATGCCCGTCCGGAACTGGAAGAGGCCCCGCAGCGTGGCGAGCTGCTGCGCCTGGTCGTCGACGAGCTTCGTGTACTGCTTGAAGATCTCGTAGCGGCCTGTCTGCGTCGCGTGTTGCAGCTTGAACACGGTCTCCGGGTTGAAGAGGTGGTACTCGCCGTCGCGCCGCCACTGGTACTCGCCGCCGGCGTCGAGGGTGCGGTGCGCAAGCTCCGTCGGTCGGTCCGGGTACGCCCGGCGGTGACGTCGCGCGATCTCCTCTGCCAGCTCGTCGAGGCCGATGCCGCCCAGGCGGCTCACGGTGTCGGTGAAGAACTCGGCGACGAACTCCTCGGACAGGCCGATCGCCTCGAAGATCTGCGCCCCGGTGTAGGACGCGACCGTCGAGATGCCCATCTTGGACATGACCTTGAGGACGCCCTTGCCGCACGCCTTGATGTAGTTCTTGCGGGCTTTGACCGGGTCGTCCAGATCGGTCAGATCCTGGGCGATGATGTCCTCGATCGTCGCGAACGTCAGGTACGGGTTGATCGCCGCCGCGCCGTACCCGATAAGCAGGCACATGTGGTGGCACTCGCGCGCGTCGCCTGCCTCGACGATGAGCCCCACCCTGGTGCGGGTCTTCTCGCGGATGAGGTGGTGGTGCACGGCGCTCGTCGACAGGAGCGACGGGATCGGCGCGAACGCCCGGGTGGAGCCGCGGTCGGAGAGGATCAGGATCTGCGCGCCCGCGGCGATCTCCATCGACGCCCGCTGGCGCAGCTCGTCGAGCGCCGCGCGCAGGCCGGCGGCGCCGTCGGCGACCGGGTAGAGGCAGGGGATGACCGCCGAACGGAAGTCCGGGGTCTCCGGGTGGTGCTGCACCTCCATGAGCTTGCGCAGCTCATCGTTGTCGATCACCGGCTGGTTCAGGAAGATCTGCCGGCACGACGAGGGACCCGGGGCCAGCATGTTGCCCTCCGGCCCGATCGTCCCACCGAGCGCCGTGACGAGCTCCTCGCGGATCGCATCGAGGGGTGGGTTCGTGACCTGGGCGAACAGCTGCGAGAAGTAGTCGAACAGCAGACGCGGGCGCGACGACAGCACCGCGATGGGCGTGTCGGTACCCATGGATCCGGTCGGCTCCGCCCCGGTCTTCGCCATCGGCTCGATGATGATCTTGATCTCTTCCGTGGTGTACCCGAACGTCTGCTGCTCTTGGAGCACCAGGGCGTGCGGGGCGAGCTCGTGGTCGGGGACGCTGAGGTCGTCGAGGTCGACGACGTTCTCGCGCACCCACTGGCCATAGGGGCGTCGGCCGGCCAGGTCGGCCTTCAGCTCGTCGTCGCCAACGATGCGACCCTTGGTCGTGTCGACCAGGAACATCCTCCCCGGCTGGAGCCGGCCCTTCAGCACGACGTCCTCCGGGGCGACGTCGAGGACGCCGACCTCCGAGGCCATGATCACGAGGTCGTCCCTGGTGACGACGTACCGCGAGGGGCGCAGGCCGTTGCGGTCGAGCACGGCGCCGATGACGCTGCCGTCGGTGAACGCGATCGACGCGGGGCCGTCCCACGGTTCCATGACTGACGAGTGGAACCGGTAGAAGTCCTTGCGCGCCTGGTCCATCTCCTCGTGGCGCTCCCACGCCTCGGGGATCATCATCAGCACGGCGTGCGGCAGCGAGTAGCCGCCGAGGTGCAAGAGCTCGAGCACCTCGTCGAAGGAGGCGGAGTCGCTGGCGCCCGGTGAGCAGATGGGGAAGATCCGTTCGAGGTCGCCGGGGAACAGGTCGCTGGCGAGGAGCTCCTCGCGGGCCCGCATCCAGTTCCGGTTGCCCTGGACCGTGTTGATCTCGCCGTTGTGGCTGATGTACCGGTACGGGTGGGCGAGCGGCCACGACGGGAACGTGTTGGTGGAGAACCGTGAGTGGACCAGGGCCATCGCCGAGTCGACCCGCTCGTCCTGCAGGTCCGGGAAGAACTCCGCGAGCTGGTCGGGGATGAGCATGCCCTTGTAGACGAACGTCCGGGCCGACAGGCTCGGGATGTAGCAGCCGCCGTCGGCCAGCCGGCCGGCCGTGTGCTCGATCCGCTTGCGCAGCGTGAACGCCCGGCGCTCCAGGTCCATCCCGGCGACGCCGTCGCCCTCGATGAAGATCTGCCGGAACGCCGGCATCGCGGCGAGCGCCTGGGCGCCCAGTCTGGAATCGTCGGTCGGCACCTCGCGCCATCCCAGGACCCGCAGGCCCTCGTCGGCGACGAGCCCCTCGATGATCGACATCACGCCGCCGGCCACCGCCGGGTCGGTCGGGAGGAACACGAGGCCGGTTGCGTAGCGGCCCTCCGCCGGCAGGCTGAAGTCGACGACGCTCCGGAAGAAGCGGCTCGGCGTCTGGATCAGGATCCCCGCGCCGTCGCCCGTGTTCGTCTCCGCGCCGCGCGCCCCTCGATGGTCGAGGTTACACAGGGCTTGGACGCCGGAGCGCACGATGTCGTGGCTTCGGTGCCCCTTCATGTGCACGACGAACGCGACGCCGCAGGCGTCGTGCTCGAACCGTGGGTCGTAGAGGCCCTGCTTCGGGGGTGGGGCTGTGCGCGGCTGACGGATGGAATTCCTCCGGGGTCGGTACCGTGAAGCC
>CAYTRV010000034.1:0-16543 GCA_964440285.1 uncultured Bifidobacteriaceae bacterium
GCAGGTATCGCGCGCGTTGGACGAGGAGATGCCCGATCTCGACGATGCCCTGCTTGCCGAGCCACCCCATGTAGACGATTCCGGCGAGCGCGTTGAGGGCGTGGTTGGTGCAGATGTTGCTGGTGGCCTTCTCGCGCCGGATGTGCTGCTCGCGGGTCTGGAAGGCAAGCACGTAGCCGCGGCGCCCGTCGACGTCGACGGTCTCGCCGACGAGCCGGCCGGGGATCTGGCGGATGAACTCGTCGCCGCTCGCGAGGAACCCGAACGTCGGGCCGCCGAACGACGGGCCGTTGCCGAGGCCCTGACCCTCGCCGACCGCGATCCGAGCGCCGTAGTCGGCGGGCGGCGCGAGCACGCCGAGCGACAGGGGATCGACGCTGGCCACCAGGTGCGCTCCCGCCGCGCGGCAGGCCTCGCCGATGCGGGGCGCCGCCTCGAGCAACCCGAGTGCGTTGGGATGCTGCAGCAGCACACACGCGACGGTGTCGTCGAGCAGCGCCTCCACCGCGGCCGGATCGGTGACCCCGCCCGAGAGCGGAACGGGCACGAGCTCGAGATCGAGCCCACGGGCGTAGGTCGCCAGCACGGCCCGTGTGTCCGGGTGGACGGCATCGGGCACGATCACCCGGCGGCGCTTGGTGTGACGCGCCGCCATGACGACGCCCTCCACGGCCGCCGTCGCCCCGTCGTACATGGAGGCGTTCGCGACCTCGAGGCCCACCAGTTCGCAGATCGCGGTCTGGAACTCGAAGATCGACTGGAGCGTGCCCTGGCTGATCTCCGGCTGGTACGGGGTGTAGGCGGTCAGGAACTCGCCGCGGCTCGTGATGGCGTCGACCACCGCCGGCACATAGTGCGGGTACATGCCGAACCCGAGGAACGAGACCTCCGCCTCCTGCGAGGTGTTCTGGGCGGCGAGGCCGGACAGCAGGTCGGCGACCTCCATCTCGCCCATCGCGGGCGGCAGGTCGAGGAGCCGGCGCAGACGGATGGGCTCCGGGATGTCCACGAAGAGCTCGTCGACGTCCGCGACGCCGATCACCTCCAACATCCTGGTGCGGTCGTCCGGGGTGACCGAGAGGTAGCCGCTGCTCACAGGCCCGCCAGGTACGTGCGGTAGGCGTCGCTGTCCATGAGCGAGTCGAGCTCCGACGGGTCGGCGAGCCGGACGCGAATGAGCCAGCCGGCGCCGTACGGGTCGCCGTTGACCGTCTCGGGCGCATCGCGCACCGCTTCGTTGACGGCGAGCACCTCGCCGCTGGCCGGCGCGATGATGTCGGACACCGCCTTCACCGATTCCAGCTCGCCGTACGACCCGTCCCTGACGACGATGGCGCCGACCTCGGGAGGGTCGTAGTACACGACCTCGCCGAGGGCGTCCTGGGCGTACCAGGTGATCCCGAACACCGCCTCGTCGCCGTCGACGCGCACCCAGTCGTGCTCAGGGTGGTAGCGAAGATCGTCGGGGTAGGTCTCGTCCGCCACGTCAATCACCTCCTTCTCGGGGATGTGTCGACCAGGGGGCGGGGGCGGGTCTCGGCGAGCTTGCGCTTGCCCCTGATGTCGATGTGCAACGCGTGACCGGGTCCGGCGAGGTCGGCCGGCACGTACGCCATGCCGATCCCGACGTCGAGGGTTGGCGACAGGGTACCGCTCGTGACCTCGCCGATGGTGTCGTCGCCCGACACCACGGCGCAGCCGGACCTGGGGATCCCCGGCTCGGTGAGCGCGAAGATGCAGAGCCGTTCGGGGGTGCCCTCGGCGACCTGGCGGCGCATCACGTCCGAGCCGGTGAAGTCGCCATCGAGGTTGCAGGCCCACTTCAATCCGGCCTCGATCGGCGTGCGCTCGAGTGAGAGCTCCTGACCGTAGAGGGGGTAGCCCATCTCCATGCGCAGGGTGTCGCGTGCGGCCAGCCCGGCCGGAGCGGGCGCATCCGGCCCGGACTGCATGAGGTCCCAGATCTCCGCGGCGCGGTTCACCGGGCACATGATCTCGACGCCCGGCTCGCCGGTGTAGCCCGTGCGCGCCACGAGGCAGTCGACCCCCGCGAGCGGAATCACCACGATCTCGAAGTAGGCGAGCGTCGCTACCGCAGCGCCACCGCCGAGCGGAGCCACAGCCGCCTCCCAGGCGGGCCCCTGCACCGCCAGCATCGCGTACTCGTCGGACCGGTCGGCGACGCGAGCGTCGCCGGAGGCGCGAGCGGCGATCCAGTCCCCTACCGGCGCGACGTTGGATGCGTTGCAGATGATCAGGTAACGGTCGGCGTCGAGCCGGTACACGATGAGGTCGTCGATCGTCCCCCCGTCCTCACGACAGACGAGCGTGTACTGACCGGCGCCGGGGTGGAGCTTCCCGATGTCGTTCGTGAGCGCGCGCCCGAGGTAGGCGCGGGCACCCGAGCCGGCGACCTCGATCTGGCCCATGTGCGAGACGTCGAATACCCCGGCGCGGCCGCGGACGGCGCGGTGCTCCTCGCGCACCGTCGAGTACTCGAGGGGCATGTCCCAGCCGGCAAACCCGCCGAGCTTGGCACCCAGCGCGACGTGGCGGTCATGGAGAGGGGTGCGACGCAGCGAGCTCGCCATCGACGCCTGACGCTACCATGCGCGCCCGGCGGCGAACGCGCCGACCGGCGGCCTCCCCGGAGTCGGTGGGGCGGTCCTGAGCTACCGGTCGCGCAGGAACGAGGGGACGTCGAGCGCGTCGTCGTCGTCGTCGACCTGGAGCTCGCTGCGCTCGGCCGAGCCGAGGCTTGGGACGGTCGCCTCCGGCGACGCCTCGAACGTCGGGAAGAGCGGCTCGCGACGCCACTGCCCGGTGGTCGCCCGATCGGGACGCACCTCGACCTTCGGCCCGTCGAATCCCGTCGCGATGACCGTCACCTGGATGTGATCACCGGCGGACTCGTCGATGACCGCTCCGAAGATGACGTTGCAGTCGCTGTGCGCCGCCTGCCGGATGATGGTCGCGGCCTCGTTCACCTCGAACAGACCCATCTCCGGGCCGCCCGTGATGTTCATGAGCACGCCCGTCGCCCCGGAGACGGTGCTCTCGAGCAGCGGCGACGAGATCGCCGACTTCGCGGCCTCGGCGGCACGGTTCTCGCCGGACGCGGTGCCGATGCCCATGAGGGACGAGCCGGCGCCGGCCATGATCGTGCGCACGTCGGCGAAGTCCAGGTTGATGAGCCCGGGGACGGTGATGAGGTCCGTGATGCCCTGCACGCCCTGGCGCAGCACGTCGTCGGCCATGCGGAACGCGTCGACGATCGACGTGTGCGCGTCGACGACCTCGAGGAGCCGCTCGTTGGGGATGACGATGACCGAGTCGACCTGCTTGCGAAGCTCCTCGATGCCCTCGTCGGCGCGGCGGGCGCGCTGCAGTCCCTCGAAGGCGAACGGCTTCGTGACGACGCCGACGGTGAGCGCGCCCTGCTCCTTCGCGATCTGGGCGATGACCGGGGCCGCGCCGGTGCCGGTGCCGCCGCCCTCGCCGGCGGTGACGAACACCATGTCCGATCCCCGGATCGCCTCCTTGAGCTCGTCGCGGCTCTCCTCGGCCGCCTCGCGTCCGATCTTCGGCTCGGCGCCCGCGCCGAGGCCCTTGGTGATCGTCCCGCCGAGCTGCAGCTTGACCTGGGCATCGCACATCGCGAGGGCCTGGGCGTCGGTGTTCACGGCGATGAACTCCACGCCGCGTACACCCGCGTCGACCATCCGATCGACGGCGTTGGTGCCGCCGCCGCCGACGCCGATGACCTTGATGACCGCCAGGTAGTTGTCCACCGAGACTCGCCTCCCCGCGACGGTTCCGCTGCGCGAGCGGACCGCTATCGACTCCGAATTGAGGGTTGTGCACAGGGGAACGACGAACGCTCAACTACCGGTCGATGGTCGACATCGCCATTCGTGCGACATGTTCGACGACCATGGGCGCCTCATCCCAACGTGGCAAGCTAGTAACTCAAAACCCACCTGTCAAGCGACCCTCATGAACGACTTGAGTCTTGAGCGACGGCTACGGTGAAGCTTGACCTTCGGTTGAACCTTCGATTGAGCCGTCGGTCGCGGGTTCGACGGCAAAGCCGCCGAGCGTCGGCTGGCGCGGCGCGCTCAGGTCGAGGTACCCGGCGGTGCTGAGCGAGCCGGCGATCTTCGTGTTGGCGAGCACGGCTTCGAGCGCCCGGCCCTTCGCCCACACGAGACGGGGCGGACCGAGACGCAACACCGGTCCTTCGACGAGCCGGCCCACCAGCACCCCGCCCTCGACCCGCAGGTCGCGGACCCGCCGGGCGGTCTCGGACGACATCGCGGCGAGGAACTCGAAGGGCGCTCGCTGCGCCGGCCCGCGCAGCCAGTCCCCCGCCTTCGTCGCCGACGTCTGGAAGGTCGGAAGCGTCCTCGTCCCGGTGTCGGAGCCCAGCACGCGACCCGTGTTCGAGACCACGAGCCGCTCACCGGAGGCGGTGACGGCGATCGCGACGGGCGTGGCCTGCACGATCTGCACGTCGATGCCACGCGGCCAGTTGTGGTGAATGCGAACGTCGGCGACCCATGGATAGCGGGCGAGCGCTTCGCGAACCGCGACGGTGGGCAGCCGCAGCATGGTGCCCTCGCGCGCGGCGATCCGGACGGTCCGCAGGACGCCCGCCTGATCGAACTGCTGGTAGCCGGAGACGTTGACGCTGTTCACCGCGAGCAACGGCCCCGTGGCGATCCACCATCCGCCGCCCACGACGGCCGAGCCGGCGAGGGCGACCAGCAGAGCCGTCCGGCGGCGGCGGTGACGGGCCTGGACCAGCGCCCGGCGCCGATCGAGCAGACCGGTGGCCGCGCGGGTGCTCACAGCTCCTCGAGCGGCGGGGCACCGATGCCGCGGATCGGGTCGAGGTAGCGCACCTCCGACTCCAGCACCGGACCGCCAGCGTCGCGGACCCTGCGCCGGCCCACGTTCACGAGAGCGATCACGTCGCCACTCGAGCACCCCGCGGACGCTTCGATGAAGTTCGCGTGCACCGGGGAGAAGCGCGCGCCGCCGGCGCTGAGCCCCTTGCACCCGGCGGCCTCGAGGAGCCGGCCCGCGGATTCCCCCGGCGGGTTGGTGAAGACGCTGCCGAAGGTCCGCACGCCCTGCGGCTGGGTCTCGCGCCGGTGCGACCGGAAGCCGGCGAGCGTGTCCTTGATCACCTCGGGGTCGCCGGCCTGCAGGCGGAACGATACGGCGGCAACAACCTCGAAGGCTCGTACGGCACTCGACCGGTAGCCGAACAGGAGATCGTCCAGCCCGACGCGCCGGCGCCCGTCGGCGGAGCAGAGCACCGCCCACTCGAGGACGTCCTTGAGCTCCCCCGCGTAGGCCCCGGCGTTCATCGCGACCGCCCCGCCGACGGTGCCGGGAATGCTCGCTCCGAACTCGAGCCCGGTGAGCCCGGCCGACGCCGCGCGCAGCACAGCGCGCGGCAGCGAAGCGCCGCCACCGCACCAGAGCCGCTCGTCGCGCACGGAGATGCCCTCCAGCCGTCCGCGAAGTCGGATCACGAGCCCGCGGAAGCCGGCGTCGTCGATGAGGAGGTTCGACCCCTTGCCGACGATGGCGACCGGGACGCCGGCGTCCCGGGCCCAGGCGAGGGCGGCCGTCACCGCCCGTGCCGAGCTCGGCTCGGCGAGCCAGTCGGCGTTCCCGCCGACCCGGATCGTCGTGAACCGGGCGAGCGGCGCATCAGCCACGAGGTCAGGGTGCGCCGGAGCCGTCGGGATCACCTCCATCACCTGCACGTTTTTGCAGCCGGGCCACCAAATCCTGCCCCAGCCGCGTGATGTCACCGGCCCCGACCGTCAGCACCAGATCACCCGCGCGGACCTGCTCCTCGACGGCGTCGAGGGCCTCGTCGAGGTTCGCGGCGGCGATCGCGGCGGCTGGGGGCGCGATCGCCGCCGCGACGTCGCGTCCGCTAATGGAGGGGTCGTGCGCCTCGCGTGCCGCGTAGATCTCCGTGACGACCACCACGTCGGCCGCCGACAGCGCGTCGGCGAACTCGCGCAGCAGCGCCTTGGTCCGTGAGTACAGATGCGGCTGGAAGACGACGACGATCCGGCCGTCGTGACCCTCGCGCGCGGCGGACAGCGTCGCCGCGATCTCCACCGGGTGGTGGGCGTAGTCGTCGACCACCCGTACGCCGGCGACGGTCCCGCGCAGCTCGAACCGGCGCCCCACACCGGAGAACGCCTTGAGCCGCGACGCGGCAAGTTGCGAATCGACGCCGCACCAGCCGGCGAGGACGATCGCGCATGCGGCGTTGGTGCGGTTGTGCCATCCGGGGACGGTCAGCTCCAGCTCGACCCTGCGCCCGTCCGCGAACACGAGCGCGTCCGGTTCGACGCGGCAGAACGCATCCGTGCCGTCGCCGACCATCCGCACGGGGCACCGGGCGGTTCCCGCGGCGCCCTGCGCCCGTGCATCCGGCCCGACGACCAGCACGCCGTCGGCGGGCAGGCGGGCGACGAACGCCCGGAAGACGTCCTCGACCTCGTCGATGCTGGCGTAGGTCGTGTGGTGATCGTGGTCGACGTTCAGCAGGATCGCGGCGTCGGGCGCGAGGTCGAGCAGGGAACGGTCGCTCTCGTCGGCCTCCGCGACGAACCAGGGCCCGCCGCCCCAGACCGCACCGGTGCCGCCGCCCCCCGCGACGGTCGCGCCGATACACGCCGACGCGCCCCCCAGCGCACGCGCCAGCATCGCGCTGGTGGTGGACTTGCCGTGCGCGCCGGCGACCGCCAGGCCACGGTGACCGGCCATGAGCTCCGCGAGCAGCTCGGCGCGGTGCATGACTCGCAGGCCGCGCGTCCGGGCATGCACGAGCTCCGGGTTGTCGTGGGCGATCGCGGTCGACACCACCACGGTCTGCGTCTCAGGCGGGATCGCCTCGGCGCCATGGCCGACCACCGCGACAACGCCCAGCTCCCGCAGCGCCGCCAGGACGTCGGAGTCGTCGCGATCGGTGCCGCTGACCGAGTACCCCGACTGCGCCGCGAGGCGTGCCAACCCGCTCATCCCGGCGCCGCCGATGCCCACGAGGTGGATCGGACGCGGGGTCACGTCGCGGCGAGCTCTCGCACGGCCGCGGCGATCACATCGGCCGCGTCCGGCCGCGCCACCGTCCGCGCGGCGGCGGCCATGGCATCGAGGCGGCCCTGGTCGCCCAAGAGCACCGCTACGAGCGCGCGAAGCCGCTCTGCGGTGCACTCCCCGTCGGGCACGAGCACCGCCGCACCGGCGTCCACGAGCCACCGCGCGTTCTTCGTCTGGTGGTCGGCCGTGGCGTACGGGTACGGAACGAGGATCGCCGGACGGCCGATCGCAGCGAGCTCGAAGACCGAGCCCCCGGCCCGAGAGATCACCAGGTCGGCGGCGGCGACCGCGCTGTGGAAGTCGTCCAGGTAGCCGAGCAGACGGTAGCGCTGCCCCGGTTGGCGCTCGTGCAGGAGCGCCCTGACCTCGTCGACCTGCCCCGCGCCCGCGAGGTGGATGAGCTCGAACGGCGGCCCGTCGCCGTACGCCGCCGCGACGGCGTGGTTGATCGTGCGGGCGCCCTGGCTGCCGCCGGCGACGAGCACGCACCGCGCGTCGGCGGGGATCCCGAGCGCGGCCCGACCTGACTCACGGGTGGCGCCCCGCACGTCGGGACCCACCGGGCGCCCGGTGACGATGTACTTGGGTCCGCTACGACCCGCGATCGGGAACGCCAGCGCGACCCTGCGAGCCAGCGGCGCCGCGAGACGGTTGGCCATGCCGAGATGGGAGTCGGCCTCGGTGAGAAGAACCGGGATGCGCAGGAGCCAGGCGGCGAGCGCCACCGGTCCCGCGACGTACCCGCCTCCTCCGATCACGACGTGCGCGCGGCGGCGGCGAATCGCGCGGATCGCCCGCGGCACCGCCAGCATGGTCAACGTCACGGTTCGGAGGTTGCGGAGCGTCAGCCGGCGCTCCAGTCCGCTCATGGGGATGACGTCCTCCTCGATCCCCGCCGCGGCGACGAGTCCGGCGCCGCTGCCGCGACCGGTTCCGATGAAGCTGACGACCGCGCCGTCAGCTCGCAATGCGTCGGCGATCGCGAGGGCCGGCTTGACGTGGCCGGCCGTCCCCCCCGCCGCGATGATCACGCGTGCTCGACCCGGTACGGGAATGCTTCGCGGCAACCGCGGATCCTCCTCGCGAGATGTTGACCAGAATCCCAACGCTGCCTAGGAATACCACGAGACTGGTCCCGCCGGCTGAGACGAAGGGCAGCGGGACGCCGGTGACCGGGAGCGCTCCGAACACCTGCCCGAGGTTCACCGACGCCTGGATGCAGATGAGCGCCGTGATCCCGGTCGCGAGCAGGCGGCGGTGGATGTCGCCTGCCTTCAGGGCAATGCGGAAGCCGGCGACCGCGATCACCACGAACGCGGCGATCAGCACGAACAGCCCGATCAGGCCGAGTTCCTCGCCGACGATCGCGCCGATCATGTCGGTTTGCGCCTCGGGCAGGTAGAAGTTCTTCTGGATGCTGTTGCCGAGGCCTCGGCCAAAGAACCCGCCGGAGCCGATGGCGATCTGCGACTGCACGATCTGGAAGCCGTCGCCGGTCGGGTCGGACCACGGGTTGAGAAAGGTCTCCACCCTGGCCCGCTGATAGGGGAACGACACGATCGTCAGCACGACGAGCCCGCCGACCGCACCGGCGATCATCCCGAGCTTCCGCATCGGGGCGCCGGCGACGAACAGCATCGCGAAGGCCGTCATGACGAGCACACCGGTCGTCCCGAGGTCGGGCTCGATCACGATCAGGAGGCTGAGGAACCCCGTGAGGACGAGGTACGGCGTCAATCCTCCCCGTTCGGTCAGACGCTTCTGGTTCCTCGCGACCATCATCGCGATCCAGAGGACCAGTGCGACCTTCGCGACCTCCGACGGCTGGAGCTGGACCGGCCCGAACGCGAGCCAGCGCCGCGCCCCGTTGACGACCACGCCGATGCTCGGGACGAGCACCGCCATGAGCAGGACGGCCGACACCCAGACCGTCGTCGGCGCGACCCGCCGGAAGAACTCCGGTCGCGCCCGCGTCACCAGCCCGAGCACGCAGAAACCGAGGAGTGCGTACGTCAGCTGCCGGCGCACCTGGCTCACGGGGTCCCCACCGACGATCACCGCGCGCGCGCTGGTGACGGAGTAGACCATCACGAGCCCGAGGCACACGAGGAAGACCACGGCGCCCAGCAGCAGCCGCTCGTTTCGGGTCCTCGCGAGGCGTGAGCCGCGCCGTCTGGCCGGGGTCGTCGATGGAGAGGCCGCCACCCTTCAGAGTTCGACGCACACAGTCCTGCCCCTTGCGCGCCGGCGGCCGGGAAACTCCCTATCGGGGGGCCAGGTCGCGCACCGCTGAACGGAAGTCCGCGCCCCGTTCCTCGAAGCTCGCATACTGGTCGAAGCTGGTGCATGCCGGTGCGAGGAGCACGACGTCGCCCGACGACGCACCGGCCGCCGCGGCACGTACCGCATCGGCGATCGTCGCGGCGCGCTCCACCGCGATTCCCTCCGCCGCGAACGCGTCGGCGAGCTCGCCGGCCGCCTCTCCGACCAGGTACCCACGAACGACCGCGTCGCGTGCGGCCGCGGCCAGCGAGGCGAACGGGGTGCCCTTCGCGCGACCGCCGGCGATGAGGTGCACCCGGTCGGGATACGCGTCGAGGGCGGCGATGGCGGCGTCGGGGTTCGTGGCCTTCGAGTCGTTGACGTAGCGCACACCGGCGATCTCACCGACGAGCTCGAGGCGGTGCGCGACCCCGGGGAAGCTCGCAAGCCCCGCCGCCAGGCCAGCCGCGCCGGCGCCCGCGTGGGCGGCGAGCCCGACCGCGGCCATCGCGTTCTGGCGGTTGTGGCGGCCGCGCAGCGCGACGTCCTCCCATGGGGCGACCAGGCCGAGCTCCACGTGATGCAGTCCGTCCTTTGCCCACGCCACCGCATCGGGCCCTGGGGCCGAGTCGTCGACGTGGCACACGCGCCCCCGCCCCGTGGGCGCGATCCCGCGCGGGATGACGCTCAGGTCGGCCGGGCCCTGGTTCTCGAAGATCCGCAGCTTGGCGGCGAGGTACGCATCGAGGCTGGGATGGCGGTCCAGATGGTCGGGCGTGACGTTCAGGAGCACCGCCCCACGGGGATGGAACGTGACGATGTCCTCCAGCTGGAAGCTCGAGACTTCGACCACCAGCCAGGTCGCGGGGTCGACCTCCCCCACCAGGCCGCTGAGCGGCGTGCCCTGATTCCCGCACGCCCGAGCGGGAATCCCTGCGGCGGCGAGCAGATGGGCGGTGAGCTCCGTCGTGGTCGTCTTGCCATTCGTACCGGTCACGGCGATGATCGGGTTCGCCAGGCTCCCCGCCGCGAGCTCCACCTCGCTGATCACGCGCACACCGGCCGCACGGGCCGCCGCGACCGGCGCGGCTTCTCCCGGCACGCCCGGGCTCTTGACGACGAGCTCGACGCCGGAGACCGGCTCGACCCACGGTGCCCGGACCTCCACGCCGGCGGCGATCAGCTCGGCTGCGTCGACGGCGGCAGCGTCGACGCCGACCACCTCGTGCCCGAGCCGCGCGAGGAGCGACGCTGCCGACCGCCCTGAGCGGGCGAGCCCGACGACGAGGACCCGGCTCATGCCTGCAGGTCGCGGAAGAACAGCGTGAAGCCGGTCGCGGCGAGGAGCGCGGCGACCAGCCAGAACCGGACGATGATCTTCGTCTCGCTCCAGGCGGCCATCTCGAAATGGTGGTGGATCGGGGTCATGAGGAACACCCGGCGGCGGAACCGCTTGAAGACGATCACCTGGACGATGACCGACAGCGCCTCGATCACGAAGATCCCACCGATGATGATGAGCAGGATCTCCGTCTTGGTCATGACCGCCATCGACGCGATGGCCCCGCCCAGCGCGTAGGAGCCGGTGTCGCCCATGAACACCGCGGCGGGGAAGGAGTTGAACCACAGGAAGCCGAGGCACGCGCCGACCAGCGAGGCGCAGAAGATGGCCAGGTCCCGCTGACCGCTGATCGAGCTGTTGGCGGACTGGCTGGCGACGAAGGCCATGCCGGTGTAGGCGAGCATCACGATCCCGCTCGTGCCGGCGGCGAGCCCGTCGAGCCCGTCGGTGAGGTTGACGGCGTTCGCGAAACCGCTGATCACAAGGAAGACGATCACGAAGAACGCGACCGCCCCGACCTCGAACGCCTTGTTGGCGATCGGGACGTGCAGGGTGGTCTCGAACCCCGTGACCCGCACCGCGATGATCACGAACACCAGCGAGACGATCGCGAGCAGCAGCATTCGCCATTTCCCGGCCAGACCGCCGGAGCGCCGCCGCCACACCTTCATGAGGTCGTCCGCCAGCCCGATTGCCCCGCAGGCCAGCGTCGTCGCGAGCACCAGCATCGCCTGGGTGCTCCGGGTCGAGAGGATCACGAACGGCAGGGTGGTCGTGAGAAGGATCAGCACGCCTCCCATCGTCGGCGTGCCCTGCTTCTGGACGTGCGCGTCGGGGATCATCCCCTCCCCGCGCACGAACTGGCCGACCTCGTTCCGCCGCAGCCACGCGATGAACTTCGGGCCGAGGAACATGAGCAGCATCGCCGCGCTGATGGCCGCGATCAGGACGCGCGGCACCCGACTGCCTCATCTCGGTTTGGTCCGGCCGCTCCCGGCGAGATTCGAGTCGCGCGTCTCAGGCCTGGCACCGCCGCTACGCTCCCGCGATCGCGGCGGCCACGCGCTCGAGGGCCATGGAACGTGACCCTTTGAGCAGCACTACATCGCCCGCACGGAGCTTCGCGGGAACCGCCGCGACGGCCTCCTCGACGGTCGGGTAGTGGACCGCCTCCACGCCGGACGCCCCGTCGATGTACCCGCCGGCGCGCTGGCCGATCGCGATGAGCAGGTCGACACCCGCCGCCCCGGCGGCCGCGCCGATCTCCCGGTGGTAGGCGGCCTCGTCGGGTCCGAGCTCCATCATGTCCGCGAGCACCGCCACCCGCCGCCCGTCACGACCGGCGAGATCGTCGAGCGCTGCACGCATAGCGATCGGGTTGGCGTTGTAGCAATCCTCGATGAGCGTCCCGCCGACCGCCAGCGGACGGATGCTCCCGCGCATCGCCGAGAGGGCCACGTCGACGTGGGCACCCGGCGACGGGACGCGGTCGAGCGCCCGGCAGCACGCGAGCGCCGCAGCCGCGCAGCGACGCTGCCACGTCGTCTCAAGGTTCATGTCGAGGTCGAGGTCAGGCTCGTCACCGAACTCGACGATCCTCACCTCACGGTCGAGGGTTTGTAGATGCTCCTGCAAAAGCCGCTCTCCGGCGGGCACGACAGCCGTCGACCCTGGATTGAGCGCGGCGAGCAGCTCGAACTTCGCGGCGGCGACGTTCTCGACCGTGCCGAGAAGCTCCAGGTGGACGGGGCCGATCGAGGTGATGCAGCCGACGTCGGGCGGGGCGAGGCGTGCGAGCTCGGAGATCTGCCCCACCCCGCGCATGCCCATCTCGACGACGGCGATCTCGGTGTCCTCGCCGAGCGCCATGAGCGCCATCGGCACGCCGATCTCGGTGTTCCGGTTGCCCGGCGTCCCCTCGACGCGCGCCCCCGCCGCCCGCAACATCGCGACGAGGATGTCCTTCGTGGTCGTCTTGCCCGTTGCGCCGGTGATGCCGACCACCCGCGCCCCGAGCCGCTCCAGCGCCAGGCGCCCGCCGGACTGCAGGACCTCGAGCGGGGACTTGGCGACGATGACGGGCTTGCGGATCGTCCGCAGGTCGCCCTCGAGCCACCGCCACGCCGACTCGCTGACCACCACCGCCGCCGCCCCGTCGCGAAGCGCGTCGGCCGCGTAGAGGCCGCCGTCGTGGGTCTCTCCCTTGAGCCCGACGAAGAGCGCGCCCTCCACGACCTCGCGCGAGTCGACGAACGCGCCGTCGATCTCGGCCGAAGGCGATCCCGCGGGCATGTACACGCCGCCGGGCGCCGCCTTCATCACCTGGTTGGCGGTCAGCTTCATGCGATTGACTCCAGCACCTCGCGTGCCACCTCCCGATCGTCGAACGGGCTGATCACGCCGTTGCGTTCCTGACCGCGCTCGTGCCCTTTCCCCGCGACCACGACGACGTCCCCGGCCGATGCGCGCTCCGCGGCGATCGTGATCGCGCGACGACGGTCCGACTCGATGACGAGCTCGGCTGGGCCGTCGGCGGCGCCAGCCAGGATCTCCGAGATGATGGCGTCCGGATCCTCGCTGCGCGGGTTGTCCGACGTCACGATCGCGAGGTCGGCGAGGCCGCGCGCGATTCCGCCCATTTGCGGGCGTTTGCCGCGATCACGGTCGCCGCCGCAGCCGAACACGACGATCAGGCGCCGCCCTTCGGGGACGAGCTTGCGGGCCTCGCGAAGCACGTTGTCGAGCGAATCCGGCGTGTGAGCGTAGTCGACGAGGACCTCGAACGGCTGCCCCGCGTCGACCGGCTCGAACCGTCCAGGGACCCCCGGGACGGCTGCGATGCCGCGGGCAACGTCGCCGTGGTCGAGCCCCAGGATCTCGGCGACCGCGACCACGGCGGCGGCGTTGGCGACGTTGAAGCGTCCGCGGAGCGGGCTCGCGACCGCAAAGTTGCCGCGGGGCGTGGTCATGCGTGCCGAGAAGCCGGTACGGGATTGGCGGATGTCCACCGGCCGGACGTCGGCGTCACGTTCGACCGCAAAGCCGAGCGCACCGGCCTCCGCCGCGAGCCGCCGGCCGAACTCGTCGTCGAGGTTCGCCGCGCCGGGCGGGTTCTCGCCCTCGCCGGCCGGACGGATGAACAGAGCGCGCTTGGCCAGGTAGTAGTCCTCGACGTCGGGGTGGTAGTCGAGGTGGTCCCGCGTGAGGTTCGTGAACAGGGCGGCGGCGAACCGCATGCCCGCCACCCGCCGCTGTGCCAGCGCGTGGGAGGAGACCTCCATGGCGCAGGCGGAGTCGCCGGCGTCGCGCATCCTCGCAAGGATTCGCTGCAAATCGACGCTTTCCGGCGTGGTGTGGCTGACGGGTTCGACCTGTCCGCCGACCCGTGCCTCGATGGTGCCGATGAGACCGGCGCGGTGTCCGGCCGCCTGGAGCACGGCGTGCAGCAGGAACGCGCAGGTGGTCTTGCCGTTCGTGCCGGTGACCCCCACAACGGCGAGGTCCTCCGACGGTCGGCCCGCGAGCTCCGCGGCCATGAGCGCCATCGCGAGACGGGCGTCGCGAACCTCGACCTGGGGCACGTCCAGCGGCAGGTGGCGCTCCACAAGCAGCGCGGACGCCCCGTGGGCGACAGCCTGCTCGGCGAAGTCGTGTCCGTCGGCGCGAACGCCACGCAGGCACGCGAACAGGCTCCCGGCGGTTGCGCGATCCGCCCGGTAGGCGATCTCGCTGATCTCCGTCGTCCCGCCGTCCGCCCGTCCCGTTCGCAGGCGTGCCCCCGGGACGCCCGCGCTGAGCTGTTCGAGGACCATCGGGACGCCGATGCTACCAGCGGCCCCGGAGACCGAAGCTCTCCACAGGTCGCCCGGGGGGCGTCAGTTGGGCGGGATCGAGAGGGTGCTGAGGGCATGGTCGGCGATCTGCTTGAACGCCGGCGCCGCGACCTCGCCCCCCGTGTGGGGCCCGAGCGGGTCCGGGTCGTCGATCATGACGGCGATCACCAGCCGCGGCTTGTTCGACGGGACGAAGCCGATGAATGACCCCCGGTAGCGATCGACGTAGACGCCCCGCTCCGGGTCGACCTTTTCCGCGGTTCCGGTCTTCCCGGCCACGGAGTACTCCTCGAGGCTGGCCTCCACGCCGGTTCCGTCCCTGCCCTCGACCACCTTCTCGAGGATCCTCGTCAGCTGGTGGGCGGTCCTGGGGCTGATGATCCTGGTCCGATCGCGGGCCGCGGCCGGCACGCCGCCGATGCTGGCGATGACGTGAGGGCGGACGAGGTACCCGCCGTTCGCGATCGCCGCGTAGGCACGCACGAGCTGCAGTTGGGTCGCCGTCATACCTTGACCGAAGGGGATGTTGACGCGTGACGCGAGGTTCCACTTTTCGCGGGGCGGCAGGTCCCCGGAGTCCTCGCCCGCGACGTCCACGCCGGTGCGAGCGCCGAAGCCGAACTTCGCCATCCACGGACGCAGCAGGTTCTTCTTGCGCAGCAGGCTCGACAGTCGGATCGTGCCGATGTTGCTCGACCGCTGCAGGATCTCGGTGGTGGTCATGGTCTCCCAGTCGGTGCGTTTGTGCGCCTCCTGGATCGTGAACTGGTCCGTCGTGCCCTTGGCGTAGGTGAGGTTGGGCTCAAGGCTGTACGCGGTGCTGGGCGTCGTGAGGCCCTCCTCCAGCGCGCCGGCCACCGTGATCGCCTTGAAGACGGACCCGGGCTCGAACGGATCGGTCACCGCGCGGTTGCGCGTGGTCTCGGGGTCCAGGCGCGCCCGGTCGTTCGGGTTGACGCGCGGCACGGTCGCCATCGCGATGATCGCCCCGGTGGCGGGGTCCATGATCACGCCGGTGGCGGTCTTCGCCTTGTAGGCCTTGCGGGCCCCCGCGAGGACGAGCTCCATCCGCTCCTGGATCGCGGCGTTGATGGTGAGCGTCACCGTCTTCCCGGGCTGCGGGCTCCGCATGTCCTGGATGCGCACGGTCTCGCCCAGGCGCGGGTCGCGGATCTCGGTCCGCGTGCCATGGCGTCCGGCGAGCGCGTCGTTCTGGAGCCGTTCCAGTCCGTCGATGCCCTTGCCGGACTCGATGTCGGTGAGACCGAGCACCTGGCCGGCGACTTTGTCGAGCGGGTACTTGCGCGCCGAGGTCCTGGTGAAGTGCACGCCGTCGAGGTCGAGCTTGCGCAGGTACTCGGCCTCCTTGATCGGCACGTGCTTGGCGAGGATGACGTACGCGTTGCGGCCGCGAAGGTCGGCCTCGAGGCGCGCTCGGCGCTCCGCGTCGCCCCGCGTCACGGAGGTGATCGTCTCCGCGAGGGCCGCGGGATCGCGTACGTAGCGGGCATCGGCGGTGATGAGCATCGTTGGCCGGTCCACCGCGAGGGCCTGGCCGTCGGCGCTCAGGATCGCGCCGCGCGAGGCGGGGAGATCGACGGTGATGAGGTGCTGGAGGTCCGCCTTCGCCGAGAGCGACGACGAGCGGATGGCGCCCAGCCAGGTCGCTCGGGCGGCCAGCAACCCGAAGATCGCCACCGCGCACAGCACCAGCAGTTGGATCCGCCGCCGCGAGCCGCGCGCGGTCACTCTCGCCGAGGCCATCCCTGGGACCTAGTGCTCTCGCTCGGAGGTTCGCCAACGTATCTGGCGAGCGAAAAGCGCGCCGAACGCGGACGCAGCCTGTGCCCATATCGGGAATATGGGCACAGGCGAGGACAAGGCCACGGAGGCCTTCGACGATCGAAAGCGCCCAAATTCGGCGGAGCTTTGCAGCCGCCAGATCGTGGCGATACCTCCGAGCGGGAGCACT
>CAYTRV010000035.1:0-16533 GCA_964440285.1 uncultured Bifidobacteriaceae bacterium
TACCGTCGGTGCGGACGCTCCCGTTAGGGCTCGAGTATTGAACGCAGCCGTGAAGCAGTGTTGCGACCGCATGACGGCAGCGATCAGCACGGAATGCGAGCAGCATCCGAATCGGTGGGACTGCCCAGGACGCGCTGCTGGGGTACTGGCCGCGCCACGGCGAGTACGGCTTGATCGTTCACGATGGCGGTGAGTAGATGGTAGTGATCGACTACTGCCCGTTCTGCGGCGCGCGCCTGCCCGAGTCGCAGCGGCTGACGTAGCGGACTCGAAAGCCGCGTTTAGGGCCTGTTGGTCGGACCTGACCCTGAACCAACGGTTCGCCGTTGCTTGCCCGAGTGTTTAGGAACGTTCCCTGGGCGCGCCGAGTCGGTCTGGTAGTGACCGGTCCCGCGGGCAGCGTAGATTGCACCGGGTGAGCTTCGCTGTCCCTGCCGATGCGTATGACCGCTTCATGGGTAGGTACTCGGTGCTGCTTTCACCGCAGCTTGCCGACCTCGCCGGGGTGCGCGCTGGTCAGCGAGTGCTCGACGTCGGCTGCGGTCCGGGCGCACTCACGGCCGAGCTGGTCGATCGGGTAGGGCCATCTGCGGTGTCGGCCGTCGATCCCTCCGAGCAGTTCGTCGCCGCTGCTCGAGCGCGCAATCCGGAAGTCAGCGTGCAGCAAGCGTCTGCAGAGCAACTGCCGTTCCCGGACCATGCGTTCGACGCGGCCCTCGCTCAACTCGTCGTCCACTTCATGTCGGACCCGCCTGCAGGACTGGCAGAAATGAGACGCGTAACGCACCAGGACGGTGTCGTCGCAGCATGCGTCTGGGCCCATGCCGAGGGGCAAGGACCGCTCAGCCCGTTTTGGGAAGCAGCGCGTGAGATCGACGGCGAGGTCGAGGACGAATCTCGGCTTGTGGGCTCCCGCGAGGGCGACCTGTCCCAGCTGTTCAAGTCTGCAGGGCTATCCGCGATCGAGGAGACGGCTCTGTCGGTCAGCGTCGAGCACCCGAGCTTCGAGGAGTGGTGGGAACCGTTCACCCTCGGCGTCGGACCCGCAGGCGCCCACGTGGCCGGGCTCGATACAGAACGGCGAGCGCAGCTGCGCGAGCACTGTCGCGCCCTGCTCCCCAACCCTCCGTTCGTACTCACTGCGCGCGCCTGGACGGCCCGCGGCCTCGCGTAGCGCGGGGTTCCGACGTGCGTCCTTCGTCCACACCAGGCGGTGGTCTCCTCGCCTGCGCCAGAGTGGATACGCCACACATCTGATGGGCGTCGCCACGCTGGGTTGTGGGATCGTCTCGGGATGCACGATCACGTCTTCCTCATCACCGGGGCGTCAAGCGGCATCGGCCGGGCCACCGCACGTCAGGCGGTGGCCGCCGGCTATCGCGTCGCGCTCCTCGCGAGATCCACCGAGCGCCTCGAGGCGCTCAGCCGTGAGCTCGGCGGGCCCGGCCGCGCCTGCGCGATCGGCTGCGACGTCACCGAGTGGGAGGACCTCGAACGGGCGGTCGAGACGATGCTCGCCCGGCTCGGCCGGCTGGACGTCGTGTTCGCGAACGCCGGGTTCGGCGCGGTGCGCGGGTTCCTGAACGAGTCCCCGGAGCATTGGCGGTCCATGATCCTGACGAACGTGTACGGAGCCGCGCTGACGATCCGGGCGACCATCCCGGCGCTCGAGGCGACCCGCGGCCATCTGCTGCTCACCGGCTCCGTCGCGGGGCACGTGGTCGTGCCCGGGTCCGTCTATTCGGCCACCAAGCACGCGGTCGGCGCGATGGCCGAGGCCGCCCGCAAGGAGCTTCATCCCCGCGGGATCCGCGTGACGCTCATCTCGCCCGGCAACGTCGACACACCCTTCTTCGACAACGCACCGTCGGTCGCGCTGACCGACGACGACGTCGCCCGATCCGTGATGTTCGCGGTGGGCCAGCCGCCCGAAGTCGCGATCAACGAGATCCTGCTGCGCCACCGAGAGCAAGACATCTAGCCACCGAGGCACTCGAACCGGGTGGGGTCCTCACCGGCGAGGTGGGCGGCGAGGTCGTCGTACTGCTGCTGCAGCGCGGGGCCGTACCGGGTGCTGTAGGGCTCGTCGTAGACGACCCGAACGGCGCCGGCCTGGATCGCCTCCTTGAGACATCCGAAGCACGGGCTGAGCGTGGTGTAGAGCGTGGCGCCCTCCACCCGCGTGCCGAAGCGCGCCGCCGTCAGGAACGCGTTCTGCTCAGCGTGCACGCAGATGCAGCGGTCCAGCGCCCGGCCGGAGGTGTGCTCCGGGTCGGTCGCCTCGTCGCCACGCCCCCTCGCGTGCAGATCGCTGTCACTGCAGCGAAGGCAGCCGCCCTCGGTGCAGTTCGCGAAACCCGAAGGCGTCCCGTTGAAGCCGGTCGACACGACCCGGTTGTCGCGCACGAGGACGGCGCCCACCCGGCTGCCCAGGCAATCTGCGCCATCCCGAACGGCGCGAGCGAGGCCCATGTAGTACCGGTCCCGCTCGAGCTCCTTCGCCCGGTCGACCCGTGTCGAGGGCACCATCAGTCGGGGATCAACCCCTCCTCCGACAGGAGGCTGCGGGCCTCGTCGAGGGTGGTGTCGGGATCGGGCACGACGGCGTCGGAAGGCACCAGCTCGTCGTCGCCGACCGCGGTGCCCTGAGAGCGCACCGCCATGACGAGCGCGCCGAGATCGGCGGCGAACGCCTCCTCATCGCCAGCCGCGACCGCCGCCTCGAGCCGCTGGTCGATCGCGTTGAGCGCGCCGGCCGCGGAATCCGGGAGCCGGAACTGCCCCTCGCCGAGGATGCGGACGATCACGACGTACCCCCTTCCAGCGCCGTGCCCTCGGCGGCGGGCGCGCCCGTTCCGAGCTCCTTCTTGAGCGCGGCGAGTTCCGCGTCGACCTCGGACTCGGTCGTGACCTTCGCGAGCTCCCGGTCGATGACGTCGCCGGTCTGGGTCATGTCCTCGAGCGCCCCGGACTCGAGCAGCTCGTCGAGCGCCCCGGCCCGCGCGCGCATCTGGTCGGTCTTGTCCTCCGCCCGCTGGAGGGCGAGGCCGACGTCGGCCATCTCCTCCGAGATCCCGCTGAAAGCCTCGCTGATCTTGACCTGGGCTTCGGCGGCGTTGTACTGGGCCTTGATGGTCTCCTTCTGCGTCCGGAACGCCTCGACCTTCGCCGTGAGGCGCTGCTCGGCGTTGATCAGCTTCTGCTGCTCGCCCTCGAGCTGCGTCCGCTGCGCGTCGAGGCTCTGCAACTGGGCCTGGGCGCCCTTCTTGCGTTCGAGCGCGATGCGGGCGAGGTCCTCACGCCCGGCCTGGACCGCCTGACGGGCCTGCGAGTCGAGTTTCGCGACGGACGCCTCGAGCTTCTCCGCCTGCAACTCGACCCGCTTCTTGCTCGTGGCGACGTCCGCGACGCCGCGGCGTACCTGCTGCAACAGCTCGAGCTGCTTCTCGTAGGAGTAGTCGAGCGTCTCGTTCGGGTCCTCGGCGCGATCGAGCAGCTTGCTGATCTTCGCCTTCACGATCAAGAAGAACCGCTTCATCAAACCCATCGGCGTCCCTTTCGGCGGAACCAGATTCGGCCGAGCCTATCAGCGGATTCGCGCCCGAAGCACCCGGTGCCGCAGCACGGTCACCGCCACGCCGCCCGCGGAAACCACACCGACGCGGACCTGGTAGATCTCGGGGCGGAGCCGGGTCCGGCTGAGGAGCGCGGCGCGCGCGCCGGGGGTGGTCGCGACGATGCGCAGCGGTCCTGCAGGGGTCCAGCTCGGCGGTGCACCGGCCCGCGGGACGCGCCGCCAGAGTCGCGCCGTGACGCGCTTCGCGCCCGGGTCGAGCCGGAAGCGCACGAGGGTCCTGCGGCCGACCTTCACGACGCGCAGCGCGCGGGCGCGGGCCCTGAGCGCGGGTCGTGGCTCGGTCGGGACCGTGCGCTCGTGGGCGAGGGTCATCTCGGACACGTTGCCGGCCCCGTCGGCCGCCCGGATCGCAACCGCGTTCAGGCCGACCGACACCGGCACCTCCACCGCGAAGCTCCCCGAGGGGCTCACGGCCGCAGGGAAGCCACCGACCGACACGCCCACGATGCCCGAGGGATCGCTGACCGCGCCGCGCACGGTGGCCGTCGCAGCACCGGCAAACGGCGCCCCGTCCGCGGAGGGGACGATCGTGAACTGCGGGCCAGATGCGTCGGATGGCGCGAGCCGAGCGACCAGGGCGTCGGCGAGACCGTTCGTGTCGCCGACAGCCAGCGGAGGGGTGTCCCCGGCGTCGTCGTGCGTGAAGGCCACGATCGCCCCGTTCCCGCTGATCGCCGGGCGGATCGACGGTTGCGCCACGCTTGAGCCGTCGCTGCGTTCGCTGACCCGTTCGGCTGTCGCCGTCAGCCGCCGCGCGAGGATCTGCGTACCGGTCTCGTAGGCAACCCGCGCGCCGTCGGCGGAGACGGCCGGCGACGATGCCGATGCCGCGACGACCGTCGCCGGGCCACCAGCCAGCGCGAGGCGGCTGACGCCACCGCCTGCTTCGAAGACCACCGTGCCGCCGTCGCCGGAGAGATCGGGCGAGGCGGCGGACGGAACCGTGATCGTACTCCCCGCGTCGAGGTCCCGCACAAGGACCGCGGAGCCCGCCTCGAACGCCACGCGCCGGCCGTCTGCGCTGATCGTCGCACCCGCCACCTGCGTTGCCGGCAGTCCGGCGACGGTCACGCTCACGAGCATGCTCGTGTCGAAGGCGAGGTCGCGTATGACGATGTCGGACGCGGACGACGTATCGCCGGCCCAGAGGTTCCTCGCCGAACCGGTCCCGAAGGCCACGCGCGACCCGTCGTAGGACACGTCGGGGTCGCCCGCCACCGAACCGCTCGCCTGCGCGCCCCCCGGCGCACGTGAGACGACCGCCAGCGCGCCGGTCACCAGGTCCTTGCGGAACACGTCCCGGTTCGTCCCGTCGGGGTCGTCGTCCACCAGGTTCGCCGCCGGCGATGCGAACACCACGTAGCGGCCGTCGCCCGAGATGGCGTACGCCCGGTGTGTGCCCGGGTCGTCGACGGGCGCGTCCGCCGGCTCTCCCGCGACGCTCGCGGATGCGAGCTGCGTGCGCCCCGCCACGCGATCGCGCACATAGAGCTGGAGCACCCCGCCTGTCGGCACGCCCGCCAGCGCGCCGGTGGATGTGAACGCCACGTACCGTCCGTCGCCGGAGACCGCCGCACCACGGGCGTCCTGGGTGCCCGCCAGGCCTGCGTCGGACAGGCTCGCGACCACCGGATCGCCCAGCACCGCGACCGCGACGCTCGCGCTGAGGGCGAGGACCATGAGGGTCAGCGCGAATGAGACGGTCCGAGGCACGTCCGACACGGTAGCGACCGGCGGGGCCCGATTCACGCCTCCCGTAGCCGAACGCACTAGCCTGCGCCAATGACAGAGGGTCCGCTCACCGGCATCCGCGTCCTGGACATCTCGCACAACCTCGCGGGGCCGCTCACCGGGATGCACCTCGGAGACCTCGGCGCCGACGTCGTCAAGATCGAGCGGCCCGGCGGCGACGAGTGGCGCTTCCACGAGATCGTCGAGGGGCACCCGGGTCGCAGCCGCCACTACCTCCAGGCCAATCGCAACAAGCGGGCGGTCTGCGTCGACCTGCTGACCGGGGAGGGCCAGGCGATCGCTCATGAGCTCGTGCGCCGCTCGGACGTGCTGGTCACGAACCTCCGTCCGGGGACTCCGGAGCGGCTCGGCGTGGGCTGGGCGACCTGCGAGGCCCTCAACGAGCGTCTGGTCTACTGCCAGATCTCCGCCTACGGCGACGGTGGACCGCGACGGGAGCAGCGCGGCTACGACATCGTCACGGAGGCCATCGGCGGGTTCATGCCGCCAAGCGGCCTGACGGGTGATGAATCGCCAAGATCGAGCCCGATCCCCATCAACGACACGGGGGTTCCGCTGCTGGCCTGCACCGGCATCCTGGCCGCGCTGCTCGAGCGGGAGCGGTCGGGCCGCGGGCAGCGGGTGGAGCTGTCCCTCCTCGGCATGGCGGTCGCGTTCAACGCCCACTCGTTGGTGCGTCTCGAGGAGCAGCCGCCCCAGGTGATGGCGTTTCCGAGGGCCTTCTACCGGGTCTACGAGACCGCCGACGGATGGATCGCCGTCGCCGCGTATGCCGAGCGCCTCGCGCACCGTCTCTGCGCCGCGGTCGGGATGCCGGATCTCCTCCACGAGGAGCGGTTCCGCAGCCGCACAGACCGGGTGGAACGCAACGAGGAGCTGGTCGGTCTGTTCGCACCCCGGTTCAGGACCGCGACGACCGATCCTTGGGTGGAGGTGCTCGACGGCGTGGGAGTCCCGTGCGGACCGGTGCGGGAGCGGGACGAGCTCTTCGACGACGAGCAGGTGCGTGCGATGGGCATGCTGAGCGAGGTGGACGACGAAGAGCTCGGCCGCGTGACGATGACAGCGCCCGTCGTTCGGCTGTCACGTACCCCCGGGGAGATCCGGTTTCCCGGCCGCCACCTGGGCGCCGACACACGGTCGGTCCTCGGCGAGCTCGGCTACCCCGCCGACGAGATCACCCGCCTCGAGGCCGCCGGCGTCGTCGTCGGGCGCTAGCGCCCGCGGTTCAGGCGAGCACCGAGGCTGGGTCCTCCTTGAACCGGCGCTTGAGCTCGTCCTGCAGCAGCTCGAGGACCCGGATGACGTCGGCCCGGTCGGAGGAGACGGCGCGCTCCTCGACGGCGAGCTCCGCGACGCCGAGCTCGATGTCGGCGTCGCTGAGCAACGTCGGGTCGGTGAGCCCCGATTCGGCCACGAGCCGCTCCACGCGTCGGCGGGCGAGGAGCATCTCGTCGTCAGGCACGTGCAGGCGGATGGCCCCGCCGCGGGACGGCGCGCTCCGCTCCTCGGGCGCGAGGATGTCAGCGAGGTTGTCGAGCAACGACCCGTTGCCTCCCCCGGAGCGCCGGTCGAGCTCGCCCTTCAGGATCTCCGCGCGACCCTGCACGTACCTGCGCAGCATCGACAGATGCTCGAGCTCCTCACGGCAGTGGTCGCGCCGTTCCCGAAGCTCGGCGAGGTCGAGTCCGTCGAGCCCCTCGACGAACTCCGGCCTGCTGATGCGGTCGATGCGTCGCTTTCCCTCTGGCACCCGTCACACTCCCTTCCGTGGTCCGGCGGTCATTGTAGTGCGCCGTCCCGACTTGTGCGCCGGCGCCCGTACCAACGGCGTCGTCTCCGTCCCTGCCGGCCGGCGTCCGACTCAACGGCCGGTGTGCGCGAGGGACGATCGGTCCGCCTCCGCCGGGGTGACGAAGGCGGCTGCGACGAGGTCGGCCTACGCAGCCGCAGGGGTCGCGGACGGGGCGAGCACCGACTCGACCCGCCGCCACGCGGCGTTCTCGGCCTGCTCGTCGCTCAGATCATGCGTCGGCTCGTAGGCGCGCCGCGATGCGGTGAGCCAGTCGGCGAGCGCCTGCTCGAGCTCGATGCCCAGGCGTGTTTGTGATGTGAAGACTTTGCGGTTCACGGTCGTACCTGTACGACGAACAACCATCCAAAATCCTTACTCCCGCAACGATCGATTCCCTTCTCGCTCGTGGCGACCGACGAAGCCGGTCGGTCGTTCCGTCACCGGTGCGCGAGGCGGCAGACCACCCCCGCCGCCATCAGATTCGGCCAGCGCGCCACCCAGGAACGAGCCCTCCCGCCCCGCACGTTGAGCGGCACCCGCGCGGTGATGCGCAGCCGCTCCGCGGCGACCAACTCCTCGAAGTCCCGAACGGTGCACAGGTGGATGTTGGGCGTGTCGTGCCAGGCGTACGGCAGCACCCGCGACGACGGCATCCGGCCGCCCGCGAGCAGCCCGAGCCGGATGCGCCAATGGCCGTAGTTCGGGAACGACACGATCCCGGCGGGGGCGACGCGCATCATCTCGGAGAGCACGAACGCGGGCCGGCGCGTCGCCTGCAGCGTCTGGGACAGCAGGACGATGTCGAACGAGCCGTCGTCGAAGTCGTCGAGCCCCGCGTCGATGTCGGCCTGCACCACCGGGACGCCGCGGTCGATGCAGGCGTGGAACCCCTCGGCGGAGATCTCGACGCCGTGACCGTCGCATCCCTTCACACGGATGAGGTGCTCGAGCAGCGCCCCGTCGCCGCAGCCGAGGTCGAGCACGCGGACCCCCGCGGGCACCATGCCGCCGACCAGCGCGAGGTCAGGTCGCACTGTCCTCCCCGGGTGCGGGCGCGCGCCTGGCGCCGTTGACCGCTTCCCGCTCCATCCGGTCGAGGAACCCGGCCACGGTGCGGTGGTACTCAGGCACCGCGAGCAGGAACGAGTCATGCCCCCAGGGCGATTCGATCTCCCGGAAGGTCACCGGCACGCGGTTGGCCTGCAGCATCCGCACAACCTCCCGCGAATGCGCGGTGTCGAAGCGCCAGTCGGTGTCGAACGAGAGCACGAGGAACCGCGTGGTCACGTGCCGTAGCCGCTCCGCGGCGACGACCGGGTCGGCGAACGGGTCGAAGTAGTCCATGACGCGGGTCAGGTACAGGTAGCTGTTCGCGTCGAACCGCCTGAGGAAGCTCTCCCCCTGGTGCTGCAGGTAGCTCTCGACCTGGAAGTCGACCCCGAAGTTCCGCCGCGGCTCGTCGGCATCCTGGATCCGCCGCCCGAATTTCTGGCGCATCGATTCCTCGGACAGGTACGTGATGTGGGCGATCATCCGCGCCAGCGACAATCCGGTGTCGGGCCGGCGGGCGGCGTCGTAATAGTCGCCCCCGCTGAAGTCCGGGTCACGGAGGATCGCTTCGCGGGCGACCGCGGAGAACGCGATGTTCTGCGCCGACAACCGCATCGTCGCGCAGACCATCACCCCGGCGTGGAGATCGTCGGGGTGGTCGAGGGCCCACTGCATCACCTGCATCCCGCCGACCGACCCGCCGATCGCCGCCATGAGCCGCCGCACGCCGAGATGGTGGATCAGCGCCCGGTGGACGGTCACGAGGTCGGAGATCGTGAAGATCGGGAAGCGCAACCCGTAGGGCCGGCCGGTGGCCGGGTCGATCGACCCGGGACCGGTGGTGCCCTGACAGCCCCCGAGGAGGTTGGAGCAGATCACGAAGAACCGGTCGGTGTCGACCGGTTTCCCCGGGCCGATGAGCGTGTCCCACCACCCTGGCCTGCTCGGGTCGCCGTGATGGCCGGCGGCGTGGGCGTCGCCGGTCAGCGCGTGGCAGATGTAGACCGCGTTCGAGGCGTCGGCGTTGAGGGTGCCGTACGTCTCGTATGCGACCTCGACCGGACCGAGCGTCGCCCCGGAGACGAGCGCCAGCGGGTCGGCCTCCGTGAAGAGGACGACTCGCTGGGTCTCAACCTGTCCGAGCGACCCCCCGGCCGGCTCGGGTCGCTCGTCGTGCGCCACTGACGGGAAGGCTACGCGGCGACCGCAGTCCGGGCCTCGCCGAAGAGCGGCCGGCGCCGCCGATGTGCCGGGCGCTTGGTGACGCGCCGATCTGCGGCGGGCGCTATACCTGCGTCATGGCTGCCGGGGGCGAACAGACGGTGGGCGGCGTGGTGCTGGCCGGCGGCGGCGGGCGGCGCTTCGGCGGGCCGAAGGCCGGTGTGGTCCTGGCGGGGGTGACGCTGGTGGAGCGAGCGGTCGGGATGCTCGTGGAACGGTGCGCGGACGTGGTGGTGGTGACGCGCCCGGGCGTGGTGCTTCCGAGGCTGACTGCGCGTGTCGTCTTCGACCGCCCGGGCCTGGACGCGCCGCTCGCGGCGGTCGCGACCGGGCTGGCGGCGTTGGACAGCGACGTCTGCGTGGTCCTGGCGTGCGACCTCCCGTTCGCGGCGCCCGTCGTCGATCGGCTTCTGGCGGCGCCCGCCGGGGCGGCCGTGGCGGTCGACGCGGGCGGCCGGGCGCAGCCGCTGTGCGCCCGCTACCCCCGGGTCGAGACGCTCGCCGTATGCGAGCGGCTCCTCGCGGGCGGCGCCGCCGCGATGCGCGACCTGCTCGACGTCCTCGACCAGACCCCCGTTGCGGCCGACGACGGTGAGCTCCTGAACGTCAACACCCCGGCCGACCTCGTGCGGTCCGAGGCGCTCCTGGCTCACGAGCGGGGGAGAACCTCGACGACCGCATTGTAGTCGGGCACCTGCGAATCGGGGTCGCGGACCCCGGGACGGATCAGCGGATTGCACTCCGGGAAGAACATCTGCACGTTGCCGGCCCGAAGCGGCGCCACGTGGACCTGCGCCGCCACCTGCCCCGTCTCGGAGCGCACGCGCACCGCGCCGCCTTCGGCGAGCCCGAGGCGTTCTGCGTCCTCGGCCGCCATGAACAGCGCGTCGCGGGTGGCGCCGGTGAGCGGGTCGTCCGCCCGGAAGACCATCGAGTTGAACTGCTTGCCCCGGCGTGACGAGAGCAGGAAGCGCCCCTCGGGAGGGCGCGGGTCGCGCGGGGCGACGGCCGTGAAGTGCGCCTTGCCGTCGGCGGTCGGGAACACCCACCCGTCGCACAGGCGCGGGCCCCCCCACTGGAACTGGTCGCCGGTGTCGCGCAGGTGCTGGATGCCATCGTAGAACGGCACGACGCGCGCGATCTCCTCCCGGATCGCCTGGCCGTCGGCGAACGCCACGAGGTGGGCGCGCTCCGGCTCGACGTGACGTGCGAGGTCGAGGTAGATCCGCCACTCGGCGCGAACCTCGCCGGGGCGGGGCCCGCGGATCTCGGGGCTGAACGCCACACGGCGCTCGGTGGTGGTCTGGGTACCGCCCCCCTCTTGCTCGTAGCGCGTCGCGGCCGGCAGGAGCACCACCGTCCCTTCCGGCGGCGGGTCGACGAGCATCTGGCTGGAGATGACGATGTCCTGGTGTACCCGCATCGGCACGCGGCCGAGCCGCTCCTCGACGAGGCTGGGATCGGGCAGCACGTCGAGGAAGTTGCCGCCGCTCGCGAACAGCACGTCCAGGTCGCCCCGGCCGGCGGCCTCGACCATCTCCTCGGCCGTCAAACCTCGCCAGTCGGGCACCGGGAATCCGTACGTCGCCGACAGCGCGGCAGCCGAATCGACGCCGATGGGGACGTTGCCCGGGAGCGACGTGGCGTACGCCCCCATCTCAGCGCCGCCCTGCACTCCCGAGTGCCCGCGGATCGGCATGAGCCCGGCGCCGGGCCGCCCGACGTTCCCGCGGGCGAGCGCGACGTTGAGGATCGAGCGCACGTTGTCGGTGCCGCAGGCGTGCTGGGTGATGCCCATCGACCAGATGAACACCGCCGACCCGGCCGCCCGGTACATCTCCACGAACCGGCGCACACCGTCCTGCCCCACCCCGCTCGCCGCCGCCAGGTCGGCGAGCGCGTGCCTGGCACACTCATCGCGCACGGCGTCGAACCCGACGGTGTGCGTCCGGATGAAGTCCTCGTCGACGCCGCCCTCGTCGATCAGCACCTTCAGGACCGCCGTGGCGAACGCCTCGTCGCCACCGGTGTGCACCTGGAAGAACGCGTCGGTCATCTTCGTCCCGAACAGCGCGCTCTCGGCGTTCGACGGCACCCAGTAGCGCTCCAGCCCGAGCTCCCGCTGCGGGTTGACGACCGCCACCTTCGTGCCCTGCTTCCGCGCCAGGTAGAGGTACTTCATCATCACCGGCTGGGCGTTCGCGACGTTCGAACCCCACAGCACGACGAGGTCGGTCTCGAACAGGTCCGTGTAGGAGATGGTGGTGGCGATCGCACCAACGGCCTGCTTCAGGGCGCCGGTCGACGGCGCGTGGCAGATGCGCGCAGCGTTGTCGACGTTGTTGGTGCCGAGGAACCGCGCGACCTTCTGCGCGACGTAGTACACCTCGTTGGTGATGCCGCGGGAGGTGAGGAAGAACGCCACGCGACGGGGGTCGGTGTCGCGGATGGCACCGCCCACGAGCGTGAGCGCGTCATCCCAGCCCACGCGGGTGAAGCCCGCCTCGCCGTGGTGGCGCACCATCGGATGGGCAAGCCGCCCGAGCTCGCGCAGCTCCTTGCCACGCCGGCCGCACAGCGCGGCGACGTCGCCCAGCACCGTGTGATCGGCGGCCCCCATGGTGTTGGTGCGAAGGAGCGCAAGACGGGTGGTGCAGAGGTGGACCCCATCGATGGTCCAGTCGTGCAGGCCCGCGACCCCGAGGGCGCAGCCGTCGCAGACGCCCCTGCGGACGATGCGGCTGGCATGCAGGAGGCTGCCCCGGTTCTCCCACACCGCCCGCAGCATCTCGAGGTAGTGGTTGGGCTTGGTGAGGCCGATACCGTTGGGGCGGAGCCCCGCCCACAGGTCGCGCCGGCGCGGCCTTGTGCGGGCCATCAGCCCGGCGCCCCGGTGCGGACCCGTTCGGGGTGGGCGTAGATGTTGAACCCGCCAGGGCGCAGGAACCCGACCGCGGTGATCCCGAGCTCGTCCGCGGCCTGCACGGCGAGGCTCGACGGCGCGGAGATCGCGCAGACGACCGGGATGCGCGCGACGGCGGCCTTCTGGACGATCTCGAATGACAGCCGGCCCGAGACCAGCAGCACCTCGCCCCCCGGGCTGCCGCCGAGCGCGACGGCGCCGACCACCTTGTCGACTGCGTTGTGGCGGCCCACGTCCTCGCGCAGCAGACGGAGGCCCCCCGCCGCATCGAAGAGCCCCGCCGCGTGCAACGCGCCGGTGCGCCCGAAGATGCGTTGGCGCTCGCGAAAGGCCTCAGGCAGCGCCAGCAGCGTGTCCGGCGTCACCGCGACATCGGCGACGATCGGGTCGCACCGCACCGTGACGGCCTCGAGCGCGGCCTTGCCGCAGATCCCGCAGCTGGAGGTCGCGAAGAAGTTCCGTTCGGAGACGCCCCGGTCGAACCGGCTTCGGGTGCGTACGGTCACGACGTTGTAGCGCTGCGCGTCGGGATCCTCGCAGTAGGCCACCGCGGCGATCCCGTCAGCGGTGGCGAGGCCCTCGGTGACGAGGAACCCGGCGGCGAGCTCGAAGTCGTGCCCGGGGGTGCGCATGGTGACGGCGACGCGGACCGGCTCCTGCCCGGGGCCGGCGGCCCGGATCTCGAGGGGCTCCTCGGCCGCGAGGGTGTCGGTCCGTTCGCGGACCACCCCGTCGCGGACGGTGGTGACCCGTGTGGAGGTCACGCTCTGCCGCATTGCGCCGGTCGACACACGAAGGATGCTGTCAGCTGGTGGCGGCATTGGCGAGGACCGGGATCAGCCGGCGGGGGTGGTCTTGCGGGCCGAGAATCCTGCGGTCGGGGCGAACCGCTCGGTCTCGGGCTCCCGTGCCTCGTCGGCGTGCGGGTGCGCGCACGGGAAGTCTTTCTCGACCATCAGGCGCAGCCCATCCATGTGGGCATAGACCCCCTCGCTGTCGGGGTCCGCGAGCCGCGCGACGTCAGCGGCCGGAACGTCGATGCTCACCACGCCGCCGGACGATCGCACCGCCAGCCGTGTTCCCGTTGGCGAGAGCCGCAGGTCCCAACGTCCACCGGGGAGCACGAGGCCCTCGTGCACCGCCTGGCCGTCGACGAGTGCGGCGAGTTCAGACGGGGTGATCCGAAGACGGAGGCTCTCGCCTGTCCACCTGACCTTCATGGGCACATCCTTGCACCCGCGCGGAGGATGCTCCCGTTCGGGCTCAGTCTGGCCGGCCGGCCCTGCCGACCCCGTGAGAGCCTCAAGCCGGGGCGAATCGCTGCCGATAACCACGCCAGGTCCGGACCACGGTTGAACGCCGGGCCGTCAATCGAGCGAGGTGCCCGTGTCGTCTGGCCTCCGGACGAAGGCCGTGATGAAGCCAAACCGTAGCCGCGTCCGGCAGCACGTGTGGTTGGCCGTGCTGCTCGCGGTGGGTGTGGCCAGCACGGTGACGCTCACGGTGGCGGTCGCCGTCGGCGCCGGCTTCGTCGACGTGTTCGGGCAGGCGAGCACGACCGTGAGCGAAGCTGTCGCGGCGGTCGCGTGCGTGGCGGTCGCCCAACGGACGGTGGGCCACGCGCGGATCGCCTGGGCGTGCTTCGCGTCGGCGCTCGCGATCTGGAGCCTGACCGATCTTGCGTACCTCGTCGCGATGCTGAAAGGCATCGAGGTGCCCGAGATCAGCGCCTTCGACATCGGATGGCTCGCGTTCTACGTTCCGATGATCGCCGGCCTGTCGCTGGCGTATCGGCGTCTCCGGTCGGAGCGCGGTTGGCAGGGCATGCTCGACGGGACACTGCTGGCGCTCGCGGCGGCCCTCTTCGGCTGGATCTTCCTTCTCGAACCGTTGACTCAGCAGGCCGCGGGCGGGACCACCGGGACGATCGTGAACCTGCTGTACCCCACCTTCGACCTGCTCATCGTCGCGACGGTCTTCTGGATCGTGTTGCGGCTGCGAAAGGCGACCCCGGCGTGGCTGTGGGTCATGGCCGCTGCGTTGGCGGCGCAGATGCTCGGCGACCTCACCTACCTGGTCGCGAGCGCGCACGGCGCAGACGCGACGGCATCGTTCTCACCGGCCGCGTTCACCGCCGGTGGATGGCTGTGGGCACTCGCGGCGACGCTCCGCGCCGGCGAGGCGCGGCGAGCCTGGTTCTCTCCGCAGCATTCGTCCCCCCCGGTCTGGAGCCGCGCGATCCCGTTCGTGCTGGGCTGCGCCATGTTCGGTCCGCTCATTCCCGCCGACCCGGTGGTCGGTATGGTCGCGATGGCCGGGGCGGCTCTGGCGATCGCCCGCGTCGTGCGCACCCTGGCCGTCAACGAGAAGCTCCTCGAGGAACGAAACAGCCTCCTGGGCGTCGACCCCTTGACCGGCGCGCACAGCCGGCGGTTCTTCACCACCGAGCTCGCGTACGCGCTCAAGCGCTTCGAACGGTCCCGGGAGCCGGTGTCGCTGATCGTGTTCGACCTCGACGGGTTCAAACAGGTGAACGACACCTACGGGCACGCCGCGGGGGACGAACTGCTGTGCATGGTCGTCACCCGTGCGCAGGCCGCCCTTCGCGCCGGAGACGTGCTGTGCCGCCTCGGCGGCGACGAGTTCGCGGTGATCGCCGCGCAGGCCCCCGTCGAGGGCGCGAGGTTGGTCGCGTCGCGGCTGCGGGAGGCGGTGCGGCGCGCGAGCGAGGAGCTCATTCCCGGGTCCGGGGTGACCGCCTCGATCGGCATCGCGTCGGCTCCGATCCACGTCACCGATCCGGCGGAGCTCATCCGCCGCGCCGACCAGGCCCTCTACGCGGCGAAGGCCGCAGGCCGCAACACCATCCGCATCGGCACGGCACCGGAGTCGGTACCAGCTCAGGTTTGACTGTCGCTTCAGAAGAGGCTCAGGACGTCGCGCAGGCTGGTGCCGTGCCGATGCGCGTCGGTTCGGTGTCAAGGTTGTTCCAGGGGTAGGGCGGCGCGGTTGACCCATAGCGGGGTGTAGCCGTACCAGGTGGCCCCGATCGCGTCCCAGCCGTTGCCGGAGACGAACAGGATCTGCGCCGCGCGCAGCCCGAGCTCCTGCGGCCCGAGCGCGTAGCTCGCCGGGTCGGTCTCGAAACGGCGTGTCTCGTGCACGGAGAGCAGTGGATCGAGCAGGTCCGCGAGGCCGGCACGCTCCGCCGCCGCGGCGAGCATGTCGGGGTCGCCGTTGGAGACGATGCCGGCGCGGATGCCGCGGTCCTGCCAGCGCCTCGAGCACCTCTCGGTTCTCGGGGAAGGCCCTCAGGTGCCGGTGCTGGTTCATCAGCTGGTTCTCAGCCTGCGCCGAATACGTCAGCCCGAGCCGCTCGAACGTGACGCGCAGGCTCGCGCGGGTCAGGTCCCAGAACGGGCGGTAATGCTCGCCGTCGGCGCCGCTCATCGAGACGAGCCGCGTGCACCCGATCTGCTTGTCGCGCCGGAGCACGGCCAGACCCTCGCCATGGCCCGGGAAGAGCTGCTCCGCGAGGGCGCCCACGCTGTACGGGTCGAACGGGGTTCCGTAGGCGTCGAAGAGCACGGCGCGTGGCCGGGGATCGTCCATCGGCGGGACTCTGTGGGCCGCCCCGGGTCCCAGGTAGGCGGACGCCGCGCGGGCTCTGCGCTAGCGTGGGTTGCACCCTGATGACATGCCCGATGCGAAGGGAGCACCCCGCCATGTGCCGCAACATCCGTACGCTCCACAACTTCGAGCCGCCGGCGACCGAGGACGAGGTCCACGCGTCGGCGCTGCAGTACGTCCGCAAGATCAGCGGCTTCGCGAAGCCGTCGCAGGCGAACGCAGAGGCTTTCGAGCGGGCCGTCGCGGCGGTGACGCACGCGTCGATGCAAATGCTGCGCGACCTGTCGACCGCCGCGCCGCCGAGGAACCGCGAGACCGAGGCGGCGAAGGCGCGAGCGCGCGCCGCGAAGCGCTTCGCCGCCTGAGGGCCGCGCCGGCAGGCGTCTGACACGCTTCGCTGACAGGACCCGCGATCAACCGAGGAGACCCGATGGCACTGGACCGGACGAAGCCGGAGATCGACCACCTGGCCGGCGAGCCGCCGACCGAGCTCGAGATCGTCGAGCAGGTCGTCGGCGACGGCGA
>CAYTRV010000036.1:0-10860 GCA_964440285.1 uncultured Bifidobacteriaceae bacterium
CGTCGCCCCACGGGTACCAGTCCACCGGGTTGTCGGCGTGCTGCCGCAGGTACAGGCTTTGCTCGCTCGCGAGTCTGTTCACTCACCGAGCATAGTGACGCGCTTCCGCAGACCGCCTTCGCTACCGTTGGCGGTGATGGTCGACGGATTCCTCGACAAAGCCGGCGCCGCGCCGGCCCGCAACGAGCTCGATCGCTGGCGTCAGGTCGCCCTGCTCGGAGTGTCCGCGGCGGCGTTCGGCGACGAGCGCGCGCGGGTCGGGCTTGCGGCGGCGCTCCTGGCCCTCGACTGTCCCGTCGAGGCTGGCCGCCTGCTCTCATCGGCCGTGATCGAGGATCCGTGGGTGCGGTGGTGGACCGTGATCGCGGTCGGTCAGGCCGGCGGCGGAGGCGGGCTGACGGCGGCGCTCGCGGCCGCCCGGTCGGAGGTCCCCCCGCAGGGTGCCGACGGGCGGGAGGTCGCGCGGCGGCTGGCCGACCTCGATGCCGAGTTGTCGGAGCTGCACGGCGACGTTGCCTCCGGTTCGGCGCGGTTCTCGGTCCTCGGCCACCGGGCCAGGCCCGAGCGGCGAGCGCTCATCGGCGGCCGGTCGTCCGCGGTCTTCCTCGTCGACCCGGCATGGGACTCGCTGCGCCTGGTGCGACTCGCCCCGTCGGATGGTCCGTCCATGGGCAATGCCGCGCAGTGGACGTTCCCGGAGATCATCGAAGCCGTGCGTCGCGGCGATGCCGGGCCCGGGCGTCGCGTCCCGCCTGACGGGCCGGGGCATCTGGAGCCGGGGCCGATGCTGGACGCGCTGCGGGAGGATCCCGCGACTCGTGACGGCCGGCTGCTCCGGCTGGCGACCGAGGTGCGGGAGGAGCGGGAGCGTCTCGCCGGCGAGCGGGCCGACCTCGCCGCCGCCCGCCTGGATCTGACGCAGGAGCGGGAGCAGCTCAAGCGGATCCGGGCGGCGTCGACGAAGCGACCCACGAATGGCACGCGACGCGGACCCGTGGACGTGCCGAAGTCCGCGGCGGAGGCGGCGGCGTTGCTCGGGGTTGCGCCCGATGCGTCACGCACGACCGTGCAGCGCCACTGGCGCGAGCAGGTCGCGAAGTGCCACCCCGACCTCGTCGACGGCCTGCATCCCGCCCTGCGCGACCGCGCCCAGGATCTCGCGGTGGCGCTGAACGCCGCTCGCGACCTGCTGATCGGCGCGGGCTCGCCGGCGCGCTCGCGCGGCCGCCGTGGGTGAGCGCTTCGGCGTCGTCGTCCTCGCGGCCGGTTCGTCCCGTCGGCTGGGACGGCCGAAACAGCTCCTCGACCTGGACGGTCGCCCGCTCCTGCAGCACGTGATCGACTCGGCGGCCGCGTCAGGCGCGGAGCAGGTCCTCGTGGTGCTCGGTCACGCCGAGCCCGAGATCCGCGCCGCGATCGCGCTGCCCCGGGGCGCCGTCGTCGCCGTGAACCCCGACTTCGCGACCGGGCAGGCATCGTCCCTTCGTGTCGGCATCGGCGCGCTGTCGCCGTCGGTCAACCGGGCGGTGATCGTGCTCGGCGACCAGCCGCTGGTGACGGCCCAAGCGATCCGAGCAGTCGCCGAGGCCCCCGGACCGATCGCGCGGGCGACCTACCGCGGCGTGCCGAGCCACCCGGCCGCATTCGACCGGACCGTATGGCCGGAGCTTCTCGCGGTCGAGGGCGACCAGGGCGCGAGGGAAGTGCTCACCGCCCACGCGCGGGAGGTTGTGGCTGTCGAGATGGGTGGCGACCCACCGGGCGACGTGGACACCGACGAGGACTACCGGCGTCTCACGGCTATCGGGTAGCGGAACTCAGATTGCTGGAACGGCGACGGCGATCAGCCAGACCACGCGGACGAGTCCGCATCGAGCAGCGCTGCGGGGGTGTCATTCGACACGGTCGTCCGCGAGCCCATCACTCGCGGAACGACCCGAGACGCCTCGCCGGGCGAGGGGTCGGTCGAGTGGGGTCGGGACGGTCGCCTCGCCGCTCGCGGTCAGCCGCCCCGGCGGACTCCGATCGGCCGGACTGATCACGGCGATGACGACCGCCTCGCGCGTGACCTCGTAGCTCTCCCCGACCTCGACATGGCGAAGCACCTCGCTGAGGGACTCGCGAAGCTCGCTGACGTCGATCCGCTGGCTCATGACGTGCAGACGATGCCACGTCGGGCAGGCCGCCGTCGTCGATCCGGCAGGGCTATAGCCGTCCGATCGCCTCGCACGTGGCTTCGAGGTCGGCGAGGTTGTGGCCGGAGCCGAACAGGTCGATGTGCGGGAACGCCGCGGCCATCCCGCGTGCGAGCGGCTGGTAGTCGGGATTCTCCTGCAGCGGGTTGAGCCACACCACGCGGTGGGCCAGGCGTCCCAGGCGCGCCATCTGGGCCGCGAGGAGCTCCGGGTCGCCCACGTCCAGGCCATCCGAGCAGATCACCACCACGGCTCCGCGCACCGTCTCGCCCTTGCCGTGACGCGCGAGGAGCTCGCGCACCGCGTCGCCGATGCGGGTGCCGCCGTCCCAGTCGCGTGCCTCCACGGCCGCCCGCTGCAGGGCCTCGTCGGGTTTCGCCGCGCGCAGCACCCCGGTGAGCCGGGTCAGCCGCGTCCCGAACGTGAACGCCTCCCAACGCTGGTCGGCGCAAAGGGCGGCGTGGGCGAAGATGAGCAGGGCGCGGGAGAACGACGACATCGATCCGGAGATGTCCAGCAGCAGCACCACCCGCCTGGGCCGCTCGCGACGCACCCGGTGAAGCAGAACAACCGGGTCTCCACCGGTCCGCAGCGCCCGACGGACCGTGCGGCGCGGATCGAGGTCGCCGCGCCGGGCGCCGATCCGGCGGCGCGTGCGCCGCACCGGGGCGACCAGCCTGAGCCGGTTGATGGACCGCGCAAGCTGGCGGAGCTCCGCCTCGTCCAGCTTGGCGAAGCTCCGTTGACGAAGTCGCTCCGTCCGGCTGGCGCGCGTGGCATCCTCCGGCACCTCCGCCTCGGGGTCCGCCTCGCCGACGGCGACGTCGCGCTCGGAGATCACCCCCTGTAGGTGCATCGGGGGCGGTGGCGTGCCCGGGCCGTTCTCGATCGCGTAGCCGAACAGCTCGCGGAACACGCGGTCGTAGATCGGGATGTCGTCGCGCCGGCTGACGAGCGTGGCCCGGCCGGCCCAGTAGAGCGCGCCGGGCGCCAAGGCCGCGGCCTCGGCGAACGAGCTGAGCCGTCCCGTCCCCACCGGGAGCCCCGCTTGCCGCAACGCGTGGCCGAACTCCACGATCCGCTCGACGCCGACGGTGGGCTGGGGCGGCGGCACGTCTACCCGATGCCGATGGCCTTCGCCAGGTCCGCCCGCACGCGATCCTGATCCTCGCGGTTCTTGATGACCCAGCCGAGCGTCCCGTTCGCGGCGCCCTCGTCGAGCGGCGGCGCTCCGACCAGGTTGAGCGCCCGCGCCCAGTCGACCGCCTCGGCCGGCCCCGGCGGCTTCGCCAGATCCATCTCGCGCAGGCGCGCCACCGCATCGGCGACCGCCTGCGCCAGCGCCGGCTCCGCCTCGGGCACGCGGAGGCGGATGATCGCGACCTCCCGCTCGATGCTCGGATACTCGATCCAGTGGTAGAGGCAGCGGCGCTTGAGGGCGTCGTGCAGCTCCCGCGTGCGGTTGGACGTGATGACGACCGCGGGCGGCGCGGCGGCGTGCACGGTGCCGACCTCGGGGATCGTGATCGCGAAATCGGCGAGCACCTCGAGCAGGAAGGCCTCGAACTCGTCGTCGGCCCGGTCGAGCTCGTCGATCAGGAGCACCGCTCCGGACCCCTTCCGGACCGCCTTCAGCAGCGGTCGCTCGATGAGGAACTGCTCGCTGAAGAGCTCCGCGGCGCGCTGGTCCCGGTCGGCCGCTCCGTCCTGGATCGCCCGGGCATGCAGCAGCTGGCGGGAGTAGTCCCACTCGTAGAGGGCCTGGCTCGCGTCGATGCCCTCGTAGCACTGCAGGCGGATGAGGTCCGCGCCGAGCGCGGTTGCGAGCGCTTTGGCCGCCTCGGTCTTGCCGACACCTGGTTCGCCCTCCAACAGGAGCGGCCGGTGCATCGCGAGCGCGAGGTACATGCCGACCGCGAGTCCCTCGTCGCAGAGGTAGTCGGCCTGCGCCAGGCGGGCGGCGAGATCGGCGGGTGAGGTCACGTTCACGCGGGAAGCGTAGCCGTCGGCGCGGGCAACGGCTGCCGGTTGCCGTCGCCCCGTGCGGGGCGTAGCGTCCGACTTCGCTACTTCCGTTACGTGGAGCGTGCATGCGAGGAGTCCTTCCAACGCTTGAGCGGTGGTCCCGAGACGGGGTCCGTGCGGCGGTCGCGACCGTCGTTTCCGTCGAGCGCAGCGCGCCCCGCGGACCGGGTTCGGTCATGGCGCTGAGCGAGACGGGGGAGATCGCCGGCTCCGTGACCGGAGGCTGCGTGGAACCGGACGTCGTCCTCGCCGCCGAGGAGGTGTTGGGTGGCGGGTCACCGCAGCTCCGCTCGTACGGCATCGCCGACGAGGAGGCCTACGCAGTCGGCCTTCCCTGCGGCGGTGCCGTACGGATCTTCGTCGAGACCATGGACCCTGACGTCGTCACGCGGCTCGCCGACGCGGTGCGCGACGAGACGTCGTTGGGGGTCGTCACGCGGATCGCCGGCGACCACACCGGCGAACGGGTCGTCACCGACGTCGACGGAGCCGACGACGAGGCCGCCCGGCTCATCCGCGCCGGCGAGAGCGGCGCCATCGGCGAGGGCGACGACGAGCGGTTCGTCCTCACCGTCGCGCCCCGGCCGCGCATGTACGTGTTCGGCGCGATCGACTTCGCGTCGTCCCTCGCGACGCTCGGCCGCTTCCTCGGCTACCACGTGACGGTCTGCGACGCGCGCGCGGCGTTCGTCACCCCCGAACGGTTCCCCGACGCCGATGAGCTCGTCGTCGCGTGGCCGCACGAGCTGATCGCGGGCTCCCCGATCGACGAGCGCAGCGCGATCTGCGTGCTGACGCACGACGCGAAGTTCGACGTGCCAGCGCTCCTCGCGGCGCTCAAGACGCCCGCCGGGTACATCGGGGCAATGGGGAGCCGGCGGACGACGGCGCGGCGCGAGGAGCGCCTGCGTGAGGAGGGGCTCGCCGACCGGGACCTGGCGCGCGTCCATGCGCCGATCGGCCTTTCCATCAGCTCGAAGACACCACAGGAAGTGGCGGTGGCGATCGGCGGCCAGATCATCCAATCCATGCGTTCGCGCACGGGCGACGTCGCGGGCGTGAGCCGGTGATCATCGAGAACTCATTCGAGGTCCCCGGATCGCCGGAGGACACGCTCAAGCTCCTCCTCGACCCCGAGCGGGTGGTGCCGTGCATGCCCGGCGCCGAGCTCGTCGAGGTCGTGGACGGCAAGAACTGGCGCGCGAAGATGCGGGTGCGTCTCGGCCCCGTCGGGATGGACTTCGACAACAAGATCGAGCTTGTCGAGATTGACGAGGCAAACGGCGTCGTCAAGATGAACGTGAGCGGCCGCGACACGCGCGGCAAGGGCGGCGCGGACGGCACCGTCGAGGCGCGCTTCGCGGCGGCCGACGGCGGCACCCGGGTCGAGATGACCACCGACCTGCGTTTTTCGGGCCAGGCCGCGCAGCTCGGCCGGCCGAACGTCGTGCAGGACGTCGCGTCCAAGCTCGTCGGCGATTTTGCGGGCTGCCTCGGCCAGCAGATGGGCTTCCAGGCCGCCACCGGGTCGGCGATCGACGACGGGGATCCGGACACCGCGCCACCACCCCCGCCACCTCCACCAGCAGCGAAGCCGCTCTCGGCCTTCGCGGTGCTCATGGCCGCCGTCACAGGGGCCATCAAACGCTTGTTTCGGAATCGACCAAGAGCGAAGCGGCTCTTGGCCTTCGCGGGCCTCACCGCCGCCGTCACCGGGGCCATCAAACGCTTGCTACGGAAAGGGGGCTGACCCGTGGGACGCATCGCCGTCACCGTCAACGGGCAACGCCACGAAGTCGATGTGGAGCCACGCGACCTGCTCGTCTACACGCTGCGCGAGCAGCTGGGACTCACTGGCACGACCGTCGGGTGCGACACCTCGAGCTGCGGTGCCTGCACCGTCCACTTGAACGGTGAGTCCGTCAAGTCATGCACCATCCTGGCCGTCCAGGCCGACGGGCAGGAAGTCACCACCATCGAGGGGCTCGCCACCAACGGCGCGATGCACCCGATGCAGCAGGCCTTCACCGAGAACCACGCCCTTCAGTGTGGGTACTGCACCCCCGGGATGATCATGGCCGCGGTCAGCCTGCTCGCCGACAATCCGTCACCGTCCGAGGACGAGATCCGGCATGGCCTTGAGGGCAACCTCTGCCGCTGTACCGGCTACCACAACATCGTCAAGGCCGTCCAGGCCGCGGCGGGAGCATAGGAGGCGACGATGGCCACCACCGAGAAGCCCACGAGGTTCGTTGGGGCACCAATGCTCCGCAAGGAAGACCCCAAGTTCGTCACGGGCCAAGGGCGGTACACGGACAACCTGAGCGTCCCGGGCATGCTGTGGGCCCACCTCGTGCGAAGCCCCTTCGCCCACGCGAAGGTCAACGGCGTCGACGTCTCGCGGGCCCTCCAGATGGAGGGCGTGGTCGCTGCGTTCTCGGGGGCCGACCTCGCCGAGGAGTGGAAGGCGGGAATCACCTGCGCCTGGCCGATCACCGAGGGCACCAAGGTGCCGTCCCACTGGCCACTGGTGAAGGACAAGGCGCGCCACGTCGGCGATCCCGTCGCCGTCGTTGTGGCAGAGAGCCGTGCCCTGGCCAAGGACGCCGCCGAGCTCGTCGAGGTCGACTACGAGCCGCTCCCGGCCGTGACCGACATCGAGGCCGCCCTGGCCGCGGGCGCCCCGCTCGTCCACGACGAGTTCGGGACGAACGAGTGCTACGTCTGGTCCTTCGGCAAGGACTCGCCCGTTCCCCCGCGCAACGAGCCGGACCCGATCTTCGCGGCTGCCGAGGTGACCGTGAAGGAGCGGTACCGGCTGCCACGGACCATGCCGAGCCCGATCGAACCCCGGAGCGTGCTCGTGCAGCCCGCGCCGGCGCAGGGGGAGTTCACGATCTGGTCGGCCACCCAGATCCCCCATATCGTGCGCACCCTGCTCACGCTCGAGCTGGGGATCCCGGAGAACAAGCTCCGGGTGATCGCCCCCGACGTGGGCGGAGGCTTCGGATCGAAGCTTCAGCACTACGCCGAGGAGTGCATCTGCGTGGTGCTGGCCCGCCGGCTCGGGCGGCCGATCAAGTGGACCGAGGAACGCTCGGAGCACTACCTCGTCACCCACCACGGTCGCGACTTCGTGCAGGAGGTCGAGCTGGCGGCCGACCGCGACGGCAGGCTGCGCGGCGTGCGGGTCCGCCTCATCTGTGGCATGGGCGCCTACCTGCAGCTCCTGACCCCCGGCATCCCGATCCTCGGGGCCTGGCTCTACGCCGGCCACTACGACGTGGACACCTACGACCTCGAGGTCGTCGGCGTCTTCACCAACAACACCCCGACCGACGCGGTGCGGGGCGCCGGCCGTCCGGAGGCGACCTACGCCATCGAGCGCGCCATGGACGCGCTTGCCCGCAAGATCGGCAAGGACCCAGCGGAGCTACGGCGGATGAACTACATCCCGCCCGACCGGTTCCCCAACTTCACGATCGCGTCGGGGCTGACCATCGACTCGGGCGACTACCCGGCCACGCACGACAGGCTGATGGAGGTCCTGGGCTACGATGGCGTCCGCCGCGAGCAGGCGGAGCGCCGGGAGCGGGGCGACACCAAGGTCATCGGCCTCGGGCTGTCGACCTACATCGAGATGTGCGGGCTGGCCCCGTCGCGGGTGGCCGGTGCGCTCAACCTGGCCTGCGGCCTCTGGGAGTCCGCCACCATCCGCTTCCTGCCCACCGGATCCGTGGAGGTGCTCGTCGGGGTGACCGCCCACGGCCAGGGCCACGCCACGACCTTCTCGCAGATCGTGGCCGACCAGCTCGGCATCGACTACGCGGACGTGGAGGTAATCGCGGGCGACACGGCGGTCGTCCGTATGGGGATGGACACCTACGGTAGCCGTAGCCTGGCCGTCGGCGGGATCGCGATGCACAAGGCGGGCGAGAAGATCATCGCCAAGGCGCGCACTCTCGCCGCCCACCAGCTCGAGTGCTCCGAGGACGACCTCGAGTGGGCCGGCGGCAACTTCACGGTCACGGGCACGGACAGGTCCGTGAACATCAAGGCGCTGGCCTTCGCCGCCTGGACAGCACACGACCTGCCGGACGGGGTCGAGCCGGGCCTCGAGGAGAGCTACGTATACGACCCGCCCAACTTCAGCTGGCCGAACGGGGCGCACGCCTGCGTCGTCGAGGTCGACACCGAGACGGGCTCCGTCAAGATCCTCCGCTACGTGGCCGTGGACGACTGCGGCGTGGTCGTAAACCCGCTGGTCGTCGAGGGCCAGGTGCATGGCGGGGTCGCCCAGGGCATCGCCGAGGCCCTCTATGAGGAGGCCCGCTACGACGAGGAGGGCAACCCCCTCAACGGCAGCATGCTCACCTACATGATCCCGGGCCCGCCGGAGCTCCCGTCGTTCGAGCTCGACCACACCGTCACCCCGAGTCCCACCAACCCCCTCGGGGTCAAGGGGATCGGCGAGGCCGGCACGATCGCCGCGCCGCCCGCGGTCATCAACGCCGTCGTCGACGCCCTGTCACACCTCGGCGTCACCAACGTGGAGCGTCCGGCCACGCCCGAGCGAGTCTGGCGCGCGATCCAGGAGGCGAAGTCATGATCCCGTCCAAGTTCGACTACAAGCTCGCCGAGTCGGTCGACCACGCGATCGAGCTGCTCGGACAGAACCCCGACGCCAAGCTCCTGGCCGGCGGGCACTCGCTGGTGCCGCTCATGAAGACCCGGCTCGCGCGACCGTCGATGCTGATCGACATCGGTCGGCTCGGGATGAGCGGTGTGACGGACGGCGCCGACCACCTGGTCGTCGGCGCCCTCACCCGCCACCACGACCTGGAGCACGACGCCACCGCCAAGCAGCACTGTCCGATCCTCGCCCACACGGCGGGCATGGTGGGCGACCGCCAGGTGCGCCACCGTGGCACGATCGGCGGCTCGTGCGCCCACGGTGACCCGGCATCGGACCTGCCAACGATCTGTCGCCTGCTCGACGCGACGTTCGTGGCGCACGGACCGGGCGGGCAGCGGCAGATCGCCGCGGCCGACTTCTTCCAGGGGTTCTTCCAGACGGCCCTCGCCGACAACGAGGTGCTCACGGAGATCCACATCCCCAAGACGGGCGGGGCGGGCTGGTCGTACATCAAGTTCCGCCAGCGGGCGCTCGACTGGGCGACGGTCGGTGTGGCCGCCGTGGTGAACGGCGGGGCGAAGATCGCGTTCACCAACATGGGGCAGATCCCGATCCGGGCGAGCGCCGCCGAGGCCGCGTTCACCTCCGGTGGGGCTGCCGCCGCGGCGGCGGCAGCAGCCGAGGGCACGGACCCGCCGAGCGACACCTGGGCGACGGCCGACTTCCGCCGTCACCTCGCGCAGGTCCTCACCGGGAGGGCTTTGGCGGAGGCGGGCTCGCGGTAGACCAAGGATCCGACTCCGGTGCTCGTTCGGTCACACCGGAGTCGGGTCGCTTCGCCCTCACTGAGGTTTGTGCTACAAATAGCACGATGAAGACCGTCGGGATCCGAGAGCTGCGCCAACGGGCGAGCGAGTTCCTCCGTCTCGTCGAGGCGGGTGAGACCTTTGAGGTCACCGACCGTGGTCGGCCGATCGCGCTGCTCACACCGGTCCCGGACGCGAGCCCGATCGAACAGCTCCGCGCCGTGGGAGAGCTCTCCGAGCGCGATGGAACGATCGAGGAACTGCCGGAGCCGCTTCCGCTGCCCGCAGGGCATGAGGCGCCATCGGCGATCCTCGCCCGCCTCCGCGACGATGAACGATGACCGTCCCACCTACGTCGACTCGTCGGCGTTGGTCAAGCTCGCCGTGCGCGAGTCCGAGTCCCGACGGCTTCAGCAGTACCTTCGGCGCCGCCCGCTCGTTGCGAGCGCCCTTGCGCGGACCGAGGTCGCCCGGGCGCTGATGCCACTCGGCGACGCGGCGGTGCGCCGCGGGCAGGACGTGCTCGCACGTATCGAGCTGGTCCGGGTGAATGACCGTGTGCTGAACGCGGCCGGGGCGCTCGCCCCGGCGGAGCTTCGGTCCCTCGGCGCGATTCACCTCGCGACCGCCGCATTGTTCGGCACGACCCTACGCGCGCTGGTGACCTACGACCAGCGCATGGCCATTGCGGCCAGGGAACTCGGCCTCCGGGTGTTCGCTCCCGGGTAACCCCTGTCGCCCCGCGAGCGCTAACCTCCCGATATGGCGAAGACAGCTTCTCCCGGGCTGGTCGACGGCTTCGGCCGCGCCCATCGGGCGCTGCGTCTCTCGGTGACCGACCGCTGCAACCTGCGCTGCCGGTACTGCATGCCGGCGGAGGGCATGGATTGGCTCCCGAAGGACCAGGTGCTCGGCTTCGACGAGATCGAACGCGTCGTCCGTCTGCTGTCGGGCCTGGGCGTCGGCGACATCCGGGTGACCGGCGGTGAGCCGCTCGTGCGGCGTGACCTCCCGCAGCTCGTCCGCCGGATCTCTGCGATCGACGGGATCCGGGAGGTGTCGATCACGACCAACGGCGTGCTGCTGGCCGACCAGGTCGACGACCTCGTCGCCGCCGGGCTGGCGCGCGTCAACGTGAGCGTCGACTCCCTCGACCCGGAGCGGTTCGCCGCCATCACGCGCCGTGACGATCTCGGCC
>CAYTRV010000036.1:10870-16479 GCA_964440285.1 uncultured Bifidobacteriaceae bacterium
GGCCGGGTGCTCGACGGGCTCGCCGCATGCGAGCGCCACGAGTCGCTCCGGCCGATCAAGGTCAACGCCGTGCTGCTGCGCGGCCTCTCCGACCCCGACGTCCTCCCGCTCGCCGAGTTCGCCCGGAACCGCCCATACGTGGTGCGGTTCATCGAGGTGATGCCCCTGGACGCGCCGCGCGACTGGGAGCGCAGCTCCGTCCTTTCGGGCGCCGAGGTGCGGGCGATGGTTGAGGCCCGCTGGCCGCTGGTGTCGCTCGACCGTGAGCGGCCGTCTGCACCGGGCACCCGGTGGGGGTTCGCCGACGGCGCCGGGGAGCTGCAGTTCGTCTCGTCCGTCACCGAGTCCTTCTGCGCCTCGTGCGACCGGCTACGGCTCACCGCCGACGGACAGTTGCGGACGTGCCTGTTCGCCGAGGACGAGACGGACCTGCGCGGACCGCTGCGCGCCGGAGTGACCGACCGGGAGCTGGAGGCGATCATCCGCGGCGCCGTCGCCGCGAAGGGCCCGGGCCACGGGATGGAACGTCCCGACTGGACCTACACCGGTCGCCCCATGAGCCTCATCGGCGGCTGAGCTCGCTCAGCGCGCGTGCGGGTAGCGGCGGCCGCGCCACACCGGGCCACGTCCCGTGAGTCGGTCAACGGCCCCGCGCATCGCGGCCGCGGCCATGAACGTGGTGCCCACCGGGAGGGTGGCCGCATAGCGGGCGGGCGTGTCGACGATCGGCCCGGCAAGCCGCTGCAGCGCGCACTGTGCGGCGAACCCCGCGGCGCCGATCATGGCGAACGTCGCATCGCGCGTCTGGGCGCCGCGTCCCAGAGCGATCACGGGCATCAGACCGAGCGCGGCAAGGGCCGCCGCGGGCACCACGCCCTTTGTCACGCCGTTCGGCGAGGCGAACGCGGCGTTCTTGCACCACCCGCGCCAAAGCTCGCCGACGTCGTGGTACATCCGCAGCCGGATGACCCCGGAGCCGTCGGCGGGCATCAGCAGGGCGCCGGATCGCTTGACCGCCTGGGCGAGGGCCAGGTCGTCGACCATGTGTCCGCCGATGCCGCCGTGGCCCCCGACACGGTCGTACAGGTCGCGCCGGACCAACAGATACGCCCCGGCCGCCATCGCGATCGCGCTGCGCGGCGAGCGCGCCAGCGGACCGGGCGCCAGGACGAACTGGATGAGCGCGGCCGCGGCCGGCAGCACCAGTCGTTCCGCCACGGTTGCGGTGTCGACCCGCGGCGCCAGGGTCAGGCCGCCGCGGCCGAGCCGCACTGCGAGGGCCAGGCAGCGCGCGAGCGCGTCCGGCGCGTGCACGACGTCGGCATCGGTGAACAGGAGCCACTCGCCCGTCGCGCGCTGCGCGCCCTGCCGGCAGGCCCAGCTCTTGCCCACCCAGCCGTCCGGGACCGGCTCGCCGTGCACCAGGCGGAACCGTGCATCGCCCGCGGCCGTGGCGACTGCGATGGCGGCCGTCGCGTCGCCCGACTCGTCGTCGACGACGATCACCTCGATCCGTCCGTAGCTCTGGCGCAGGTGCGAGCGGACGGCGTCGCCGATCCCCCGCTCCTCGTTGCGGGCGGGCATCACGATCGACACCAACGGGCCGTCGCTCAAGGGCGCCTCGCGGAGAGGATCGGGTCCGCGCCGGCGCTCGGTGATCGCGAGAGCGGTCGCAGCCAGCCAGACGGCGGCGGCGGCGCCGCTCAGAACATGTCGGGGAGCCACGACCGCCGGTCCGCGGTGAGCATGTCCATGATCGCGAGATCGTCCGGTTCACCGTCCGCGAACCCCAGCCGCGCGGCCGTCTCGGCGCGCATGCCGCCCACGAACCACGAAGAGAAGGCCCCCACGCCGATCCGCACGCGACCCGCACCGCCGGGTGTGACCTGGGCCGATCCGCCCGCGACCTCGAGGGTGAAATAGTGGGGGGGCGCGCCCGGCTCCCCGACTGCGAAGTCGAGCCGGTGATCGGCGTCCGCCGGCCAGCCGCTCTGCTCGAGGGCGCGCGCGGGGTCGACGACCCGCAGCATCCACGCGTTGGTGCCGGTGATGTCGACGTTGAGCTCCCTGACCCGCCACACCAGATCGGGGGTCGCGGGGAGGGCGCCGTAGTCGAAGCGGACCATGGGGCTCAGGGCGCCGTCCGAGGCGAGGAGCCCGAGGAGGCCGTTGAGGGCGTCCGAGGTGGCGGCCCAGAAGTCGGAGACCCAGACGTCGAACCCCCACCGGCGGCCCGCCGGGGGCTCGTGACGGAACGCCGCGAACCCGGTGAGCCGTCCATCCTCGCGCCAGCCGTAGCGGTTGGTGAGATCAGGGGCGGGCTGCGGCAGCCGCCAGCTCCACCACCAGGGCGGCCGATCGATGGGGCCGCACCAACCGCGGGCGGACGCCGAACGCAGCTCGTGCACCTCCGCCAGGCTCGGGTCGCGGACGGCCTGTCCGGATGCGGGTAGCCCCCGAAGCGCATGCGACGCGACCGCGAACTCGCAGACGTGCCCGGCGATCTCCCACCCGAGGCGTCGGTAGAACGCGACGCTCGACGGCCACAGCGGCGCAAGTGCGAGCCCCTCGTCGCGCATCGCCGTCACGAGCGACGACATCACCGACCGTCCGAGCCCCCGTCCGCGTGCCTCCGGCGACACGCACACGGAGGCGACCCCCCCGGCGGTGACGGGACGGCCACCAGCGATCTGGCGGCAGGGCAGCACGAGTGCCCCTCCGACGACCCGGTCGCCGTCGAACGCGAAACGCGCGATCGCGTGATCACGGACGGCGGCGATGTAGCGCTCGGTCGTCTCCCGGGCGGTGGCGAACGCCTGGCCCTCGATCGCGGTGAACCTCTCCCAATCGCCGTCGTGTCGCGGCGCGCCGATCACACCCCCGCCGCCGCGGGTGTCATTCATCGTCCTCCCAGTCCCGTTCGCGGACCAGCGAGACGTATACCCGCCATTCCCGCAGGATCACCTTCACGTGGCGAGGGCGAATGTGGGGGTGGGTCCCTTTGAGCAGCTGGAGCGCCAGGCCGTCGCTCCCCGGTGCGGGCGGCGACTGCAGCTCCCTGAGGACGTCCCACACGTCATCCTCGCCGAGCTTCGGTCGTTCGGCGAGGATGTAGTCGGCGGCCTCGCCGAGATCCGGTTCGTCGTCGCTCACCGCTGGATCTCGGGACCATGGACGGCGCGATCGTACGTGTCGTGGGTGATGCCGCGCTCGCGGAGCTCCACCTTGCGCACCCGCGCCGTGGGCGTCTTCGGGAGCTCCGCCATGACCCGAACGTAGCGGGGCACGGCGAAGTACGGCATGCGGTCGGCGCAATGGGTCAGCAGGTCGTGGTGGTCGACGCCCTCCTCGCACGGCACGACGCAGACGAGGATCTCGTCCTCGGCTCCGGCGCCCTCGGCCGCGCACACGGCGATCGCGGCGGCCTCGAGCACCCGGGGGTGCGAGGTGACGACGGCCTCAACCTCCATCGAGGAGACGTTCTCGCCGCGGCGGCGGATGTAGTCCTTGACGCGGTCCATGAAGTAGACGTATCCGTCCTCGTCCATGCGGCCGAGGTCACCGGTGTGGAGCTTGAGGTTGCGGAAGTCGTCGGCCGTCTTCTCCGGCATTCCGGCGTAGGTGCGCATCACGATGTTCGGCAGCTTCATGTCGACGACGATCTCGCCAGCCAGGCCGGCCGGGACGGGCAGGTCGGTGTCGGGGTCCACGATGGACACATCGAAGCCCGGAGTGGCGACGCCGCACGACCCGACCCGCACCGGGACCCCGGGAGGGTGGTAGGTCACCATCCCGGTCTCGGTCAGGCCGTAGCCCTCGGTGAACCGGATGCCGAAGCGCTCCTGGAACTCGTGGAAGATGTCCCGAGGGGCCGGCATCGCCATGATGCGGGTCACGCCGTGTGCGCGGTCGAGGTCGCTCGGGGGCGTGTTCCACAGGAAGTAGTTCATCGCGCTCACCGTGTTGAGCACGGTCGCCTCGGCGTCGATGACCTGCTGCCAGAACTGCTGCGACGAGTACCGCTCGGCGTACGCGATGCGGGCGCCGGCGATCATCGCGGGGTAGGCGGCGAGCACCTGTGCGTTGGAGTGGAACAGCGGCAGGCACGAGAAGAACGTGTCGTCGGCGTTTACCTCGCAGACGTTGTTGTAGGTGCGTCCGGAGAAGTAGTCGGAGGCGTGCTGCTTGACGGCCCCCTTGCTGCGGCCGGTGGTGCCCGAGGTGAACATGATGCGCGCGTCGTCGGTCCACTGCACCTCGACGTCGGGCTCCGCGTCCGGGGCGTCCCAGAGTGCCTCGAACGGCTCCCATCGGATGGCCGGGTCGGGTCCTGCGGGCCGCGTAGAGCGCCAGACGATGACGTGCTCGAGCAGGGGGAGCTCGCCCGCGATCCGGTCGATCCGGTCGAGGTACTCGTCGGAGACGATCAGGAACCTCGCGCGCGGCAGGTTGATGACCCACGAGAGGAAGTCGCCGCGGTAGGCGGTGTTGACGGGGCACTGCACGCCGCCGGCCTTCTGGATGCCGAACCAGGCGGGAATGTTGTCCTCGCAGTTCGGCATGAGCATCGCGATGGCTTCGCCCTTTCGAAGGCCGTGGGCGACGAGCGCGTTCGCGATGCGGTTGGCGCGGGCGTTGACCTCCCCGTAGGACAACCACGACCCGGATGCGAAGCGGAAGTAGTCGCGGTCAGGGTGCGCCTCCGCCCGCTCTCGCAGGATGCGCGGCATCACCCACCCGGTCGGGTCCTCACGCCGGTACCAGTCGCTCCATTCGCCCACGGGGCGGAACTCAAGCACACGCGGGGGGTTCTGCGTACCCGCGATCGAATCCCGAAGCTGACCTGTGGCCTATCCCCCGGCCAGCCGAATCGTTCCGGCCGGCGAGTCGGGTGACCCGTCGTCCCGGGCAACTGAAGGTGACGGGTCAAGGTGACGGTGAAGCACCCTCAAAGTGACGCGGGCACCTCAAGAGTGACGTGGTGAGGTGACACCGTGGCTGCCGCGAGGTCACGCCCCTGGACCGGGACCGTGAATCGCCCGGGGACCGCACGCCGAACGCAGCTGGACCCCCCGATTGTTCGTTGCCCGGGAGCGGGACGTGACCCTCACGCAGAAGTTGCGGGCGCCCTATCCCACTCGGACCAGGGCCGAGCGCACCCGGACCAGGCCTCGGCCGTAGCGGGCGTCGAAGGAGCCCTGCAGGTCGCCGGCGTCCAGCACGACGTCGACGTCGACGTGGCTGTCGACGATGTCGACGCTGCCACCCAGGCGGTTGGTCGGAGGGAGGGCTGCGATCGTCTGCGTGAGGATCCTGCCGAGCACGCGTTCGGAGCGTCCGCGCTGGGTCACGCACAGGTTGCCGCGGAAGAGGCGTCGCAGCCGCGTCCTGTGGGTCGCGACGTCGCGGACGACGCGGACGTTCACCACGGTGCGGGCCCCGGTCCGGTCGACCCAGTACTCCCCGAGGTCGCCGCGTCGCGTGGGATACCGGATCGCGGCGGAGCCCAGCACGGCGTTCCAGTGCGGGTTCCCCTGCCCCCGGCGGATCCACCCGCCCGCGGGTGGCCGGCACCGTGTGCGGAAGCTCGGGCGCGCGTTGCTCGCGAA
>CAYTRV010000037.1:0-3562 GCA_964440285.1 uncultured Bifidobacteriaceae bacterium
TTCGGAGTCGAGCGGCGCACTCTTGCGGTGCGACTGTCGGCCGGATACCGCAGCGGGGACCCAGGCATGCTGTAGCTGATCCTCAGGGGACAGGGAGCCTCAGCGACATCACGGCCGCCCGCGCCGCAATGGAACGGCTCACCGAACAGGAGGCCAGGCGGGTGGCTGCGGTCATCGCATCTGAGCGCACGCGCCTGGTCACGGCGCTGTTGGCCCGCCAGAGGCTGCTCGCGGGCATCCGGGCGACCGGCGGGAGATCGAGGCGGAGGCCCGTGGACTGCGCGTGCGGTCCGCCGCACTCGGAGGCCAAATCCGCAGTGCACCGGTCAGCCCGGCGCCCGCGATCCCGACCTCTGGAGGAGCCGGGCTGTCATCGCCGGTGAGCGGCCGATTGTCTCGCCGTTCGGGCCACGCTGGGGGCGGATGCACGAGGGCATCGACATCGCGGCGGGACGGTGATCGTCGCGGGCCCCAGCCGTGGCTACGGAAATCTGGTCGTCATCTCGCACGGGCGCATCGCCACCGCATACGCGCACCTCAGTCGCGTGTCGGTGGCGAACGGGCAAGCGCTCGGCCGAGGCGCCATCATCGGCGCCGTCGGATGCACCGGACACTGCTTCGGTCCGCACGTCCACTTCGAGGTGTGCGCCGGCGGGGTCCCGCGAAATCCCATCGCGTACCTATAGCAGGGCGTCCGGCCGCGGCCCTTCTGTTCAGCCGAGTCACCGGCGACGCTCTTCACGACGGTCAAGCCACAGCAACACAGCGATCACGAGCGGGCAGACGATCACCACGATGATGATGGCGATGGCGAACGCGGTCATCGAGCCAGCCGGTCTTGAGCGTCGACGCTCTCAGTGGCGATGGGAAGCCTTGGGCCGGCGCCGCCTGCTCTCCTCACTTGTGACCTCAGCGTCGAGAGAACCCCCGGCCGGGGGCGGCCCCGCTGAAGCCGACTCTTCCTGGTTTCCCTGGTCTGCATCATGCATCGAGTGCTTGTCGCCGTGCCCGCGATGCATGAACAGCATCATGAGTGGGCAGGCGAGCAAGAGCGCCAGCAAGATGATGGTTGAGGCATCCACCGTGGTCCCTCCTCCGTCGAGGATCGCTCCGTGTTCAGGTCCCGCCGCCAGGCGGTCGAGTCGGCGTGTCAATGGCACTTGAGATCCACCATGCGTCGAGTCCCGCAACCACCATGAGAACCAACCCGGGAATCAAGTGGCCGGCGCCGACGAGCACCAACGCGACCCAACCCGCCAGCCAGACAAGGCCGCGGAGGCGCTTGTCAAGGACGAGAAGATGGCCGCTACCCGGAACGAGAAGACTCATCGCCGCAGCCAACAGGCGTTGTCGCTGATCCAGTCGCGCTTGCGGGGTCTTAGAAAGTGGACGCATCATCTTCCCCTCAACTGTTCCTTTCGAGCGTGGACCCACCCGTGAGGTGACCCATCGGGGACCGCCCCGAGATGCGATTCGGGTAAACACCGACCCCATCCGGATCTTCACACGCCCTTCGCATTCGACGCTCCGAGCGCCTTCACCCTCCTCCGTGGGCGGTTCACGACAGACCTCGATGCGCGCCCTTGCCCGCTTTGCTGCGACGAGTGTGCGCTGTGGACTCGGTGCCCTCCTCCTGTCGCCGCATGCAGTTTGCCGCTCCCCCGGGTGGGAACCCGGTCAACGCGAGGTGAGCTCAGCCTCGATCGCCTCCCCCGGTGTCAGCTCGAACAGTTTGCCGCAGATCCCGACCCGCACAGGCGCGCCATGGCCGGGTCGGGCACGGAGCTGGATCTTATGGTGAGCGATAGTGACGTCGATCCATTGGTGGCGGTACCGCACGGGAAAGCGCAGCTCGGGGAGCTGATCCGGTAGGCGGGGATCGAACCACAGGGTGTCGTCGTGGACCTTGATGCCGGTGTAGCAGCGTTGGACGAGGTCGATGGTGCCGGCCATGGCGCCGAGGTGGATGCCTTCGCTGGTCGTACCGCCCTGGATGTCGGCGACGTCGCTCAGCAGGGCCTCGCGGAAGATCTCCCAGGATCGTGCCCGGTCGCCGCGGGCGAGGACCCAGGCAACGGCGACCCGGCACAGCGTGGAGCCGTGGGACATGCGCGCGGTGTAGTAGTCGACGGTTGCCGGGATGGTGGCGGGGTCGAAGCTGTAATCGAGATGTGTGAGTAGGTCGGTCAGCTCTTCGGCGGAGAACAGGTAGAGGAGCATGAGCACGTCGGCCTGTTTGGAGAGCTTGTAGCGGTTCGGCGAGTCGCCTTCGGCCTCGAGGATGAGATCGAGGCGGCCGATGTTGCCGTAGCGGTGCCGGTAGTGGTCCCAATCGAACTCGGCGAGGTCCTCGTAGCCGGCGAACTGGCTCATGATCCCGTTGGGGTGGAAGGGCACCCGCAGCCGCCGGCCGAGCTCCTCCCATACGACAAGCTCGTCGGGGGTGACGCCCAGGCGCTCCCACACGTCGGCGTCGGCCTGGCTGCCGAGGAACTGGTAGGCGTCGAGGGCGCGGCGCAGCAGCCAGGAGACCATGACGTTGGTGTAGGCGCTGTCGTCGATGCCGCGGCCGGGTCGGTCGGGGTATCCGTCGTGGAACTCGTCGGGGCCCATCACGCCGCGGATCGAGTAGCGGCCGGTGTTGGGGTCGAGTTCGGCGAGGTCGACCCAGAACCGGGCGATCTCGATGAGCATCTCAGCGCCGTAGCGGGCGAGAAAGTCGAGGTCGCCGCTCGCCTGGTAGTACTGCCACAGCTCGTAGGCCACCGCGAGGCTCACATGGTGCTGTCGGCGGGAGTTGTCCGACATCCATCGCCCGGAACGGGGGTTGAAGAACTGCGTCGGGGTTTCCTCCCGGCCGTCGCTACCGCTCTGCCACGGGTAACAGGCGCCGCGTCGGCCCATGGCGGCGGCCAAACGGCGGGCGGCGGGGAGACGCCGGTAGCGGTACAGCAGCAGCCCGCGGGTGAGTTCGGGGAAGCGCAGGTTCAGGTAGGGCGCGACGAACAGCTCGTCCCAGAACACATGGCCTCGGTAACCCTCACCGTGGAGGCCGCGGGCGGGGACGCCAACGTCGCGGTGGGCGATGTGGGGCGAGAGCGTCTGTAACACGTGGAAGGCGTGCAGGTTCAGTGTTCGTGCCACCTCGGGGTCATCGCTGAGCAGCTCGAGGTGGGCGCGGCGCCACAGCTGCCCCCAGACGAGCTCGTGGCCCTCGACGAGCTCGTCCAGCGTCCCGGCGTCGCCGAGCTCGGTGAGGGCCGCGGTGCGGACATCGGCGATGGCAGGGTCGAGCGAGGTGTGCAGAGCGGCGATCTTCTCGACCCGGACGGCTTCACCTGCGGTCACCTCGACCTCGATGCGGTGCTCGATCCGGCCGGGCTCCTGCAGCACTCGCCGGGCCTGGCCGTCGCGGCGACCACCGGCCTCGACGCAGGTCCGGCATGCCTGGCCGACGTGGCGCTGCGACTGGACGCTCTGGGCGGTCAGCCACAGCGTCTCGGTGCCCTGTTCTCCCACCTCCACGTCGACGAGGTGCCGTCCGGCGAGATCGCGCTCGTCG
>CAYTRV010000037.1:3572-16357 GCA_964440285.1 uncultured Bifidobacteriaceae bacterium
CACCGCCGGCGAGGGCGCGGACGACGCCGAGGGGAGCCGGACCTCGAGCCGGCCCGACCAGTTCCGGGGGACAAGCGTCCACTCCAGCGCGGCGAGGTGCGGGCGGCCCATGTGGACCAGGCGGCGCTCGGTGACCGCCGTTCTTCGCTCGGTGGCGTCGGTGACCTCGAAGCGTCGGGTGAGCATCCCCCGGTGCAGGTCGAGGTCCTGGCGGTACGGCTCGATGCGCATCGTTGCCAGGTCGAGCCAGTCGCCGCCAGCCGGCCGGAAGCTGAGCGGCAGCCAGTTCGGCAGGTTGACCATGCTCTCGTGCTCCAGGTCCCTGCCCTCTACCTGCGAGACCAGCCGGTTGTAGATCCCGGCCGCGTAGGTCCCGGGATAGTGGACGCCGTCGGCTCGTGACTCCGGGGCGGCGCCGCGGGTGGCGAACACCCCGTTGCCAAGCGTGCACAGCGCCTCTCGCCGTCCCTCGTCGGTGGGCGCGAACCCCGTGTACCCGAAGCTCCACTCGCTGCCTTGGTGGGCGCCGTCGCCGCCGGGCTCGGCGATGTTGATCTCGGCGAGGTCCGACACCACGACATCAGCACCGGCTGCCATTAGGGCATCGGCGTGGTCGTGACGGTCGACGCCGACCACCAGGCCGAACCGTCCCCGCCGCCCGGCCTCGACCCCGGCGGTGGCGTCTTCGATCACGACGGTCCGGTGAGGTTCGACGCCGAGCCGTCGGGCCGCCTCCAGGAACAGCGCCGGGTCGGGCTTGCCGGCCAGGCCTAGCGCCGCCCCATCCCGTCCGTCGACATGCACCGCGAACAGATCTGTGACTCCCGCAGCCGCCAGCACCTCGGCCCGGTTGCGGCTGGCGGTGACGACCCCGACGCGGATGCCAGCCGCCCGCAGGTCCCGCGCGAGGGCCACCGATGACGCAAAGGGGCGGGAGCCCTGGGCGTCGAGCGCCTCGAGGAAGTAGCGGTTCTTGCGGTTGGCGAGCCCCCAGGACGTGGCCGCGTGTGGCGGATCGTCGGAGGTGCCCCTGAGCAACACGATGCCGCGGGATGCCAGAAATGCCTCGACACCGTCGATGGGGCCCCGTCCGTCGAGGTGGCGGCGGTAGTCGTCGCCGGTGAAGGGCCGGGTGTCGACCCCGGCGTCGGTGTGGGTGGCCAGGTACTCGTCGAAGAGCCGGGTCCAGGCCGCGGCGTGGACCCGGGCGGTGTCGGTGATGACGCCGTCCATGTCGAAGATGACGGCGTCGAATCGGTCGGTGCTGATCGTCACGGTGGAGGTACGTTCGTCTTCGATGCCCATGTTCTCTGTTCTCTTTCTCGTCGTCACGATCTCACGAGACGGGCGATGACCGCCATGAGCTCCGCCAGACGCTCGGACCTTGCGGCGCGACGGCGTGAGAACCAACGCACGCGGTCCTCGACGAGGAGCAGGGCGGCCTCGTCCAACGCGGCCTGCGCGGCGTGATCTGCTGAGGGACGTCAACGCATGCGCGGTCCTCATCCACCATGCGGGCGATGCCGCGCCTGCCCTTCGATGCGACGGAGGCGGCCGCGGAGCTGAGACTTGACCGCGACACCCGGCACGGGAGCGTCCTCACGAGATCCGAGGGTCGCCTCTTGCTGATCGGCATCACCGACCACCATCTCCCCCATGTCACTTTTCACACCTCGATCAAACAGATGAGCCAACGGGTGTGAAGACCGTGTGAACCGCGCTTGCCCCACCGTAGTTCACCGGAGCGGACCCTGCGGCAATATCGGGACGGCGCCGACACGACACGTGGTAATCCTAAGGGAGGCGGATCCCCGCCGAGAGGAGTGGGGCATGACCCTCAACCCGTGCTTTCCTGTCACCCGGACTCCGACCGGAGGGGCCCGGCTATGTGCGAGGGGACTGCGATCCCTGCCCGGCGGCTGGTCGAGACCTTGTAGGGAAGGGCTGGCAGTGGATGTCGTACGCAAACGGCCGGCTCGACCGTCGACGAACGGAGCCCCGCTGCACGGCGCCGTGTCGCGCGGCGGGACGGGGCGGGCCGATGTGACCGGGCGCGACGCGGTGGCGTGTGGGGGAGAGATGACCAGAGGTGGGGGATGAACGACTTCGGCTACGGCCTTTGGGTGTTGGTTGTGGTCAACTCGGTGATCTTCATCGCATTCGCCGCGAGCTTCTTCCATCCTCGTTCGAACCGCGATTGGCGCACGTTGGGCGGCTTCGCCGCGTTCGTGGTTGCGCTGTTCACCGAGATGTACGGGTACCCGTTGACGGTCTACTTGCTGTCCGGGCCGCTCGGCGGCGTCATCCCCGGCGTGAACCTGAGTCATGATGCGGGTCACCTCTGGGCGGACCTGATCGGCTGGAAGGGGGATCCGCACCTGAGCCCGTTCCATGTGGTGAGCTACCTCTTCATCGGCGGCGGCTTCTGGCTGATCGCTGCCGCCTGGCGTGTGCTGTTCGCCGCGCTGAAGACACAGAGCCTCGCGATGACCGGGCCGTACGCACGTCTGCGCCATCCGCAATATGCAGGACTCGTGCTGATCATGGTCGGCTTCCTGCTCCAGTGGCCGACGCTGCCGACGCTCGTGATGTTCCCGATTCTGCTGTACATCTACCGCCGGCTGGCGATCCGCGAGGAGGCGGAGGTCGCCGAGCGGTTCGGAGAGGGATGGATCCGCTACCGGAACCGGACCCCTCGCTTCATGCCGCGTTTTCGCCACCCGCCGTCGCCGGTCCTCCCCAACCGCCCGTGATGAGACGGCCCCGTCCCGTCGCAGGTCTCGCCCCGATCGCTCCGCGGGCTCCGCAGCTGCGTCCGAGGAGTTCCCCGTGACCGACGCGAACTCGCACGAGCCGGGAGCTCCCGGAGCCGGCTCGCTCGTCTCCACCGCCCACCGCGTCGGGTGGATCACAGCAGCACGGCGCCGTGCCTGGGCGGCCGTCACGGGGGCGGTGGGCGTCGTGTCTGGGATCGCCCCGCATGTCCTGCACCATGTCGGCCCGATCGCCGGGGCGGCGCTTCTCACGGGCACCGGCGGGTCGGTCCTGTTCGGGCTGGTGGGCTTCGTCGTCTCCGTCCCGTTCCTGCTTCGCTTGAGGCGGCGATTCGGAAGCTGGCGAGCGCCGGCGACGGCTCTGGTCGTCTTCGCGGCCATGTTCACGCTGTCCACGCTCGTCATCGGTCCGGCGATCCGAGGCGACAACTCCCCGGCGGCCACGCCGCTCGAACAGCCCGGGCCCGGCGCGCCCGACCCACACGGGCACTAACCGTGAAGGCGGGCCTCCGGATCGGCGGACTCGAGGTGGCTCACCGGCTGCCGCTGGTGCGGCCCAGAGGTGTTCCGGTCGGCTGGCGACAGCTCGCGGCCGAGCCCACGAAGGTCGCGGTGACCCTCTTTGCGGTCGCCGCTGCAGTCTCCTTGGTCTTGCTGCTGAGTGGGCTGCGACGTGGCATGAGTGAGCAGGTGACGCTGTACGTGGACCGTCAGGCGCCTGTGCTCGTAGCGCAGGCCGGGTCACGGAACTTCCTCAGCCAATCCTCGGTGCTGCCAGAGGGGCTCGAGCGACGGATCGAGCAGGTGGGCGGGGTCGCTCGGGTGGCGCCGATCACCCAGCAGTACGCGATGCTGCGCCTTCACGGCCGCCGCGTCCTCGCCGTGCTCGTTGGCTACGACCCGGGGCTGCCCGGCGGACCATGGGCGCTCGCGGCCGGGCGAGCCCCCCGCGACGCTCGGGAGCTCGTGCTCGACCGGGTGCTCGCGGCAGACCACGGGCTCAGCGTCGGCTCGAACCTCGAGTACCGCGGGGCGTCTCTGCGAGTCGTCGGGCTTTCGACCGGAACCAGCGGGTTCATGACGCCGCTGGCGTTCGCGACGCGGCGCACGGTCAACGACCTCAGCCGCCGCCCGGGAACCGCGGCGTTCTTCCTCGTTGAGCCACAACGCGGCACCACGACGGACATACTCACGAGGCGAATCGAGCGCGCCGTCCCCGGCGTCTCTGCCCTCACCCGAGCTGAGGTCGCGAGGAACGACCGGCGGCTCTTCGCGGCCCCTTTTCAGGGGCCTCTTCGGGCGATGGTCACGATCGCGTTCGCGGTCGCCATCCTGGTGATCGGCCTGACCATCTATACGTCTACGAGCGAACGCAGCCGCGAGTACGCGACGCTCAAGGCACTCGGGCTTCGCGGGCGGTCGCTGCTGCTGCTCGTCGCGGCGCAGGCGGGGGCGCTGGCCGCCGCGGGCACCGCCCTCGGAGTGCTGCTCGCGTTCGGGGCGGCCCAGCTCGTCTCGCGGGTCGCTCCCAGGTACCTGATCGCGATCTCGGGCGGGGCGATCGCGCTCATCGCGATCGGGGCGCTTGTGATGGCCCTCGCCGCCGCGTTCCTGCCCGCTCGGTACCTCTCCAGGCTCGAGCCTGCGACGGCTTTCAGACGATGACCGTCCCGCTCGCGTACCGCCAGCTACTCGCCCGACGCGGCCGGTCGATCGCCGGTCTGGCCGGCATCGCCGTGGCCCTGCTGCTCGTGCTGGCACTCAACGCGATCTTCGCGGGCATGCAGCAGCGGCTCACCGCGTACATTGAACGCAGCGGCGCAGATGTGATCGTCGCCCAACGCGGGGTCGACACGATGCACATGACCGAGTCGGCGCTCCCGGAGCCGGAGGTCGCCGCGATCCGCGCTGTCCCCGGCGTCGCGGAGGCCCGGCCGATCCTGTACGCCCCGACCCTCATCGAGCGTGGCGACGACCGCGCCCTCGTGTACCTGATCGGCGACGACGATGGAGGAGCGCCGGTCGCGGTCAGGCGCGGACGACGCCCCGCCAGCGGAGAGATCCTCCTCGATGGGGTCGCAGCCCGTAAGCTCCAGGTCGCCCCCGGTGCGACCGTCCGGGTCCTCGCACAGGACTTCCGCGTCTCCGGAGAGGTCGAGGGCCTCGCCTCGATCACCAACGCCGTGGCGTTTGTGCCCCGAGGAGACCTCGGCCGCCTGCTCGGGGTCGATGGAGTGGTGAGCTACGTCTTCGTCCGGGGCCGCCGAGGGGTCGCGCTCGACGATCTCACCGCCCGCATTGAACGCGCAGTGCCGACCGCTACCGCCTCCACGCGGCGGGCCTTCGTCCGCTCCGAGCGTCGGGTGGTTGGGGACATGTCGACGGACATCGTCCGGGGGATGACCCTGATCGGCTTCATCGTCGGCGTGGCGGTCGCCGCCCTCGTGGCGTACAGCTCCATGGTCGCCCAGCTTCGCGACTATGCCGTACTGCGCGCGTTGGGCTTGCGCACGCGCCGGGCGTTGGCCCTGGTGGTCGGTCAGGTCGGCGCGCTGGTGCTCGCCGGGTTCGCGGCGGCGCTGGGCCTGGCGCTCCTGCTCGCCGCAACGTCGACCAGGCTCGCGTCGACCCTGGTCCTCGTGCTCCGCCCGGGCGATGTCGCCCGGGCCCTTCTCGTCGCGGGTCTCGTCGCGACCGCCGCCGCCGCGCTCCCGATTGTCCGTGTCGCGCGGGTCGACCCCGCGAGTGTCTTTCGGCGATAGGAGGAAATCGTGATCGAACCGATCGCGCGCATCCGCGGCTTGACGAGGACGTTCGGGGAGGGTGAGCTGCGCGTCGAGGCGGTCCGCGGTCTTGACCTCACCCTCGAGTCCGGCGAGATCGTCCTGATCATGGGCCCGTCAGGCAGCGGCAAGACGACGTTCCTGTCGATGCTCGGGGGGCTGCTCCGTCCCACGAGCGGGGAGGTGTTGATTCGAGGCACCGACATCGCCACCTTGCCGGAGCGGCACCTGCCGCCGTTTCGGGCGCGCACGTTCGGTTTCATCTTCCAGGACTTCAACCTTGTGGCGGCGCTGTGCGCCCGCGAGAACGTGGAGGTCGCGCTCAACATCGCCGGGCGCAGGGGGCGGGAGGCCCGCGAGCGGGCCGAGCGGCTGCTGACAGACCTGGGCCTCGGTGACCGGCTCGAGTTCCCCGTCGAGAAGCTCTCGGGAGGCGAGAAGCAGCGCGTGGCACTCGCGCGAGCATGCGTCAACGAGCCCGACCTGATCCTCGCGGATGAACCGACCGCGAACCTCGACTCCCGCCACGGCGCCGAGACGATGCGGCTTCTCAGGCGACTGGCACGAGAGAAGCGCACGACCGTTGTGATCGTCAGCCACGATGAGCGGCTGCGCGAGATCGCCGACCGGGTGCTGTGGCTTGAGGACGGGCGCTTCACGACCCTTGAGGCTCTGGTTCGCGACCCCGTGTGCGGAATGCTGCTCGAGCCCGGGCGCGCCGCCGCGAGGATCGACCGGGACGGCCAGACGCTCTACTTCTGCTCCCGCGGCTGCCGCAGCGAGTTCCGGGAGGAACTGGTGGAGCCACGATCGGACGCCTCCAGGCAATTCGGCAAGTTCTTCGCACACCCGGAGGATCATGGCCTGGACGAGACGCCCGGGCGTGGAGGGGCGGCGTGACCGACAGCACGGAGCAAGGGCCAAGCGTAGGCCAGCCGCGCTGGCGAGGGCGGGTCGACGAGCTTCTGGGGCTCTCGACGGCGGGTATCCGATACCGCGCCACGCGAACGCGGTGGCCTGAACGCGTGTGGGTCCTCCCTGCTTCTCCGTCGCAAGCGGTGTGCACCTGACGCAATGCCATGAGTGGGACCCCGGCAGTCGGCCGATGCGCTCATGCTCCAGGGGCTCGTGATCGAGAGGCTCGACAATGCACTGGCCGCCCGGGGCGAGGGGGCAGACGTGGGGAGCTTGCTTGCGGTCGTAGGGCTCGTGAAGCGGCGGAGGGCCGACCATCCCACGCCGGGCCCGTAGCCGCCCGGAGGCGCGTGTCAGGTCAGCCCGTCTCCTCGACGCTCGGCGTCTTCACTCGCCGGCGGGCAGGGAGAGGCAACAGGACGACGAAGCGCGCACCTCGCCCGGGGCCGTCGCTGGTGGCGGTGATCTGACCGCCCAGCGACCGGACGATGGCGCGGGCGATGGTGAGGCCGATGCCGCTTCCACCGGTCGCCCGGGAGCGTGCCCGGTCGGGCCGGAAGAACCGCTCGAAGACGCGTTCGAGATGCTCGGGGGCGATGCCCTCGCCGGTGTCGGCCACGGCGATCTCGATCTGGCTGGCCCGTCGGCACGCACCGGCCTCGACGCGCCCGCCCGCCGGGGTGTGTCGAAGGGCGTTGTCGAGGAGGTTGGCAAGGACCTCGCCGAGCCGATCGGGGTCGACCTCGACCTCGGGAAGCCCTGGCTCGACGGCGCTGACGAGGCTGACGCCCTTCTGGGTGAATCGGGGCAGCGCGGCCTGCACCGCGGCTTCGACGATCGTCCCCGGAGACGTGCGTATCAGGCGAAGCTCGAGTTGGCGCTCCTCGGCTCGCGAGACCATCGACAGGTCCTCGACGAGCCGATGCATCCTGTGGGTCTCGCTCGCGAGGACCTCCCACGTCTCGGCGGCCGGGGCGATCGCGCCGTCGGCGAGGCCCTCGACGTATCCCTCCAGGGTTGCGAGGGGCGTGCGCAGTTCGTGCGCGACGTCGGACAGCAGTGCGCGCCGGCGCCGTTCGCTGGACTCGAGAGCCTCCGCCATCTTGTTGAACGTCGCGGCGAGCTCCGCGACCTCGTCGGGTCCCTGGACGGGCACTCGAGCCGAGTAGTGACCGCTGGCGATTCGTCGGGAGGCGTCTGCCAACGCGCGCACCGGTCGCGCCAGACGCACCGCGAGGAACGCGGTCATGCCTGCGGCCGCGAGGAGCGCCGCGGCGATGGCGAGCCCCAGGGCGATCAACACGGCATCCGAGAACGCCTCGTCGATGTGGCTGGTGACGTCGTCCGGCAGGGTCCCAACCGCCCGACGCACATGGGAATGGAAGATGCCCGGCGCGATCGCAAACGCGACAAAGGCAAGGGTCGCCGCACCGGCGACGATGACCAGCGCCTGGGCGAGGAAGAGTCGCGACGCGAACCCCCGCAGCCTGCGCGCGCGCGTCATTCCCCGCTCCCCATCCGGTAGCCGACCCCGCGGACCGTCTTCACGTAGCGCGGGTCGGTCGGATCGTCCCCCAACTTGCGCCGCAGATTCGCGATGTGGACGTCCACGACGTGCTCGTCGCCGTACCAGGATGGACCCCACACGTGCTCGAGGAGCTGCGCACGGCTGAACGCGGCGTTCGGCCGGGTGGAGAGTGCGTCGAGCAGGTCGAACTCGCGCGGGGTCAGCCCGACCGGCACGCCGGCGACCCGCACCTCCCGAGCCTGCGGGGCGATCTCAAGCTCCCCGAACACGCGGGACTCTGCGCCGGGCGACGAGGCCCGCGGCCGGCGGAGCATCGCCCGGACGCGCGCCATCAGCTCACCGGGGGAGAACGGCTTGGTGACGTAGTCGTCGGCGCCGGTCGAGAGTCCCACGATCTTGTCGCCCTCCTCGGCGCGCGCCGTGAGCATCACGATGTAGGCGTCGGAGAACGACCGAAGCCGCCGGCAGACCTCCACCCCGTCCATCCCCGGCAGCATCAGGTCCAGCACGACCACGTCCGGACCGAACGAGTGGGCCAACGCGAGCGCGGTCTCGCCGTCGCCGGCCGACGCCACGTCGAAACCTTCGCGTTCCAGGTACGCGGTGACGAGTCGAACGAGCGGAGGCTCGTCGTCGACGACGAGTGCACGCCGGCGGGCGGGGTGCGCCCCGCCCGCCGGCGTGTCGGCATTCGTGTGGGTCACTCACTCATCTCGATGAAACGGCCGTGCCACGAGTGATACCAAACCGATCCCGTGGAGGCGTTCACCGAGAGCATCCCGTCGACGCGACCCGAGCGCATCGCGTGGAGGGTGAAGTAGCCGGGGAACGACTCAGGCTCGCCGGCGCTGAGGCCAGCTTCGGCGTCGCGCAGCCACCGCTCGGCGATCGTGCGCGCCTCGGCCGCGGTCACCTCGCCCGCTGATGCCCCTCGGGCCTGCGCCGGCGTCCAGGAGGGGTCGCCCATCATCCCGCCGGCACCCATCATTCCGCCGGGCCCGACCATCATGCCCATGCCGCTCATCATCCCGTAGCGGGTGTTCCACATCATCGCCGGTCCGGGCTCGAGCATTACCGTGCCGGTGCCGGGGTCGACGAGGACCTCGGTGGCCGCGCGCCCGTCCTCGTCGGTGAGCTCCGCGTAGTAGTGGTTGTCGAAGCGCATCACCTCGCCGACGCGAAGATCGAGGCGCTCCGCGAACCGCTCGGCCTGGCGCTTCGCGCCGGGCAGGTCGCGCACCGGCTCACCCGACCCGGCGGTCGAATAGCCCATCATCCCGGAGCCGAACCGCATCATCCCGAATCCCCTGTCTCCGTCGCGGGTGCCGGCCCAGGCGATCGAGCCGCCAAGCGCCGCGAGCGCGGCGACCAACACCACGATCGGCGTGACCTGGGCGCGTCTCATCGCGATCACCCCCTCCCGCCATGGGCGGAGATGAGCGCGTCGCGAAGGCGCGCGTACTCGTCGGTGTCGATCTCGCCGCGAGCGAGCCGGCGGTCCAGGATCTCCTCGGGAGTCTCGGTGGTGGTCTGCTCGCGGGAGTCGCCTGCGGAGCGGGCGGGGAAGAGGCGGCTGATCGCCCAGACGATCAACCCGATCAGCGCGACCCAGGCGAGGATCATGAGCACCCAGCCACCCGCTCCCATTCCGTTGTCCCATCCGTACATCATCGGGGGCCTCCCTCCGTTCAGCCTGATCTGACACCGCCGACGGTACGCCCCGCTCGTCAAGACGTCATGGGCGTCCGGATCAAGAACCGCTCAAGGTCACCCGGGCGGTGCGATGTCGCTGGCAACTCGCATCCGGCGTCGCCCGGACGCTCTCGGACTGCCTTCGCACCGCCGCGCCGGGGGCCGGCTGAGCACCCGAGGTCCAGCGCTCAGGGAGTCGTCGGCGGTCCGCCGTGCAGGTATGCGATCAGGTCGGCCATCTCGCCGGCACCGAACGACGGGTACGGGACCTTCTCCTCGTTGAAGTGCTCGGCCATCTGTGGTGCGTGGTTCCAGATCGTGCCGGACATGCTGGCGATGTCCCGGACCGCGAGCTCGCCACGCATGAAATCGAGCGGGGGCGCGTCCGTCCCGCCACTGCCGCCGAAGCTATGGCAGTCGCCGCACCGCTTGGCCTGCCACAGCCTGGCCCCCTCGGCCTGGTCGCCGAGAGCGGCGATCGGCACCGAGGAGTTCGACGCCGGTTTCGTGCCCTTGGTGTCTCGCCCGATGACGATCCCGACCGTGAGGCCGAGCACGACCAACAGCACGGCGGGTACCACGACGAGAAGCCACTGGCGCATCGCACCCTCCCCTGGCTATCGTCGGATCGTCCTCCCTGGGACGACTGGAGCCATCAGGAGATCTGCGTAACCAGGGTGCGAGAAACTACTGACGGCGTATCGATTTCGGCGAGGCTTGCTCGGCGCAGCGGGAGGGCGCGCGCTGGCCGGAACCGAGACGCTCCGCCAACCGGGCTCCGAACCCCGAAGCAGCAGGGAGAGCCGACGATGCGATGCATGGATCTGCTCTTCCGACATCCAGGTCACGAATCGATAGGAGGTCGCCGAAGAGGGCGACGCTGCCGCTTGGAGGGCAACCCGTCGGGGCCGGCCGACGAGGGAGTTCACGGGCATCGCCCCGAGCGGTCACCGCAATGCAGATCTCGGCATCGAACCCATGGCCGAGGGGGAATGGTTGGGCATTGGGGCCTGGCCGAGAAGCTGGCGCTGACGCAGCGACACGGGCGGGGACTCCGCGCCGATGCGCGCGAACACCCTGCGAACTCGTGCGAGAAGGTCGACAGCAGCGACGACGTGATGCCAGCGTGTGCCGACAGCAGTGGTGCGACGACTGGCGCGGCGCCCGCTGACGGTCGTGGCCCCGAGGCGATCAGCTCACCCGTGTCGCGGCAGCTTGAGTCGTTTGAGCGTGAGCGCGTTGACGGCGACGAGGACGCTCGAGCCCGACATCGAGATCGCCGCGATCTCCGGCCTGAGGGTCAGTCCCCACCTGGCGAACACCCCGGCGGCGATCGGCAGCGCGAGCGAGTTGTAGCCGATCGCCCACCCGAGATTCTGCTTCATCTTGCGCAAGGTGCCGCGTCCGATCGCGACGGCTGTTGGCACATCGAGCGGGTCGGAGCGCATCAGCACGACGTCCGCGGTTTCGATCGCGACGTCGGTTCCTGCACCGATCGCGACGCCAACGTCGGCCTGGGCCAGGGCCGGGGCGTCGTTGACGCCGTCACCGACCATGGCCACTTGGTAGCCGCGTCCCTGCTGCTCCTTGACGACGCCTGCCTTCTCGCCAGGTAGCACCTCCGCGATCACGCTCTCGATCCCGAGCTCGGAGGCGATTCGCGCGGCCGTCTGCCTGTTGTCGCCGGTGAGCATGATGGGTCGGATGCGAAGTTGCTCGAGCGCTTCGACCGCTGCGCGGGACGTGTCGCGCGCTGCGTCGGCGACAGCGATCAGCGCGGCTACGCGGCCGTCGACGGCGACTTCGACCACGGTGCGGCCCTCGTCGGCAAGCCGGCGCGCCCGAGCGAGCAGCCCGTCCTGCTCGATGCCCTCGCGCTCGAGCAAGCGGTTGTTGCCGATCGCCAGCCGTCGACCCTCGACCGTCGCCAGCGCACCGTGACCCGGAACCGCCTCGAAGGCCTCGGCCCTCCCGATCGTGAGGCCACGCGCCTGCGCCGCCTCGACGATCGCTTCGGCGAGCGGATGCTCGCTTTCCCGCTCCGCCGTGGCGACGAGGCGGAGGACGTCGTCTTCGGAGATGCCGTCTGCCGTGACGATGGCGACGACCTGCGGCTCGCCGCGCGTCAGCGTGCCGGTCTTGTCGAAGACGACCGTGTCGAGGCCGGCGGTCTGCTCGATCGCGATCGCGTTCTTGAACAAGATCCCGCGTCGCGCTCCCAGGCCGGTCCCGACCATGATGGCGGTCGGCGTGGCCAGCCCAAGTGCGTCGGGGCAGGTGATCACGACCACGGTGATCGCGTACACGAGCGATTCCTGCACCGACGCGCCGACGACGAACTTCCAGACGAGGAAGGTGCCGACCCCTCCGACCAGGGCGACGAGGACGAGCCAGAACGCCGCCCGGTCGGCGAGCCGTTGGGCGGGGGCCTTGGAGTTCTGCGCCTCCTGGACGAGCGCGACGATCTGGGCGAGCGCCGTGTCGGCGCCGACAGCGGTGGCGCGGGCGCGCAACGTGCCGTTCTTGTTCATGGTGGCGCCGATCAACGCCGAGCCGGTGTGCTTGGAGACGGGCATGCTCTCGCCGGTGACCATCGACTCGTCGACGGAGCTCTCGCCCTCGACGACCTCGGCGTCGACCGGCACCTTCGAGCCAGGACGAATGAGCAGAAGGTCGCCAACCTGCACCTCGGCTGTCGGGATATCGAACTCGACGCCGTCGCGGATCACCGTCGCCTTCGGTGGCGCGAGGTCGAGCAGCGCCCGGATCGCGTCGTTCGCGCCGCCGCGCGCACGCATCTCGAACCAATGACCGAGAAGCACAAAGGTGGCGAGGAACGCAGCGGCCTCGTAGAAGACCTCACCCTCGATGAAGAAGGTCGCCGCCACCGAGTAGACCCAGCCGGTGCCGATGGCCACGGCAACGAGCACCATCATGTCGAGCGTCCGGGCGCGCAGCGCACGCCAGGCGCCCGCAAAGAAGATCCAGGACGAGTAGAGAATGACCGGGAGGCTGAGCAGGAACTCCCAGACGTCGGTGCGCATCCCGAACGGGGTGGGAGGGACCCCTCCAAAGATGCGGTCGCCGAGCTCG
>CAYTRV010000038.1:0-1514 GCA_964440285.1 uncultured Bifidobacteriaceae bacterium
GACCGGCAGGTACCGCTGGAGCTCGTAGGGGGTGATCTGCACCCGGTACTCGTCCCACTCGGCGCGCTTGATGTCGACGAAGCGGCTGTGGATGTGCTCGCCGAACGCGCGCAGCAGCAGCTCGCTTGCTGCGCCCAACTCGATGGCCTCGCCGAGCGACTCCGGCAGCGACTCGATCCCGGCGCGCAGGCGTTCGTCGTGGGAGAGGTCGTAGAGGTTCGTGTCCATCGGCGCCGGCAGCTCATAGCCCTTCTCGATCCCGTCGAGGCCGGCGTGCAGCAGCGCGGCGAACGTGAGGTACGGGTTGCAGGCGGGATCCGGACAGCGGATCTCCGCGCGCGTCGCCCGCTCCTTCCCGGGGTGGTAGACGGGCACCCGGATCAGCGCGGAGCGGTTCCGCCGGCTCCACGCCGTGTACACCGGCGCCTCGTACCCCGGTACCAGGCGCTTGTACGAGTTGACCCACTGCGCGAACACGCAGGACATCTCGCGGGCGTGGCGCAGCTGCCCGGCGATGAAGCTCTTCGCGACCGGCGAGAGGAAGAACTCGTCGTCCGGATCGAAGAACGCGTTCTCCTCGCCCCGGAACAGGCTCTGGTGGGTGTGCATCCCGCTGCCGTTCTCGCCGTTCAACGGCTTCGGCATGAACGTCGCGTACCACCCGTGCTTGTGCGCGACCTCCTTCACCACGGTGCGGTACGTCATGACGTTGTCCGCCATTCGCATCGCATCGGCGAACCGCATGTCGATCTCGTGCTGCGACGGCCCGACCTCGTGGTGGGAGTACTCCACCTCGATCCCCATCGACTCGAGCGCGAGGACAGTCTCGCGACGCACGTCGCTGGCGGCGTCGAGGGTGGTGAGGTCGAAGTAGCCGCCGCGGTCGAGCGTCTCGGGGCCCTCGGGGCTCTTGAAGTAGAAGAACTCGAGCTCCGGACCGAGGTAGAAGTGCTCGAACCCCATCGTCCGCGCCCGCTCGAGCGCCCGGCGCAACACGTAGCGCGGGTCGCCCTCGTAGGCCGCCCCTCCCGGCACCTGGATGTCGCAGAACATCCGCGCCACGGCCTGCTCCTGCGGGCGGTACGGCAGCACGGCGAACGTCGACGGGTCGGGCATGGCGACCATGTCCGACTCTTCGATGGCGTTGAAGCCGGTGATCGAGGACCCGTCGAAGCCCATGCCGTGGTCGAGCGCCGCGTCGAGCTGCTCGCGTGTGATCGCGAAGCTCTTGAGCTGTCCGAGGATGTCGGTGAACCAGAGGCGGATGAACTTTACGTCTCGCTCCTCGACGTGTGCCAGCACCTCTTGCCTCGTCACTGCGGGTTTCCTTTCGGGGTCCTTCGACGTCCCTCGACGCTATCAGCGGCGCCCGCGCCGATTCCTGTGCGCGTGTCGAACCGGGTGCCCTCAGGGTTGGCCACACGGCGAAAGCGACGGGTGTCCGCTTGACCGGACGCGCATCGGTCCCCATGCTTGAGAGGTGCCGACCGATGCCGCCGCGTCCCCCGCTGTCG
>CAYTRV010000038.1:1524-16206 GCA_964440285.1 uncultured Bifidobacteriaceae bacterium
CCTTGCCGATCTGCTCGCCCTTCCGCAGCTCGCCGGGGCACGGATCGTGCCGCGCGACGCCGCGCTGGACCGCGCGGTCCAGTCGCTCGTGCCGCTCGACCCCGCGGCGCCTTTCGAGGCCGATGCGCTGATCCTCGCCGCCGAGGGCGTCGACGAACCGCCCGCTGGGGCGGTCGCGGTCGTCACCCGCGCGGCGCCGAAGGAGATCCCCGAAGTGCCCGTCATCGTTCTCGCCGACGGTGCCCCGTGGGGCCCGGTGGTGACGGCGCTCGCCGAGGCCGTCGGGGCGGGCGTGTGGGCCGCCGCGGACGCCGCGCGCGCCGCGCTGCGCACGCCGCTCCTGGCGGGGGAGGGCTACGGCGCGCTTGCTGCCGTGGCATCGACGATCCTGGGCGTGCCGGTGGCGATCCTGGACGCGTACCTGGACGTCGTCGGGCTCGCGGGCGTCGACTCCGCCAAGGAAGCCGTGCTCGAGCACGCGGCCGAGGGCATGCGCGCAGGCGACCCGGCGCGGGCGCTCGGCGCGTTCCTCGCGGCGGATGCTCCGGGCATGGTTCGCATGCCGGTGCCGGGGCCTGTCGGCCCCGTCGGCGCGGTCGTCGCGTGGATCGCCGGCGACGCGACGGCGACCCGGCACGCCGAGCTCACCGAGATCGTCGAGGCGTGCGCGTTGGAGCACGCACGCGACGAGGCTCGCGTCGAGACCGAGTCACGGCTGCGCGGCGAGCTGGTGGAGGAGCTCATCGCCGGCGAGGTGGTGAGCCGCGACTCGATCGTCCGCCGTGCGCGGCTGCTGGGCGCCGACCTCACGAACGGCGCGGTCGCGATGATCGGGACCCTGCAGGATCCGCAGGCTTCCGGTCGCACCGGCGCCGTCAGCCTGGTGGAGCGTCGCTTCCTGACGCAGGTGCGCGCGGTGCTCGACCTGCACTGGCCGCGGGCGCTGGTCGACTGGAACAAGGGCCGGCTGCTCGTCCTGCTTCCCACTCCTCCCGAGGAGGCCGGTGAGGAGGGCGGCGTCGACGAGCGCGCCCACACCTTCGCGCGGCGACTCCTGGCGGCGACGCGGGAGACGGCGCCGGGCCTCGCGGTGACCCTCGCCCTGTCCCGACACACGGCGGAGCCTGAGCGGTTGGGCGCCGCCCTCGACGAGGCGGAGCTCGCCCTGTCGATCGGCGAGCGGCTTGGCCGTCACGGCGACGTGGTGACGTTCGAGGAGACCGGCACCTACAAGCTCCTCTTCCAGATCTTCGCCGACCGGCCGGAGGAGCTCTCGTCGTTCTACGAGCAGACCCTCGAGGCGCTGGTGCGCTACGACGAGCAGTACCAGACGGAGCTGGTCGGCACGCTGGCGACGTATCTGGAGCTCGACGGGAACCTCGCCGCGACCGCCGGCAAGCTGTACACGCACCGTCACACGGTGCGCTACCGCCTCGACCGTATCGCCGAGCTGTGCGGCCTCGACGTCGGCAAGAGCGACGACCGGGAGAAGCTCTCCCTCGGTCTCAAGGCGATGCGCCTCCTCGGCCGCACCGTCCGCACCGGCCCGGTGGAGCGCCCAAGCCGCGGCCGGGGGTAGCGGAGCCCACCGTCGACCAGGAAGACGCAGCGCGAACGCCGTCCATGGACACATCGGCGGTACAGGTGCCGGCGCTGCCTGCATCCGGCGGGTCGGCGAACTCGGCCCAGAAGTTGGCGCCTGGCCCATCGGTGACCCGTACGGACCCGAGTCCAGGTCTCGTCCCCGGCGTCGTCCCAGGCAGATCGCGCGGGCAGGCTGCTGCCCCGTCGCCGGGTGCATTGGTTCCGGACCACCTTCGCACCCGTGTGACAAGATCCCGCCCATGCGCCAGATTGTCGGGTTCCACGCCACCGAGTTCGACTGCCAGCCAGTCATCGACTTCGAGATCCCGGAGGGGGAGGATCCCCCCGAGCCCGGGGCCGAGCCGGCCGCGATGCTCACGTTCACGGGCGGCGGCAACATCGTCCTGCAGGTGCCGATCAGCGTGACGGACGCCGAGGGCATGATGGGCGCCTTCACCCAGGCCGAGCCGATGCGTCAATCGCTGCCGCCGGAGGCCCTCAACTGGCAGCCGGAGAACGCCGGCCTCCCCGAGGCGGTCTTCTGGGTCCTCACGCCGCAGCTGGTCGGCATGTCGGTCACCCCGCCGCACGAGCTGCCCGACGGTCTCGTGCCGAACTGGACCATCGCCTTCCAGGACGTCGACGAGAGCCAGGTGCAGGTCGCCGTCAGCGACGCGATGTGCGTGCAGATCGTCCGCGCACTGGCGCAGATCGCGCACGGAGAGCTCACACTCCCCGGCTCGCAGAACGAGGACGCCGGCACGTAGGTCCGCAAAGCTGCGGTGAAACGGCGGGAAGCGCGTCGTCTGGCGTCGCGGCCGGTTGACTCGCCGTCTGCGGCCGAGTTCCCGTCCACCTCGGACGACGACAGGGTCCGCTGCTTCTCGCTCTCGAACTCCGCGTCGCTCAGGACCCCGGCCTGGTGCAGGGGGCGAGTCGCTCCAGCTGGACGATGCGGTTTCCACGCCCGGGCGTCGCCCGGTGATGGCGCCGGGGCCCGAATCGGCGAGCTGGTGGGACACGACGACCTCGTGACGACGGCGCGGACGTACACGCACGTAGTCTCGCACGAGCGCGAGCTCGATCATGCGGCTCTGCTCGCGTGAAGTCAGCTTCAGAGGCCGAGGACCAGCATGAGGGCTTCGTCGACCGAGCGGAGCTCATTCGCGTCGAGGCGCCCCGTGGACTGACCGAGACGCTGGGGATCGACGACCGTCGTCTGCTCGATGAGGACGCGCGTCTTCTGACCTTCGAGGGTGATCGTCGGTCGGAAGCTCGCCGGCCGGGCTCTCGTCGAGGTGGGCGAAACGAGAACGGTGCTGAGGTCGAGGAACTCGTCCGCTTGGACGATCACCGCGTGGCGAGCCCCGCGCCGCTCGCGCCCGCCCGCGGCTCGAGGCGCCGGTAGGCGGAAGACCTCGCCGCGGACCATCTCAGTCCGAGAGCAGCGGCGCGAGCTCCGCCAGCTGCCCCCGGATGATCCGCATCTCCTCGCGATCGCCCTCGTCGGCCGCAAGGCGACGTACCTCGTCGCGGATCGCAGAGCGGACCCGGCGGCGCGCGGCGGCCTCTCGGAGCGCGGTGCGCACGGCCTCCGAGTCGGTCAACCCACTCGCGCGGATAATCTCGAGAGCCGCCGCAGAGGAATCATCGAGCCGGACGTGCAAGGAACGCGCCACCGTCGAAGCGTAGCACGAAGCATGCTACAAGCCCGTAGTCCCGCCAGATTCGCCTGGGGTGAGGTCGTGCGGTGCGGACCCGGTGCAGACCTCGTGCGAGAACGCACCCGATTTGCAGGCGAGTTCGAATCCCGTATGGCGCTTGCCGAACAGGCCCGGCGCAAGGTCCTCACGACCACCGGGGCCAGGGTCTTGGAGGACGGGGTGTCGATCCCGCGGGCGCACGAGCGGATCAGGCCGGACGGCGCATCGTCGGTGACGACCTGCGCGCCAAGCAAGTAGGTAGTGGTCAGACTGCCACTCGCCGCCCCGTCGCCGCTACGCGGCGGCGGCCTGGTGCACGAGCGTCCCCGCGATCCACTGGACGCCGGAGACGAGCTCCTCCGGCCGTTCGATCGCGAGGTCGTGGCCCGCGCCCGCAACCTGCAGGAACCGCGCGGCCGGTAGCGACTGCGCGAGCTCACGCTGGGTGCCCGGCGGGTACGCCCGGTCGGCGTCGCCGGCGAGGACGAGGACCGGCGGCTCGATCTGCACGAGCGCGCCGCGCAGATCCGGGCGGGTGCCCATCGCCTCGGCCGCCAGCGCCACGCCCTTCGCGCCACCGCGCTCCCGCAGCATCCGCGCCATCCGCGCCCAACGCTCCTGCCCCTCGATGTCCTCGGCCCGCGCCCCTGCGCCGCTCACGACGAGCGCAGCGACGAGGCCGGGGTGGCCCAGGGCGACCGCGAGTCCTGTCGCCGCCCCGAGGCCGACGCCGACGACGATCGCGTCGCCACCCTCGCCGGCGATGAGCCGCGACACGTCCGAAGCGAAGTCGTCAACGCTCCACGGGCCGTCGGGCGTCGGCGAGTCCCCGTGCCCGCGAAGGTCCGGTGCGACGACCCGAAACCGCTTCGTGAGCGGTTTGAGCGCCCGCAGCATCACGTCGCCGGAGCGCCCGAGGTCGTGCAATGCGACCACGAGCGGGCCGCGACCACGCTCGGTGTGTGAGAGTGAGATTGCAGGAGGGAGGGAGGGCATTGATACTCCTGTTGCGAACCAGTGTGGTAGTGCTTTACCGGTAACAACGATACGCGTTCGACGGGGGGAAGGTCAAACCCGATGGGAAGTTTCGTCTGGCTCGGTGGCCGTCCCACTCTCGATCTGTGCAATACGCTGAGCGGGGGCGATGATCTTCTCCGCGAGCCGGCCGACATCGTCGCGTGGCTGCTCGAAGCCGGCTACGGGCCGCCCGAGCGGGACCCGGGCCCACGGGACCTCGAACGCGTCCGCAGGCTCCGTGGGGCCCTGCGGGATGCGTTCATCCGGCGGGACGCCGAGATGGTCGCCGACCTCGTCGCGGACTGGCTGAAGGAAACCCCCGGCCGCCTCGCCGTCGACCGAGCGAGCCTGCGCCCGAGCTTCTGCCCGGAGGTGTCGACCTGCCGGTGCCTGCTGGTGCCTGCGCTGCTCGACGCCCTCGACCTTGCCCGCGACGACATCTCCCGCGTCCGCGAGTGCGCCGCGGAGGACTGCGCCTACCTCTACGTCGACACGAGCCGCAACGGCAGCCGTCGATGGTGCTCGATGGAGCGATGCGGCTCGCGCGCCAAAGCCCACGCCTACTACGCCCGCCGCCGCGCCGCCGGGAGCCCGGAGCAACCGCCGATCTAGCGAACTGCGTGTAGAGCGTCACGGCCGACGCTCCCTGTTCACGCGGCCCAGGGCGTCCGCGACGAGCGCCGCGAACTCCACCGGCCGCTCCAGCGCGGACAGGTGCCCGGCGCCATCGATCACCGAGAGCGTCGCGCCGGGGATCCCGTCCGCCAGCGACTGTGCCGCCTCGCGGGGCGTGACCGCGTCCTCGCTGCCGACGATCACCGTCGTCGGGACGGCGATCGCGACGAGCTCGCCGCGTCGGTCCGGGCGATCGCGCAGGGCCTCGAGCGCCAGGCACACCGCGTCCGGGTCCTGCACCAGGGCGATCGCCTGCGCCCGCTCCCAGGCCTCGGGTGTCACGGCGGCGCCGAGCACCCGCGGCAGCAGCGTCGCGAGGTACGCGTCCAGGCCGTCGATGCGGACGGTGTCGATCGCCTGCTCCCGGCCCGCCCGGGCCGCCTCGTCGTCGCTCTCGGCCCGCGTGTTCGCGAGCACCAACCCGGCCACGGTGTCGGGGTGGTCGCGCGCAAGGGCCAGCGCCACGTAGCCGCCGAGCGAGAGGCCCACCACGGTCGCAGCGCCGGGAGCCTCCACCCGGATCTGGCGGGCAACCTCGCTCGCGAACCCCGCGACCGTCGGAGCGTCGAGGGGCGCCGCGGCGCCGAACCCCGGGAACTCGGGGGTCAACAACGTCGCGTCCACCGCGAGCTCCCGCCACATGGGACCCCAGAAGCTCGCATCCATCGGGAACGGGTGCAGCAACACGAGAATGGGAGGTTCGCCGGCCACGTGGCAAGCTTAGGGCCCGCTGTTTCCTCGAGGCACTTACGTCGATGACCACGACCGCCCCACCCACCCCCGATCGCGCGCGCGACGCCGCCGGCTTCGGCGGTCTCGTCCCGAGCGACGCAGTCGCACGGGGCGGCGAGACGCTCGTGCTCGCGCTCAGCGTCGAGCACCACATCGACGGTGTCGTCATCCCGCTGCTCGTGCTGAGCGACGCGCCGGGGCTCATTGAGTGGGATCCGGCGATGGGCCTGACCATCCGCGACGACCGCGGCGACCGTTACCGGGGGCAGGTGCTGACGTCGACATCCGGGCTCGGCCAGCTGAACGCCACCGTCTGGGTGGAGCCCGCGCTCCCGCCGAATGCGCGGCGGCTGGAGCTCGTGGTCGACGGGCTGGCACGAGTCAACCCCGCCCGCGGCGGCGGAGCCGGGGTCACGCGGCCGATGGCCGGCGGGCCGTGGAGCCTCCTCATCGACCTCGTGCCCGAGCGCACCGTCGCGGACGTCCCGGTGGAGCCCGCCGACCGGAGGCTCCCGCACCGCACCGGGTCCGTCCCGGCGCGGGCGCACGGCGCGTTCGTGGATCTTGCGCCGGTCGGGCAGGCGCGGCTCTCGGAGGGCGTCGCCGTCTGCGTGCTCGCCGTGGAGCGCTACTGGGACCGCGCCGTCGCCAGCCTCCTCGCGCTCGGTCCTCCCGGAGACGATTCGAGCACCCCCGCGATCGGCCGCGCCGAGATCGGCGTGTGGGATGACCGGGGCAACCGCTACGCCGCGACGTGCGTGCAGGGCATCGCGCGCGGAAGCTGGAGCGAGGTGGCGGCCGAGATCGTCCCCGGCATCGACGGGGACGCCCGGGCGCTCGCCATCCGGGTCTCGGAGGTGCCGCGCGGAACCGACACCGGCCGGCGGGACACCATCCCCGGCCCGTTCACCTTCGGCATCCGGCTCCCCGCCGCGTGAGCCACCCCTGGCCGCCCGGCGCGGCGTGGGTGGTGCTCCCCACCTATCAGGAGGCCGAGAACATCACGGCGATCGTCGAAGCATTGCTCGCCGTGTTCGACGAGGCCGGCATCGACGGACACGTGCTGGTGGTCGACGACTCCTCCCCCGACAGCACCGCCGACCTGGCCGATCGCGTCGTGGAACGTGACACGCGCGTCACGGTGCTCAGGCGCGCGACGAAAGAGGGCATCGGCCCCGCGTACCTCGACGGGTTCAGCAACGCGCTCGCCCACGGGGCGGAGCTGGTGCTGGAGATGGACGCGGACTTCTCGCACGACCCGCGGGACGTTCCCCGTCTCATCGCAGCCGCCCGGGACGCCGACCTCGTGCTCGGCTCCCGCTACACCCCCGGCGGGGGAGTCGCCCGGTGGGGGCTCCTGCGACGGCTGATCAGCCGCGGGGGCTGCTGGTACGCGCGGCGGGTGCTCGGCGTGGGGGTGCGGGATCTCACCGGGGGGTTCAAGTGCTTCCGACGGATCGTGCTGGAGACGGTGCCGCTCGACCAGGTCGCCGCCGCCGGCTACGTCTTCCAGGTGGAGGTCACCTACCGGACGCTCCTCGCTGGGTTCCGCGTCGTCGAGGTGCCGATCACGTTCACCGACCGGGTGCGCGGCGAGTCGAAGATGCACGGGTCGATCGTGCGAGAGGCCGCGATCCGGGTGCCGCGGCTGCGGCGCCTGGGCCGTCCGCCCGGGTAGGGCTTACCAGCTCGGCTGGCACCGTGGCGCCTGGATCGCCGGGTCTCGGGCGGGGTCGAGTGCCGCGAGGCGCGCGATCGCCTCCGTCCGCTGCGGCCCGTCGCCCACCGCCGCGAGGCACTCCCAGGCGAACGGGTTCTCGGGCTGCCGTCCGGTCGCACGGCGGGCGTCGCGCGCCGCGGCTGCCCGATCGCCGAGCTGCGCGCGGGCCTTCGCGGAGATCAGGAGCGAATCGATGGCGAGCGGATTGACGTCGGTGGCGCGGTCGGCCAGGGCGGCGGCCACCGTGGGCGAGGCGTCGCTGAAGTACGCGTTGTTGGTGCGGTCCGCCGCGACGCCGACGATGACGGCGCTCGTGATCGCCCCGACGCCGACGACCGCGGCCACCGCGACGCGGGCGGCCCCGACGCCCCGCCGCCCCGGCCGAGCCCGTCCGCCCATCCCGAGGATCACGCCGGCCGCCGCCATCGCCGGGATGCTCGCCGCCGGGATCGTCCAGGGGAAGTCGAGCTGCGCCTGGACGAGGAACGCGACGACCAGGCACATGGCCGGCGCCGCGGCCCGTCCCACCCGACGGACAGCCCATGCGACGCACGCGACCAACGCGGCGCCGAGCAGGAACCCCACGAGGCCGAGCTCCGTGAGGAGCTCCAGCACCAGCTGGTGCGGTTGGCGGACCTGCAGGCCCTCGATCGCCCGGGTGCGTTCCGCCAGGTGCGTCAGCGGAAAGCTGCCCGCGCCGTGCCCGCGAATCGGCGCCTCGGCGAAGCCACGGACCGCCTCGGACCACCAGTCGAGGCGGTGGTTGCTGGCGAGGCTCAGGGTACGTCCGGCGCCCGCGGAAGCGTCGCGTCCGAACACCGCGGACATCACCCCTCCGGCGGCGACGATGACGCCGACGCCGATCAGCAAGAGCCGGCCGGCGAGGCGGTGCTCGAGGACATATGCGACGCGACGCCCGGCGGGTGCGAGGACATTCCGCAGGACGACCGCCAGCACCCCGCCCAGGACGATGAGCACGCCGAGGATGAGGCCGGCGCCCCTGCGATCGGCCGGCTCGGGCAGCGTGGGCTCCGCCGTGAAAGGACCGGCGGTGAGCCCGTAGACCGCCGCCGGCACCATCCCGGCGATCGCGGCCCCGAGGGCCCCGACGACACGGGCACGCGCCGGGAACAGCCACAACGCGACCGCGACCGCTGCGATGAGCGCCAGCAGCCCGCTCCGCGACTGCGTCAGCGCGACCACGAGGAGCGCGCCCATCGCGAGGACCGCCCCGGCGTCGCGCCACCGCCGGGTCGACGCGAGCAGCAGCGCCCCCGGGACCGCGAAAACCGCCACCAGCCCGAGCCCGTTCGCGTGCCCGATCGGCGCCGACAGGCGCGTGGTGTCGTCGAGCGGGGCCAGCAGATCGGGGATCACGCGGCTCCCCAGCGCCCACAGGAGCAGCGGCGCCGCTGCGACGGCGACGCCGATCGCGAGGCGTCGCGCCGCGTCGCCCAGGCGGGTCGCCAGCGCGCAACCCACGACGAGCGCGGCGAACGCGACGGCGGTCCGGTGTGTCGACAGCCAGGCCAGGTCGGGTGCGCTGGCCCAGGCGATCGACGCGGCCGACCAGGCGAGCAGCCCCGCCGCGGCGGCGGTGCCCGCGAGCGCCGGGGCTTCCCACGCTCGACGGCGCGACCACCACAGCGACGCGATCGCGAACACCGATCCGAGGAACAGCGCAAGGGTCAGCCCGCCCGCGCCGCGGTCGGGCGGCAGCTTGCCCAGGTCGATTCCACCGCCCCAAATGGCGATCGCCGACCACGCCGCGAGCGCGAGGCCGCCGAGCCAGACCCCGACCCCGGCGTCTTGAGGGGCGAACCCGACATCGATACCATCCGCGCCGCTCCCGCGTTTACGGTGTGCCTCATCGGTTACCTGGTGGTCGCCCTGCCCCGTCGTCTCGCCGCTCTCCTCATCGCGCTCATCGCGACCGTGTCCATGGCGGGCACGGCGTTCGGAAGCCCGAAGGACGTTATCAACGACTTCTTGCTCGACGGGGTCATCGACGCCTGCCATTCCCGCGCCGACTACGACGCCGCCCGGCGTGAGGGCGTCGTCAGCAGTTACGGCGACTTCGGGGAGGCCATCGACATCGCCCTCGAGAACCCCGCCCTGGTCGGCACGGCCGCGAAGCCGTGCCCCGAGCCCGCGCCGCCAAGCAGCGAATCGGGGATCGGCGGAGCGTTGCTCGTCGTGATCCCGGTCGGACTGAGCGCGATCGCGCTGGCGGTGCTCTACCGCGTCAGGCGGCGCGGCGGCGGCGAGGGAGACGAGCACGACGGGCCCGCCGCGTGATACTCCGGCGGTTCATGAAAGACGTCCTGCTGCCGGTGGCGGTCGCGATCGCCCTCGCATTCCTCATCCAGGCGGCCGTCGCGAAGCCGTACGAGATCCCGACGCCGTCGATGGTGCCCACGATCAAAGAGGGCGACCGCGTGATCGCGAACCGGGTCATCTACAAGTTCCGCGACATCGAGCGCGGCGACATCATCGTGTTCGAGCCGACCCTCGTCGCCCGGCGGACGTGCGACCCCGCGTCGGCCCAGACCGACACGACCCCGTTCGTGAAGCGGGTGATCGGCCTCCCCGGCGAGCGCGTGGAGGTCGTCGCCGACACGAGCGAAGTCATGGTCAACGGCGTCCCGTTCGACGTTCCGGCCGCCGCCAACAACCCGGGGCAAGGGACCGGCGGCTCGCAGAGCAGCAAGGCGTTCGACGTCCCCGCCGGCAAGATCTTCGTCCTCGGGGACAACCGGCCCGACTCATGCGATTCGCACCAGTGGGACGACCCGTTCGTGCCGATCGACAACGTGATCGGCCAGGCGGAGGTCACCTACTGGCCACTCCGCCACGTCAAGTTCTTGAGGTAGCGGCTGCGTCGCCGACCGGTCCGTCGGCGGAACTTCGCGAGATGCGGCCGGGAACTTCGCGCCGGGGGGTTGCAACCGGAGTCACAACGAGGGAGGATGCGCGCCCGACGCGCTGAATGTAGCGTATAGCTCCTTCATCCGACCCCAGGGATAGCGTTCCGCCTCCGTGATCTGCCCCTTTTGCGAACACCCCGAGCACCGCGTGGTGGAGTCCCGCGTCGCCGACGCGAAGGACGCGATCCGTCGCAGGCGCGAATGCGGATCGTGCGGCCGGCGGTTCACCACCTACGAGCGATTCGAGGAGATGCCGCTCGTCGTCATCAAGTCGTCGGGTGAGCGGGAGCCGTTCGACCGCCAGAAGCTCCTGTCGGGGCTGCAGCGGGCCTGCCACAAGCGGCAGGTCTCGACACAGCTGCTCGAGATGGCCGTCCGCGACATCGAGTCGGAGCTTCGCAACCGCCTCCGGCAGGAAGCGTCCAGCCAGCTCATCGGTGAGCTCACCCTGCGCCGGCTCAAGGAGATCGACCAGGTCGCCTACGTGAGGTTCGCCTCGGTGTACCGCCAGTTCTCCGATATCGAGGAGTTCGAGGAGGAGCTGGCCCGCCTCGAACGGGAGCCCCCGCTGCCGCGGGGCCAAGCCTCGCTTGACGAACAGATGTTCGATACCGTTGAGGGTCCCACCGCGACCACCGCACACGGCCGCCGTCGCCTCCGGGCGCTCTCCGGCGGACTCGCCACGCAAACTCCCGCACCACCCGATCAGGAGGGCACCAACTGATGGCCACCCAGCTCGCCGCCTCGCAGGCTTCCGGCGACGCCCGCGCGCGCCTCGCGCTGCGCCGGCATTTCACCACCCCCGGCGTGCATCCGTACGACGAGATCGAGTGGGAGCGGCGGTCCGCGGGCATCCAGGCCGAGGGCGGTCAGGCGGTGTTCGAGCAGGACAACATCGACGTCCCGAAGGACTGGTCGCAGCTGGCCACCAACGTCGTGGCGTCGAAGTACTTCCGGGGACAGCTCGGCTCGCCGCGGCGCGAGTCCAGCATCCGCCAGCTCATCGACCGCATCGTGCTCACGCTCCGCGGGTGGGGCGACGAGGAGGGCTACTTCGCCGACCCGGCCGAGGGCGACACGTTCGAGGCGGAGCTGACCCACCTGCTCGTGCAGCAGAAGATGTCCTTCAACTCGCCGGTTTGGTTCAACATGGGCACCCGCGAGAACCCTCAGTCGAGCGCGTGCCAGCCGTACGGTGCGCTCATCTCGACGCCGCGCGGCATGGTCCCGATCGGCGAGATCGTCGAGGGCGAGCGGATCGGCCTCGAGGTGTACGACCCCGAGGGCGTCACGCGGGTCGTCGCCGTGAAGGCGAACGGCCAGAAGCCCGTCTACCGCGTGCGGCTTCGAAACGGCAGCTTCATCGAGGCGACCGCCGACCACGTCGTCAAGGCGGTCCACGAGCGGCGCACCGCCCCCGAGTGGATGCGCGTTGACGAGCTTCGGCCGGGCATGGGGATGCACCTCCACCCGCACCGCGCGAAGGTCGTCGATCGGCCGCTCGTGGCTTCCGGGGTCAGGTCGGACATCGTCGCCGACACACCCGAGTTCACCCTCGGTGCGATCGACAAGCTCTTGGTCTCCGAGGCCGCGCTCGCGGGCTGGCTCCAGGCCGACGGGTTCGTCGGGCAGTACGAACACGGCACGAACCGCTCGCTCACGATCGAGTTCATGACCGTGAACGACGAGGAGCACGACTGGGTCATGTCCCACCTCGACGTGGTGTTCCCCGAGACGCACCGCAAGGTCCGTGACGTGCCGTCGAAGGACGAGGGCCTCTGCATCCGGCGCATTCGCCTCTACGGGGAGGTGCTCAGGGAGTTCGTGGAGTCGTGGGACCTCATGGCCCGCGGAACCGACATCTGTGTCCCGAAGCGGCTCTGGACCGCGTCGCATGACGAGATCACGGCCTACCTCCGGAGCATCTTCCAGGCCGACGGGTACGTCGGCGTCCGGCGGCAGAACGGTCAGGAGAACGGACGCGTCGCGTTCGCGGTGATCTCCGAGCAGTGGGCCGAGGACGTCCAGGTCCTGCTCGGCGTGCTCGGGATCTACTCGCGACGCTTTCGCAAGGAGGAGCGGCGCGAGGACCGTCACGACCTCCACGAGGTGGTCGTCGGAATCGGCTCCGAGCGGGCCCGGTTCGCGGAGCAGGTCGGATTCGTCGCGGCCGACAAGCAGCGCAAGCTGCTCGAGTCGCTCGGTCTACGCGGACTCAAGCGCTGCCCCGACCTCCGCGAGGAGGAGATCGTGGCGGTCGATCCGGTCGGGGTTCAGGAGGTGTACGACATCCAGACCGAGTCGGGTGAGTACCTCACGAACCACGTCGCGGTCCACAACTGCTTCATCCTGTCCGTCGACGACACGATGGACTCGATCCTGAGCTGGATCGGGAAGGAAGGGATCATCTTCAAGGGCGGTTCGGGCTCGGGCATCAACCTGTCCAGGATCCGCTCGTCGCGTGAGCCGCTGTCCGCAGGCGGCACCGCCTCCGGCCCGATCAGCTTCATGCGCGGAGCCGACTCCTGCGCCGGGGCGATCAAATCCGGCGGCACCACCCGCCGGGCCGCGAAGATGGTGATCCTCAACGTCGACCACCCCGACATCGTCGACTTCGTCCAGTGCAAGGCGACGGAGGAGAAGAAGGCGTGGGCGCTCGGCGAGATGGGCTACGACATGGGCCTCAACGGTGACGCGTGGCAGTCCATCCAGTTCCAGAACGCGAACAACTCCGTCCGCGTCACCGACGAGTTCATGCTCGCGGCCGAGGCGGGCAAGGACTGGCACACCAAGTCGGTCACCACCGGCGAGGTCATGGACACCATTCCGGCGCGCGAGATCATGCGCGACATCGCGGAAGCCGCCTGGGTCTGCGGCGACCCGGGGATGCAGTACGACTCGACGATCAACCGGTGGCATACCTGCCCGAACAGCGGTCGCATCAACGGATCGAACCCGTGTTCGGAATATATGCACCTCGACGACTCCGCCTGCAACCTCGCCTCGCTCAACCTCATGAAGTTCGTCGACGAGGTCGGCACGTTCCAGGTCGGGGACTTCCAGCAGGCGGTCGACGTGACGATCACGGCGATGGACATCGTCGTGTCGCGGTCCGGGTACCCGACCGAGGCGATCGCCTCGAACGCACGGGCGTTCCGCCAGCTCGGCCTCGGCTACGCGAACCTCGGCGCGCTCCTCATGTCACATGGCCTGCCGTACGACTCCGACACCGGACGCTCCTACGCCGCCGCCGTCACGGCGCTCATGACCGGCCGCGCATACGAGATGTCGACGCGGCTGTCGGAGCGCATGGGGCCATTCGACGGGTACGCCGTGAACGCGGCGCCCATGCAGGGCGTCATGCGGATGCACCAGCGGGCGGTCGAGGACATCAGGGCGAACCTCGTGCCGGATCAGTCGCTGCTCGAGGCGGCGCGGGACGCGTGGCGCAACGTGGTGGAGCGCGGACCGGTGCACGGCATCCGCAACTCGCAGGCCAGCGTGCTCGCCCCGACCGGCACCATCGGCTTCATGATGGACTGCGATACGACCGGCGTGGAGCCGGACATCGCCCTCGTCAAGTACAAGAAGCTCGTCGGCGGCGGTGTCATCAAGCTCGTCAACAACACGGTGCCCCGGGCGCTCCGCACACTCGGGTACACCGAGGAGGAGGTCGACACGATCATCCACTACGTCGACGAGAACGAGACGATCGAAGGCGCTCCCGCGCTGCGCGACGAGGACCTTGCGGTGTTCGACTGCGCGTTCACGCCGCTCAAGGGGACCCGGTCGATCACCGCCAGCGGCCACATCCGCATGATGGGCGCGGTGCAGCCGTTCATCTCAGGCGCCATCTCCAAGACCGTCAACATGCCGACCGAGGCGACGCCGGAGGAGATCGCCGGCGCGTACCAGCTGGCGTGGAGGGAGGGCGTCAAGGCTCTCGCCATCTACCGTGACGGGTCGAAGCGCACCCAGCCGCTGTCCACCGGCAAGGCGCTGCCGGAGCCGACGCAGGCGGCGCGTCCGGTGCGCCGACGGCTGCCGGATGAGCGTGAGGCGATCACCCACCACTTCTCGATCGCCGAGCACGACGGGTACATCACCGTCGGCAAGTACGAGGACGGCAGCCCCGGCGAGGTCTTCATGAAGATGGCGAAGCAGGGGTCGACCGTCGCCGGCCTCATGGACTCGCTCGCGATCTGCATGTCGCTCGCGCTGCAGCACGGGGTGCCGCTGCAGGTGATGGCCGACAAGCTCAGCCACATGCGGTTCGAGCCGTCGGGCTTCACCGGCAACCAGGAGATCCCGATCGCGAAGTCGA
>CAYTRV010000039.1:0-16067 GCA_964440285.1 uncultured Bifidobacteriaceae bacterium
ATCGCGGCGGAGCCCAGCACGGCGTTCCATTGCGGGTTCCCCTGTCCCCGGCGGATCCACCCGCCCGCGGGTGGCCGGCACCGTGTGCGGAAGCTCGGCAGGGGGCGCGCGTTGCTCGCGAAGTCCGCGGCGGTGGGCCGCCGCGGCGGGTGCGTCATCGTGACGATCGCGCCGTCGAAGGTGCCGGTGACGACGTACCCGCCCCACGTCGTGCCGCCATACGACTGCTCGCCACCGGCACGATTCCAGTCCCAGCCCGCGATGTCCGGGCCGCCGCACTGAGGCGGGTAGGACGTGAGCACCGGCCCGAGGCACAGTTGCGGGCCGTGTGCGGGCAGCGCCAGGGCGCGCGTGCTCTCGAGGACCGTGCCGACGCCCTGGTAAACGGGCGCTCCGTCCTCCCGGGCGTGCGATGGGCTCACGCTGTACGTCGCCGCATCGCTGCCGGTCAGACCGCGGTCATGAACGCCAGCGCCGACTCGGTCGAACCGCCCGGAGCGAACTCCAGCCCCACCGCCCCGGTGTAGCCCGCGTCGGCGAGTGCATCGACGAACGGGCGGACCGGCACCGACCCCGTCCCCGGCGCCCCGCGCCCCGGTGCGTCGGCGTACTGCACGTGACCGATGACATCCATGAAACGCGTCACCTCGACGACAGGATCGCCGCCCCCGCGGGCGCAGTGGTACGCGTCGAAGAGCATCCGCACGTTTGGGTGCGCAAGCTCGTCGAGGAGCGCGGCGGTCGCGGCCGGAGTGGGGGTGAGGTAGCCGGGCACGTCGAACTCGTTGATGGGCTCGACGACGATCGTGCGCCCCGACTCGGCAGCCAGATCGCCGAGACGTCGGTACACCCCGGCGGTGTGGGCGAGTTGGTCGGCGGCGCGGCCGGGAACGAACCGGCCGGGCAGGACGTTGACGCACGGGCACTCCACCCGTTCGGCCAGCGCGAGCGCCGCGCGGACGGCGGCGAACGTATCGTCGTCGCGCTCGGGCAGGTTGCAGAACCCGCGCTCGCCGGCGGCGATGTCACCGCCGTCGGCGTTGAGGCAGCTCACGCCGACGCCGGCCGCGTGCACGGCACCCACCCAGGCGTCGAGGTCGTCCGCGGGTGGCCACCACGACTCGACCCACGCGAACCCCGCCGCCCGTGCCGCCTGGGGCCGCCCGAGCGGCGGGTGCTCGGTGAAGAGCATGGACAGATGCGCCGACCAGCGGATCATCCGGCGAGCCGTCTGCGCCACTCGGCGATCTCACGGCCCGCGGCGAGCGAATCGGCTCGGAGCCCCTGGATCGCCTCGGCCGAACTGCGGGTCCATCGCTGAAGCGGGTCACCCGCCTCCGCCGGCCGGGTGATCGCCTCCGGTGCCCGGGTGTCGGTCGCCAGGTGCGGGAACAGGCCGTCGCAGATTCGGGCGAACGTCGCGAGGCCGCCCAGGTCGGCGGTGGCGAGGGGGCCGGCCGCGACCCAGCGAGGAGCCAGGCCGTCTGCGACGGCCGCGTCGATGTCCTCCGCGCTCGCCACGCCGGTCTCCAGCATGTGGAGGCACTCGCGTAGCACCGCGAACTGGATGCGGTTCCAGATGAACCCCGGCACGTCGCGCTGCGCCACGAGCGGCGCCTTGCCCATCCGCGCTGCGATGCCGCGCAGCTGCGTCGTCGTCGCGTCGTCTGTTTCGGGCCCCGGGATGAGCTCCACCACCGCGGTCAGGTGCGCCGGCTTGAGGAAGTGCAGCCCGGCGAAACGGCCGGGGTGCGCGAGCGGCGCCGCGATGTCGGCGATCCGGAGGCTCGACGTGTTCGTCGCGATGAGCGTGTCCGGGCGGCACCACCCCTCGATCCGTGCCAGGACCTCGTGCTTCGCGGGGAGGTCCTCCACGATCGTCTCGAGCACCAGGTCCGCATCGGCGAACGTCTCCGCCGCGATCGGCGCGGCCCTGACCGCTCGGCTGCCGGCGAAGGATCGCGCGAGCGCCGCCGCCGCATCGGCGCGCTTTGCATCACGCCCCGCGATCGCCGTCTCAAGCTCGGCAGTGGCAAACGCCGCGGCGATCTCCGGCCCCATCGATCCCGTCCCGACGACGACGGCCCGCATCGGCGTCACCGCTTCCTGGCGCGGCGCAGCTCGATCACCCTGCCGATCAGCCTGATGACGTTCGGGTCGCCGGTGACGCGCACCACCCCCTTCTCGTACGCCGCGACCCAGTCGCCGAGGTGGCCCTTCTCCGCCAGGGTGTTGAACGCCGGGCGGTCGAGCACGACCTCGACCCTGCCCTCGGCCGCCGGGTCACGCGACACCTTCGGGCCGGGGGTCTCCACCCGCCAGACCGCGGGGCCGCCCCGCTCGCGCAACTCGAGGCGGAACACCATCGCCAGGCTCCGGAGCGCCGGCACCTCGTCCACCAGACGCGCCACCGCCCCCTCGATCATCGTCTTCGTATCGCTCGTCGCCATGACCGAATCCTGGCAGAGCGAACGCCGCGCGACGGCGCCGGCGGGCCCGTTTCACTGTGGTACAGTCCTTCGGCCCGTCACACCGACCGGAGGATCGACGCGTGGGCAAGACCGGCCAGCGTATCGCCGTGACGTTTGCATGCCAGGAGTGCAAGCGCCGCAACTACCAGAGCAACAAGAGCAGGCGAAACACGCCCGACCGCGTCGAGCTCAACAAGTTCTGCCGTTGGTGCGGCAAGCACACGACGCACAAAGAGACGAGGTAGCGCCCTCGCATCACGCAGAGGGTCGTAGCTCAACTGGTAGAGCACCGGTCTCCAAAACCGGGGGTTGGGGGTTCGAGTCCCTCCGGCCCTGCCTCCATCACCCAACTTCATGGCACGGAAACGACGCAGAGACAACGAAGACGCCGATCAGGGGCACGCGCTCCCGGAGGACGCCGGCACCACCCAGCGTAGGAGCCCGCGCGGGCCCTCCGGCGGGGCCACACGCGCTCGCCCGGGGCCGCAAGCACGCGCACCGAAAGCCGGATCGGTCACCAAGGCCGTCCAGCAGGGCAGGTTCATGCGGTTCAGCCAGGAGGTCGTCGCCGAGCTCAAGAAGGTGAGCTGGCCGACCCGGCCGCAGCTCCTTCAAGCCACGACGGTGGTGATCGTGGCGGTCGCCATCATCGCTGTGTTCCTCGGGCTCGCCGACCAGGCGTCCGAATGGGTCGTCGACCGGGTCTTCTAGCGAGAGGCACTTCTTGTTCCACTGGTACGTCATCAACACCTATTCCGGCCACGAGGCGAAGGTCAAGGCCAACCTCCAGCACCGGATCCAGTCCGCCGGTCAGGACCACATGGTCCGTCAGATCGTCATCCCCACCGAACAGGTGGTCGAGACGAAGGACGGCCAGAAGGTGCAGACGGAGCGGCGGGTGCTGCCCGGCTACGTGCTGGTTCAGATGGACTTGACCGACGACTCGTGGTCGCTCGTCAAGAACACGCCCGGGGTGACCGGGTTCGTCGGCGCGGCGAACAAGCCGGCGCCGCTGTCGCGCGAGGAGATCGACCACCTGCTGCGCGTCCCGTCGGAGCAGAAGCCGCGCCCCCGCGCCGACTTCGAGGAGGGGGAGACGGTCAAGATCATCGCCGGTCCGCTGTCGGACTTCACCGGCGAGATCGCCGAGATCAACCACGAGCAGGGTCGCCTCAAGGTGCTGGTCAGTATCTTTGGCCGCGAGACCCCGGCTGAGCTGTCGTTCGACCAGGTCAAGAAGATCTCGTAACCACGGCGCCTCACCGCGCGAGATTCGAGGAAGTGAATGGCGAAGAAGGTCCTTCAGATCGTCAAGCTGCAGATCCCGGGTGGCGCCGCGTCGCCGGCCCCGCCGGTCGGTCCTGCGCTCGGTGGCGCCGGCATCAACATCCCGGAGTTCTGCAAGGCGTTCAACGCCCAGACGCAGGGCGATGCCGGCACGATCATCCCGGTCGAGATCTCGGTGTACGAGGACCGCTCGTTCACGTTCATCACGAAGACTCCCCCCGCTGCGGTGCTCATCAAGCAGGCGATCGGCCTGGACAAGGGCTCGCCCGAGTCGCACCGCACCAAGGTCGGCCACCTCACCCGCGATCAGCTCCGCCAGATCGCCGAGACGAAGATGCCCGACCTCAACGCAAACGACATCGATGCCGCGATGCGGGTCATTGCCGGGACCGCCCGCAGCATGGGCGTGACCGTGGACGCCGAGTAGGAGACGAACGACGAGATGCCGAAGCACGGAAAGCGCTATCGCGAGGCCAACGCGGCCATCGAGTCGGGCACGCTGTACGCCCCGCTCGACGCGATGAAGCTCATCAAGGACCAGGAGCTCAGCAAGTTCGACGCGACGGTCGAGGTGCACTTTCGTCTCGGCGTCAACGTCCGCCATGCCGACCAACAGCTTCGCGGCACCATCGCGCTCCCGCACGGCACCGGCCGTGAGGTGACGGTGGCCGTGTTCGCCGAGGGCGACAAGGCACGCGAGGCCGAGGCCGCCGGCGCCGACGTGGTGGGCGGCGCGGACCTCGCGAAGCGCGTTCAGGAGGGCTTCACCGACTTCGACGTCGCGATCGCGACGCCCGACATGATGGGTGAGGTCGGCAAGCTCGGCCGCGTTCTCGGCCCGGCCGGCAAGATGCCGAACCCCAAGACCGGCACCGTCACGTTCGACATCGCGAAGGCGGTGAGCGACGTAAAGGGCGGCAAGGTCGAGTACCGAACCGACCGCACCGGCATCGTCCACCTCGGAATCGGGAAGCGCTCGTTCAGCGCCGAGCAGCTCGTCGAGAACTACCAGACGGTGCTCGATGAGATCATCCGCGCCAAGCCCGCAGCGGCGAAGGGTCGCTACATCAGGTCGATCACGCTGACGCAGACGATGGGACCGGGCATCCCGGTCGACACCACCCGGACGCAGAACCTGCTCGAGGAGGTCGCCGCCTAGCGGCTTTACCCATCGACAGGGTCCGACCAAAGACCCACGGGGGCGGCGTGAGCCGCCTGAAACCGGCCGAAAGGCCCCCCGTGCGAGGTCGGCGACCAGGGTTCGGCAGGCTTGCCGGGCCTCGAGTCGTCGCCACGCGGGGCGATTGACACGAGGAGGTGACAGAACTGAACCGCGATGAAAAAGCCGAGGTTGTGGCCGCCGTCGTCGACCGGCTCGAGCGTACCGAGACGGTCCTCGCTGCGGATTTCCGTGGCCTGACCGTGGCCGAGCTCGCAGAGCTCAGGCAACGGTTGCGCGAGGCGGAGGCGGAGATGGCAGTGGTGAAGAACACACTGTCCCGGCGGGCGGCCGACGAGACCGGGCGTTCGGCGCTGCTTCCGTACCTACAGGGGCCGACGGGGCTCGTCTGGGTCGACGGTGACCCGGCGCGGGCCGCGAAGGCCCTGTCGGACTTCGCCAAGACCCACCAGGAAGTCTTCTCGATCCGGGGCGGCGTCCTCGGCGAACAGGATCTCCCGGCCGCGAGCATCGTGCGGCTCGCCGGCCTCCCCTCCCGCGAGCAGCTCCTCGCCCAGCTCGCCGGCGCGATCGCCTCGCCGCTCTCGGGCCTGGCGGGCCGGCTGAACAGCCTGGTGGGCAACCTCGCTCGGACGCTTGCCGCGGTCCGGGACTCCGGCGCGCTGGCGCCCGGAGAGGCGCCCGCGTCTGAAGCTCCCGCAACGGTCGAGATGCCGGCACCCGAGCCGTCCGCCGCCGTTGGGGCGCCGGCCGAAGAACCCGAGGCCGTATCGGCCGACGACGCATCCGCTGCTCCCGACGCGGCGGACGCGCCCACAGGTGAGGCACCGGAGACGGCTGGCGACCAGCCCGAACCGAGTGGCGAGGCCCCCGCGTACGAGCCTTCGGGCGACGCCTCCGCCGATGAGCAGTCCGCACACGACTCCCCCGCCGAGGGCGAGTCCGAGAACCCTGAAAGCTGACAACCCGTACGACGAGGAGTGACGACGAGATGCCGATGACAACTGAGGAATGGATTGACGAGCTGAAGGGGATCTCGGTGCTCGAGCTCTCCGAGCGCATCAAGGCGCTGGAGGAGGCCTTCGGGGTCACCGCCGCAGCGCCTGTGGCAGTCGCCGCGGCCCCGGCTGCGCCAGGCGACGGCGGAGGCCCGGCCGAGGAGGAGCAGACCTCCTTCACGGTCGTGCTCGAGGCGACGGGCGACAAGAAGATCCAGGTCATCAAGGTGGTCCGGCAGGTCACCGGCCTCGGCCTCAAGGAGGCGAAGGACCTGGTCGACGGGGCCCCGGGCAACGTCAAGGAGGGCGTCGCGAAGGACGAGGCCGACAAGATCAAGGGCGACCTCGAAGAGGCCGGCGCGAGCGTCAGCGTCAAGTAGTTCACTGGCTGGGACGCCGCCCCGGTCATTCGCACCCGGGGCCGGCGTCCGTCCCTGAAGGCCCGCCCCACGAGTGGCGGCCGCACGAAACGTCAAGAAGTCTGATGTCCGTGCCGATGACAAAGCTGTAGAAACTCGAGCGGCCCGCTTGGCACGTTTGTGGTTTTTGGAGTTTTTGTCCTAGAATCTTCGGACAACTGAAACGCCGCCAGGATGGCGGCCCGACCTCACGGACGAGGAAGCACAATGGAATCGACAGGACGTCGAACTCGGCACGGATGGCAGTGGGGCGTGACCGCGGTCGCCGCCGCAACCGCGGTCACGCTGCCCCTGACGGCAGCAGCGAGCATCAACGCGGAAGGCTCCCCGCCGACCGTCCAGGTGATCGTCCAGGAGTTCGACGGGACCGGTAACGGGCCGGAGAACGCCGTGGCACGCCTCGGCGGCTCCGTCACCCGTCAGATCCCCCTGATCCACGGGTTCTCCGCGAGGATCCCAGGGAGGGCCATCGCGGCTCTGCGCGGGACGCGTGGCGTGCGGGCGGTGACCGCCGACCGCCGCGTCCGGCTGAGCACGCCCATCGACGGCTGGGATCCCTCGGAGGACGCCGGCTCCATGGAGACGACCGCCAAGGTCACCGGGGCGACGCGACTCTGGGGCCGGGGCTACACGGGGGGCGGCATCGGCGTCGCGGTGATCGACTCGGGCGTCGCACCGGTCGAGGGCCTCGCCGACGGCCACAAGCTCGTGTACGGGCCGGACCTCTCCTTCGAATCCCAGCATGAGAACCTTCGCCACCTCGACACGTTCGGCCACGGCACGCACATGGCCGGGATCATCGCCGGGCGCGACACGCAGGCCGGTCGTCGCAGCCAGCGACGCCAGCCGAGCGGCTTCGTCGGGATGGCGCCGGGCGCCCGGATCGTTTCGCTCAAGGTTGCGGATCGCGGCGGAGCCGCCGACGTCTCGCAGGTGATCGCGGCGATCGATTGGGTCGTGCAGCACCGCCGGAGCGACGGGCTGAACATCCGCGTCCTGAACCTGTCGTTCGGTACCGACGGCGTGCAGGACTACCGTGTCGATCCGCTCGCTTACGCGGCCGAGGTCGCGTGGCGGAAGGGCATCGTGGTCGTCGTGTCGGGCGGGAACGCAGGGTTCGGGAGCGCCAAGCTCAACAACCCCGCCTACGATCCGTACGTCATCGCCGTCGGCGCCAGCGACCCGAAGGGCACGATCAGCCCGGCGGACGACGAGGTCCCCGCCTGGTCGAGCGCCGGCGACGGGCTCCGGAACCCGGATCTCGTCGCGCCCGGCAAGTCGATCGTGAGCCTCCGGGTTCCCGGAAGCGGCATCGACACGATGGCCCCGGGCGGACGGGTCGGGAACTCGCGGTTCTTCCGCGGGAGCGGCACCTCACAGGCCGCGGCGGTCGTCTCCGGCGCGGTCGCGCTGCTGCTCGATCAGCGTCCGTCGCTGAAGCCCGACCAGGTGAAGGCGATCCTCACCCGCACGGCGAATCGTTCTCCCAACTCGGTTGACCGCTCCGAGGGCGCTGGAACGCTCAACCTGCGCGGTGCGCAGTCGCAACGCACCCCCTCGCTGGAGGACGTCGCCCAGACCTGGGAACCGTCGACCGGGATCGGTTCGCTGAACCTCGCCCGCGGTTCGCTGATCCTCGAGCACGACGGCGTCCGGCTCGACGGGGAGACCGACATCTTCGGCAACCCGTGGGACGGGAGCAACTGGTCCGACGCCATGTGGAACGGCTCGAGCTGGACCGGTGGCAACTGGAACGGTAGCTCGTGGACGGGAAGCTCGTGGACGGGCTCGTCCTGGACGGGCTCCTCCTGGACGGGCTCCTCCTGGACCGGGAGCTCCTGGACCGGGAGCTCGTGGACCGGTTCCTCGTGGACGGGCAGCTCGTGGACCGGTTCGTCCTGGACCGGGAGCTCGTGGACGGGCTCGTCGTGGACGGGAAGCTCGTGGACGGGCTCGTCCTGGACGGGCAGCTCGTGGACTGGGAGCTCGTGGACGGGCTTCTGGTCGACCGCCGGGTGGGGGGCCTAACCGGGCGCGATGTCCGACCGGCGCCATGACTCAGGGACGGCGCCTCGTGAAGCGGGACTTTGGTCCCGCTTCACGGCGTTCCTGCTGGGTCGCGGATCGGCGCGCAGGGTGTGGTTGCTCACGCTCGCGATGCTCGCCACCGGGCTCGGGGTCAGCGTCTTCCTGGTCGACGAGCTCGCGAAGCCGGCGGTGCCGCTGACGCTCTCGTGGTGGGTGTTCGCGATCATCGTCGCGATCATCGAGTTCCCGCTCATCCACCTCTACATCCGCAGCGAAGCCCACTCGTTCACGCTCGGTGAGCTCGCGCTGTGCCTCGGACTCTTCCTCGTCCCACCGGAGCACTTCATCCTCGGGGCGGTCGTCGGCGCGACCGTCGCCAAGTTCCGACTCCCGCCGCTCAAACTCGCGTTCAACGCGGCGCTCTGGGTCCTGCAGGCGAGCGTCGCCGTGGTCGTGTTCCAGCGGCTCGCGAACCCCGCCGATCCGTTCGGCGGGTGGGGGGTGGTGGCGACGTTCGCGTCCATGTCGCTCGTTGGGATCATCGGCGTCGTTGCCGTGTTCACGGCCATCTCCCTCGTGCAGGGCAGGGTCCGGAACGGGCCGCTCGTACAGGCCGCGGCGATCGCGGCGCCGGTCACCGTCGCGAACACCGGCCTCGGGCTGATCGCCGCGTACCTCGTCACCCAGGCTCCCCAGCTCGTCTTTGCGCTGCTCGGACCCGTCGCAGTGCTCTTCCTCGCCTACCGGGCGTTCATCGTGGAACACCAGCAGCATCAGCGCCTGCGGGTCGTCTACCAGGCGACCCGGTCGATCCTCGAAGCGCCGGAGCTCAGCCTGGCGATCGCGTCGCTCCTCGCACAGGCGCGGGAGGTGTTCCGGACCGACATCGCCCAGATCGTTCTCTACCCCGAGCGCGACGACGAGCCGATCCTCGTCAGCACGGCCGGGCCCGGTGACCACCTCGCCGGGGTCCGTTCGGTCGCCAACCTCGACAGCACCGTGTTCGCCGGTGTGGCACTCACGCGACGGTCGGAGCGGCTGGACTCGAAGGAGATGGCCTACCGCGGCGGGCTCATCGGAATCGACCACGACATCGTCCGCGGAACGATCGTCGCCCCGCTCGAGGGAGATCGGCGCGTGGTGGGCGCGATCGCCGTGGCGAACCGCTTCGGGGAGGGCACGTTCGACACGTCCGACCTCCTCTTGCTCGAGACGCTGGCCGGGCACGCCGGGGTCGCCATCGGGAACGGCAGGCTGGAGCGGACGCTCGACGAGCTCAAGGAGCTGCAGAGCGAGCTCGCGCAGCGCGCGACCCACGACGCGCTCACCGGCCTCGCCAACCGGAGTCACTTCGCCGCCTGCCTCCAGGACGCGCTCGACGAGGCGTCCGACAGCGCAGTCGGCCTCATCTACGTCGACCTCGACGACTTCAAGGCGGTCAACGACCGGTTCGGGCACGCCGCCGGCGACCGGACGCTGCAGGAGTTGGGAACCCGGCTGCGGTCGAGCCTGCGGACGCACGACGTCGCCGGCCGGCTGGGCGGGGACGAGTTCGCGGTGCTCCTGCAGGGCGTGACCGACATCGACCAGCTCAGCCGGCTCACCGACCGGATTCGGGCGTCGCTCGAGCGCGCGATTGCCTGGGGCGACGGGGTCCTCGAGCCCCGCGTCAGCCTTGGCGCGACCCTCGCGTCGGGTGACACCGACGCCGAGGCGCTCCTGTCCGACGGCGACACCGCCATGTACCACGCGAAGCGCGCCGGAAAGGGCCAGGCCGTCGTGTACGACACCGCGATGCGCGACGAGAACCTCAGTCGGGCCGCACTCGTGCGCGGCATCGCGAACGCGGTCGATTCCGGCGAGCTCGTGCTGCATTACCAACCGATCGTCTCGATCGCAGACCGTCGCGTCGTCGGGGTCGAGGCGCTCGTGCGGTGGGACCGTCCGGGGTGGGGGTTGATGCCGCCGTCCGCGTTCATCCCGCTTGCGGAGGAGGTCGGCCTGTCCCCATCGATCGGTCGCTGGGTGCTCCGCGAGGCGTGCAGCCAGATCGCCCGCTGGAACGTGGGAGGACTCGGCGGCGGGACGCTGAGGCTCAGCGTCAACGTCTCGCCGGAGCAGCTCGCGGATCCCGAGTTCGCGGACGCGGTGCAGCAGGTTGTCACGGCGTCCGGCCTGCCGCTCGGCTTCCTCACGTTGGAGATCACCGAGCGCGTCCTCACAGACGAGTCCGACATGGAGCATGCGCATCTGGTCGTGCTGCGGGCGCGAGGGGTGCGCGTCGCCATCGACGACTTCGGAACCGGCGTGTCGTCCCTCGCCCAGCTCGGCGCCTACCCGGTTGACGTCCTGAAGATCCCTGGCGCGTTCGTGGCGTCGGAGGAGTGGGGCGAGCGCCCCGGGTTTGCCGACGCGCTCGTCACGATCGGCCGCACCCTCGGGATCCCGACCGTCGCAGAGACGATCGAGAGCTCGGGCCAGGTGCGCCGCCTCGAGCGCCTCGGATGCGAGTTCGGGCAGGGCCATGCGTTCGCGCCCGCGATGCCGGCCGAGGAGTTCGCCGCCTGGCTTCGCTCGGGCGGCGTCCGCCCCGCGTCCGAGCCGCCGCGCCTACACCTCGCCGGCTAGGCCACCGCTTGCGGTTCCCCGGAAATCGGCGCCCACGTCCGTACCCCGGCCGGGTGCGGCCTCCTCGACGATTGGCCGAGCCGGTCGGCCCGCATAGTCGCCCAGCCACTGCGTGGGGGCCTTGCGCTCGCAGGCGACGCCACGGACCAGGCCACGGAGGATGTTGGTCTCGAGCAGCGCGGCCCGGCGCGCCTGGTGCTCGATCTGTTGCAGGGCGAAGAAGCCGTTCAGCGTCCCGTCGCCACCGGCGCTCACATGGAGGTCTCGGGCCGCGCGCTCGCGGAGCGCGAGGTGGTCGCCCAGAAGCTCCTGCGGGGCTGCCTGCGGCAGGCTGCGCCACATCGCCCGCGGCCTCCGCATGAACGCCACGCTGAGGGGCAACGGTCCGCGCGACGACGTCTGGAGCGACCACCCGTCGCTCATCGCGCTGATGAGGGTGGTCGCGACCGAGGTCGTGTGGGCGCCGCTGCGCGTCTGGTTGACCTCGGCGTAGACCTGCGCCTCGGGGCTGACCAGGACGCGTGCGAGGCCGTCCGGGGCGCCCGGGTAGACCACCTGGTAGTCGGCGACGGGGTGGAAGCCCAGCTCGGCCAGGGCCTCGAGCTCGCGGCGGAACGCCTCAGTGTCGACCCATGGGTGGTCGGCGGGACGCGACGGCACGAACTCCAGCCGGTCGGGCATGCCCGATGTCACGGCACGGCGGATGCGCCAGAGCTCCGCCGCGAGCAGCAGGGCGCCCCCGATGAGCGCTGCGAGCGGGCCCGCGACCGCCCAGATCACGGTCGCAGGGACGATCGCGATCAGGCCGATTCGAACGAGGAGGGGCTGGAAGACGCGTGACGGCACCATCCCCGCCTGTATCGGTGGCAGCGGGTCAATACCTGAGGTCTGCCTCCACCACCCGTCGAGCGCCGAGGCCGTCACCTCACCCGAGGAAACAGGCGGGCTTTCACTCGCCAGAATGTCAACGAGCTTCTGACGCGGGACACTGGACCGCACGCCGCCGGTCTGCTTACCTGCGCGACCGTGAGACCCCTCCGCCTCACCGGCCTGCTCTGCGCGGTCTCGATCGGCCTCGGCGCCGGCGCCGTACCTGCTCCGGCCATCGCCGCGCGCGGCGTGTCGGTCAGCGTGCAGACAGAGTCGGGCGCGACCGCGCAGGTCCAGCGGGCGCTGCGTTCGCGCGGCTTCACGGTGAATCGCCGGGCGGGCCGGCGGTTGCAGGTGGTGGTCACCCGCGGTGCGCAGCGTGCGGCGATCGCCCGCGTGCCCGGGGTGGAAGGCATCGTCACTGCGCCGTCGGCCTACCCCGACGCCGTCGTCAGCCAGGGCGTCGATCGGACGGGCGCGTCCGCGCTCACCGACCTCGCAGGTGGCGGCGCGGGGCTTCGCATCGCCGTGCTCGACCTGGGGTTCGGCGTGCGGGTCACCGAGCTTCAGGCCCGCAGCGAGCTGCCACCGTCGCCGCGGTTGACGCTGCGGTCGTTCGATCCCGCCGCGGGGATCGCCGGGGCGAACGCCTACGGAAACCCGACCGATCATGGCGAACTCGTCGCGCAGACCATCTACGACTATGCGCCACGGGCGACCTACCTGTTCGCCAACTACCACACGCCGGACGACTTCGTCGCTGCGGTCGACTGGTTGGTCGCACAGGGCGTCGACATCGTCGTGCACTCGAACAACTTCCTCGAGGGCCCGTTCGACGGCACGAGCGCCGCCGCGCGGGCCGTCGATCGCGCCGCGGCCGCAGGGATCCTGTGGTTCAACTCGGCGGGCAACTACGGCGAGAAGCACTGGGCCGGAGCATGGGTCGACGCCGACGGCGACAGCGTCCTCGATTGGCCGGGGACCACGCCGTGGACGGTCCCGCACGAGGCCGGGCAGCCTCTGACGTTCCACCTCTCCTGGACCAGTCCCACCGGCGGGGTCGCATCCGACCTCGATCTCGTCGTGGAGCGCCGGCGCGCCGACGGCGGATGGGACGCGTTCGCCGCCTCCACCGGGCGGCAGCTCGACGGCGCGGCGCCGTCCGAGCGCATCAACGGAATCCGCCCAGTCGAGCCCGGGGTGTTCCGGGTGCGGGTCCGCCTCGCCGCCGGCCCGCCGCCAGCCGGGCCGGTCACCCTGTTCGCGCGCGAGGACGACCTCATCGCGTGGAGCGGGACGACGGCGCGGAGCGTCCCCACCCCCGCCGACGCCGCCGGCAGCATCAGCGTGGCCGCGGTCGACTGGCGGAGCAACAGCCTCGTTCGGTACTCGTCCCGGGGCCCCACGCTCGACGGGCGCCGCAAACCCGACCTGGCCGCGCCGACGGGCACAAGTCTCGCGACCGTCGGCGGCGATCCGCGCGACGTCGGCGGCACTTCCATCTCCGCGCCGAACGCCGCGGGCGCAGCCGCCGTCGTGGTGGCCGCAATGCGCGCTTCGGGGTTACGCCCGACGGTGGCCGAGTTCCGGGCGCTGCTCGCGGCCGACGCGTTCGACCTCGGCGATCCCGGCCCCGACAACACGTTCGGCGCCGGCCGGATCCGGGTGGACGTCGAGTCCCCGGCGCTGCGACCCGTCGTCGAGATCCCGGCGACGCCGTTGCGCGGAGCGCTTCGGCTCGGGGTCGTCGCGACCGATGCCGGTCGCGTCGCAACCTGGGCGCTCCTCGTCGACGGCGTGCGCGTCCGGGTCGGGCGTGTGGGGCGCGAGGTGATCGCCGCGCAACTGCCGACCAGCCGGCTGCCCGACGGGCCGCACAGCGTCGAGCTCGAGGTGGGGGATGCGGTCGGCAACACCAGCCGCCGCCGCTGGCCGATCGTCGTCGACAACACCGCGCCTGCGATCGAGGTGAGATCCGTGGACGTGCTGCGCCGGGTCCAAGGCTCGTCGCCGCCGGCGGCCACGCGGCCGGTTCGCCTCCGGGTCGCGGTGACCGATGCGATCGCGCGGACGGTGCGCCTCACCATCTCGTTGACCGCCGTACGGGGCGGGCGCGTCGTGCGCCGCGTCGTTCGCGTCCCCGTCAGGTCGCCGCGCGACGTGGTCGTCGGACGTGTATGGCCCGGGGTCTACGTCCTACGCGTCGTCGTCGTCGACACGGCGGGGAACGCCCGGACCATCACGCAGGGACTCCGTGTCGCTCCCTGAGGGGCTTGTGCGCGGGCGCTCCCGGCACTGGACATCCGCCCCTCCGATGACGCAGAATCCCGGCGGCAGGTTGGTACGACACGAGGAGGATCACGCATGCCGCTGGACGCCGACGTCAAGAGCAAGCTCCGCGACCGGGTCTCCACCGCGAACAAGTCCAACGTCGACGAGGTAATGGCCGACGTGGAGGCGAACCGCGCAACGCTCGCGGAGGACGACAAGGACCACGCGCGCCTCGGCGTCTGGCTCGAAGACCTCGCGGTCATCAAGGGTGGGGGCGTCCCCGGCAAGTTCTAATGTTGTCTAGCGGCGCCGGGTGGGCGGGCGTCCCCACGCGCTGCCGAGCAACCGTTGCAGCCGCCGCGTCTCCGCGATCGCGTTGAGGGGGCGACGGTCGCTGGTGGCGTTCTCGGTACGGCGCAGCCGGCTCGCTCGCCCTTCGCGCACCTCGATCCAGCGTTCGTAATCGTTGATGAGCGACACCAGCAGGTCCGCGATCTCCAGTGCCGCCTCGCTGCCGTCGAACGGCGCGCCGTTGAAAAGCAGATCCTCGTCCGCGGGGTGGTAGGCGAGCTCCCCCAGCCGCGGATGGCGCGACCGTAGGTCGTCGGCGCCGACCCTCACGCCGAGCCCGTGCCAATCCCGTTTGAGGATGCCCTCCTCGACGGCGGGGCGGAAGCCGTACGCCCGCATCCGCCGCCGCTCCGCCGGTTGCATCCACACCGAGTGGGCCGACGCGACGAGCGGCGTGAGCTCCCGGATCCAACCGTCTTCTGGCGGCTCAGGCCGGGTCGGCGAGGGAAGTCCGTCACTCACCCCGCCAGTATGCACGCCGCACGCGAACACGTCTTCCGCAGAGCCAAGCGCGCCGGCAAAACGGGATGCTGGATGTGCTACCCTTCCCCGTTGCGCTTGTGCCGCCCTCGCTTCTCCCTCGCTCCCATCCGTAAGCTCATGTCAGGAGGTCTCAGGACTTGAGCACCACCAAGCCTGCCCGCGGTCGCCGAAGCTTCTCCCGGCTCGACAAGGTCCTTGAGGTTCCGCACCTCATCAACATCCAGCGGAAGTCCTACGAGTGGTTCCTCAACGAGGGGCTCCGGGAGACCATCGACGACATCTCTCCGATCATGGACTTCACGGGTACGCTTGCCGTGGACTTCGGCATCTACACCCTCGGCGGCTGGCAGGCCGGTGAGCCGCTGGAGTACATTCAGCCGAACAACCCCATCAAGGAGTGCCGCGAGAAGGACCTCACCTACGCGGCGCCGCTGACGATGGAGGTCAGCTTCGTCAACCAGGAGACCGGCGAGATCCGCCGGCAGAAGGTGTTCATGGGCGACCTCCCGCTCATGACCGACTGGGGCACGTTCATCATCAACGGCACCGAGCGGGTCATCGTGACGCAGCTCGTGCGCTCGCCCGGCGCCTACATCATGGAGCCGAAGGACCGCGAGAAGCAGGTGTTCGTCGCCAACCTCATGCCGGCCCGCGGGTCGTGGCTCGAGCTGGAGATCGACAAGAAGGGGCTCGTCAACGTCCGCATCGACCGCAAGCGCAAGCTGCCGGTAACGACGCTCCTGTTCGCGCTGGGCTACACGCGCAACGACATCCTCAACCTGTTCCCGCACCCCGCGGACAAGGCGCGGATCAACCCCTTCATCGAGGCCACCCTCGAGAAGGACCCGATCGAGGGCGAGCCCGCGACGGGCAACAAGAAGAGCCTCAAGGAGATCGAGGCGATCGTCGCGGAGATGTCCGAGCTCTACACGCAGATGCAGGCGTCGCACGCCGACGAGCGCTCGCGCCTGCAGAGCGAGATCGACAAGCTCGAGAAGAAGATCGAGCAGCGCGCCGGCGAGACGATGCAGCACGCGCTCATCGAGGTCTTCAAGAAGCAGCGCCCGGGCGAGCCGCCCAC
>CAYTRV010000040.1:0-15845 GCA_964440285.1 uncultured Bifidobacteriaceae bacterium
CCCCGGACCCCATCATTACGAGTGATGTGCTCTACCAGCTGAGCTACGTCGGCGGAGCAGCCCTCAGGGCCGCGGGCGCCAAGGATAGCGCCCGCGGCCCGCAGCCAGGAAGCTCAGCCCGTGACCCGCGTCGGAGGGGTCCGCACACCGGCCACCCGGACGACCCTCGTGCAGACCTTGTCGACGACACGCGGGGCGTTCCCCGCCACGGCGCGGGCCGTATTGCACAACGTCCGCGCCTGGTTCGTGACTGTTCGAAGCCACAGGCCAACCGTCACCGACTGGCCAGGGGCGAGGTCGCCGATCCGCCACCGTAGGAACCCGTTGCGCAGGGTCGCGCCCTTCGGGCGACGCAACGCGGAGGTTCCCGCCGGCAGGCGGTCCGAGATCCACACCTCCTGCGCCACCCCTGGGCCCACATTCCTGACGGTGATGCGGAACGGGATCGGGCGCCGCGCGACCGCGCTGGGGCGCGTCCACTTGGTCACCGTGATGTCCGTCGGGGGGACCGGCGATTGCGGCACGTTCGTACCTGTCACCGAGGGCGGCGCAGGGGGCGTCGGTTGCACGGGCGTCACAGGGGGCGTCGGTGGAACAGGGGGATTGGGTGGCGCGGGCGGCTTCGGCGGGGCGGGCGGGATGCATTCCGGTCCGGTCACGGTCGTCGTGGTCTTCGAGGTGTTGTTCTCGGTGGATGACTCGCCGGGGAGTGGTGCGACGGAGGCGGTGTTCGTCACTGTGGCGCACGTCCCCGCTTGGCGGGACACGACGTGGCCGCCTGTGAGTCGGTACTCCCACCGCTCGTCTGGCTCGAGGAGCGCGTCGGCGTCTCCCGATACGACGGCGAAGAACACCAGCTCGGCGGTCGTGACGGACGGGTCGGCGACGTGCAGATCGTCGCGTGCCACCGGCACGTCGCCCGGGTTCGACACCGTCACCGAGAACGTGATCGTCCCGCCCAGTGCGACGCTCGTCGGCGCCGTCTTCTCGATCGCGACGTCGCAGTCGTCGGCCGGCTCCGGTGGGGCGGGCGCCGGGTAGGTGAGCGGCGACGAGTACTCCAGGCCCGTTCGAGTGTCCGGCGTATCGTCGTCGACGCAGATCGGTTGCTCCGGCGGGGCGGGCGGGATGCAGTCGCTGTCGGGCGGCTCCGGTGGTGTCGGCGCTGGGTAGGTGAGCGGCGACAGGTACCCCAGGTCCGTTCGAGTGTCCGGCGCATCCGCGTCGACGCAGACCGGCGGCTGCAGCGGCACCTCCCCGAGCGCCGACGCGGCGACCGCGAAGAGGAGCAGGCAACAGGCGAGGGCTGTGAGGGTGCGACGTCCTGGGATGTGGCGCGGGATCATGCGACGTACCTCCCGGAGACAATGCTCCAAACCTATGGCTCAACCACATCCAACGTCATGACATAGCTGAAAGCCTTCGACTGATGTGACAGGAAGCTACGTCCCAGCAGTAACAAGATTCAGGAGGCACGACTCTGCTTCCCCCACTTTTGATCGCAAATAGCGAGCGATTATGCGACAGAAAGACTTGCTGATCCGCCAGCAACTACGAGAGAGTCACCGGCCGAGCACTGCGCCCGGGTCTGCCACACCACCGTGCTGCCGGAACCGCGCGGCAGCACCTGGAACCTCGCCCAATGCGAGCGAAGCGGCGGGCCCCCGATCACGGTGTAGGCGTACCGGCGTTCGGACTCTTCGCGTTCCAGGAGTCGTTCGACCAGCTCCGCCCCCTCCGCGCTCCGGCAGGGTGCGGATGTCGCCGTCGACCTCGCACGCCACGTACTTCGCGAACCAGCGGGGCACGCCGGTCACATCGCCCACCACCGCCCACGTTGCATCAGGCGACGCGTCCACGTCGATCGTCAGCTCGTACTCGTTCGCCATCGCCGGTTCACCTCGGGTGTTCGTGCTGGTTCGACATGAGCGCGCTCGCTCGCCTCCCGGCCGGTGCGCTCACCCCCGGCCGTGCGGCTGCGTGAAGTCCATGCGCGGACCGGCCGGCACGATGCGCGTGGGGTTCAGCGACGGGTGCGTCATGTAATAGTGGCGCCGGATGTGGTCGAGGTTCACCGTCTCGGCGACCCCCGGCCACTGGTAGAGCTCACGCGCGTACCCCCACAGGTTCGGCATGTCGACGATGCGGTTGCGGTTGCACTTGAAATGTCCGACGTACACCGGGTCGAACCGCAGCAGCGTCGTGAACAGCCGCCAGTCCGCCTCTGTCACGCGGTCACCCACCAGGTAGCGTTGCCGGGACAGCCGCTCCTCGAGCCAGTCGAGCGACTCGAACAGCGCCGCGAACGCCTGGTGGTACGCCTGCTGCGACCTGGCGAAACCGCACTGGTAGACGCCGTTGTTGACGGTCGTGTACACCCGTGTGTTGACCGCGTCGATCTCGTCGCGCAGCTCCGGCGGGTAGTAGTCCTCGCGGGCGTCGGTGAACGCGTCGAACGCCGAGCCCAGCATCCGGATGATCTCCGACGACTCGTTGTTGACGATCTGCCTGGTCTCGCGATCCCACAGCACCGGCACAGTCACGTTCCCGGAGTACCGCGAGTCGGTGGCGAGGTACGCCTCGGAAAGGTACGCGAACCCGTTGACCGGGTCGGGCCCCGCATCCGGGACGTCGCGGAACGCCCAGCCGCGTTCGTCGCGCACGGGGTCGACGACCGACAGCGACACGACATCCTCGAGGCGCTTCAGCCTCCGGAAGATCACAGTGCGGTGTGCCCACGGGCACGCGAGCGACACGTACAGGTGGTAACGGCCGGCCGCCGCCGCGAAGTCCGAAGATCCGTCCGCGGTCACCCACCCGCGGAACACGCTCTCGCGGCGCACGAACGCCCCCTTCGCGTCGGTCGGGGTGGCGAAGCCCGTGGCCGCTGGCGGGGTGTGGGTCGATGGCATGCGGGAAGAGGGTAGCCCGCCGCCGCCCATGCGGGCCGCCGACCGTGCGGGCCCGCGCCGGTCGGCAGCCGGTACCGTGGACCGGTGCAGCACGAGCCGATCGACCCCCACGTCCCCGCCCTGCTGTGTCGCGACGTGCGCAAGGCCTTCGGCGGCGGGGTGCGGGCGCTCGACGGGGTCGACCTCGTCGTCCCGAACGGCGGGTTCGTTGGTCTGCTCGGCCCGAACGGGGCGGGGAAGACCACACTCATCCGCAGCGTCGTGGGCCTCGTCATCCCCGACGGCGGGGAGATGGAGGTGCTCGGACGGTCGATGCGCGGACCCGAGGCCCCGGCCGCGCGGCAGCTCGTGGGGTACGCGCCCCAGGAGATCGCCCTCGACCGGTTCGTCAAGGTGCGCGACCTGCTGTCGCTGCACGGTCGATACTTCGGCATGACGCGCGCCGACGCCGCCGCGCGCGCCGACGAGTTGCTCGACGTCTTCGACCTCACCGACAAGGCCGGCACCCTGCCCAGCCGCCTCTCGGGCGGCATGCGGCGTCGGCTCATGCTGGCCCGCGCCCTCGTGCACCGCCCAGCCCTGGTCATCCTCGACGAGCCGACCGCGGGGGTCGACGTCGAGCTGCGCGACGAGCTCTGGGAGTACATCCGCAAGCTCCACGCCGCCGGCACCACCATCCTGCTCACCACCCACTACCTCGAGGAGGCGGAAGAGCTGTGCGAGACGGTCGCGTTCATCCGCGCCGGACGCATCGTCGCCGAGGGCACGCCGGAAGAGCTGCGCACGCGGTTCGTCGCGGCCCGGCTGGAGGACGTGTACCGCCAAGTGGTGCGGGCGTGATCGAGCCGGGTCTCGCCGGGGGCCAGTGGCGGGGTGCGGCCGCCCTCGCCCAGCGGGAGGTCACCCGGGTGCTTCGGCTGTGGAGCCAGACCATCGCGCCCAACGTCGTGTCGGCGATGCTGTTCGTGGCGATCTTCGGCATCGCGCTCGGCGGGCGCATCCGTCAGATCGACGGGGTCGACTACGACGCGTTCATCGTTCCGGGCCTCATCCTCATGGGCATCGGCACCTCGGCCTACTCCAACACCGCCTCCTCGCTCTACCAGGCGCGGTTCGACGGGTTCATCGACGATCCGGTCAGCGGGCCGATGCGCGCCCGCCACCTGCTGTGCGCGTACCTCGCCGGCGGCGTGGTGCGCGGACTCGCGATCGGTGGGCTCACGCTCGTCGCGGCCCTGTTCCTCGTCGACCTGCCGGCGGTGAACCCCACCGCGGCGATCGTGGTGTTCCTCTGCGCGTCCGTCGCGTTCAGCGCGCTCGGCGTGGGCGTCGGGCTCATCGCGAAGACATGGGACCAGCAGTCGTACGTCGGCAACCTCGTGCTGCAGCCCCTCGTGTTCCTCGGCGGCGTGTTCTATCCGGTGAACCTGCTCGGCGAGCCGTGGCGCGCGCTCACCCGTGCGGACCCGATCCTCTACATGGTCACCGCCGGCCGGCACGGGATGCTCGGCACCTCGGAGATCTCCCTGCCGCTGTCGCTCGGAGTGACCATCGGGATGACCGCGATCATGGTCGCCTGGGCGGGGTGGCTGGTCGCCCGCGGCACCGGTCTGCGCGCCTGACGCCCGTCGCGGGTCCGACGGCAGCCGGGAAAGCTACGCCGGGGCGAGCCAGGCGGAGGCGATCTCGGCGACGTGCCGGTGATCGGTTCCGCAGCACCCACCCAAGACGCTCAGGGAGGGAAGCCGGGCACCGAGCGCCCGGTACTGGGCGCCGAGCTCCGCAGGGTCGCCCTCGTCCAGCTCCGTCGCCTCGTCCAGCTCGGCGTGGCTCTTGCGGGATGAGTTGGCCCGAAGCCCGCGGATGCGCTCGATCCACGGTGCGCCCGACTCGAGGACGTCCTCGAAGTGGGTTGGGTGGGCGCAGTTGATCATGTAGTAGTCGGGGCCCCCGCCGGTCTCTCCGTCCACCTGCGCAATCGCGTCCCCGAGCGCCTGCCCGCTCGGCAAGCGGCCGTCGGTCTCGACCGTGAACGAGATCGCCACCGGCATCCCCGCGCCGCGGGCCGCGCGCGTCACCCCGATCGCCTCGTCGGCGTAGGTCATCGTGATCGCGCACACCATGTCCGCCGCGGAATCCCGGAACACGCCGATCTGGCCCGCGTGATACGCCTCCGCGTCCTTCGCGGACATCATCTCGCCGGCGACATACCCGTCCCCCCGGGGGCCGATGCACCCGCTGATGACGACGTGCGGCACCGACCCCTCGTAGTCTGCGCGAACCGCCTCGAGCAACTCGATCGCCTTGCGGTTGAGACCGTCGAGCTCGCCGGTGCCGTACCCGAGCGCATGCGCCCAATCCGGGCTCGCGCGCCACGTGGGGCTCTCGAGGACGAGGCCGACGCCGTGCCCGCGAGCGATCTCGGCGTAGGCGTCGTAGTAGCGACGCAGGGCCCGGGTTCCGTCCTCGCTTCTGAGCAGGTCGACCGCTGCGAAGTGCGGCAGGTCGAACCCGTGGTGGAAGATCAAGTCGGTCTCGAGGCCGCCGTCGGTGATCATGAGCCCCCCGTCGAGCTGTGGCAGGCGTCGGCGATGCTTCGCCATGGTCTCCTCCTGCGTATGTGCGCTGCGCTGCCTATTCCACCATTTCCGAGACCCGTCGCGGATAGCGTTCACCGAGGATCGCGTCAGCAAGGAACCCGATGGTCATCCGCAGCCCCTTCCCCGACCTGGACATCCCCGACGTCTCGCTGACGGAGTACATCTTCGCTCACGCCGACCGGCACGCCGACCGACCCGCGCTCATCGACGGCGCCACCGGGGACGTCACCACATACGGGGATCTGCACCATCGGGTTCGTGCCGCCGCCGCCGGGCTCGCCCGGCGCGGCATCGGCCCCGGTGACGTCGTCGGCATCTTCAGCCCGAACCTTCCCGACTACGCCACCGCGTTCCTCGCCGTCGCCGAGGCAGGGGCGACGAACACCACGGCGAACGGGCTCTACGGTGTCGACGAGCTCGTCTTCCAGCTACGCGACGCGCGGGCACGCATGCTCATCACCCACCCGGCGCTCGCCGACCGCGCCATGCCGGCTGCCGCGGCCGTCGGTATCGACGATGTCGTCGCCTTCGGCGAGGTCGACGGGGCGGAGCCGTTCGGCGCGCTCCTCGTCGGCGCGCCTGCCCCAGCGCCGTCCATCGACCCGGCGACCGACGCGGTGTCCCTCCCGTACTCCTCCGGCACCACCGGCCTGCCGAAGGGCGTGCGCCTGACCCACCGCAACCTCGTCGCGAACGTCCACCAGATCGATCCGATCCTCGAGTTGGGACCCTCCGACGTCGTGATGGGGGTGCTGCCGTTCTTCCACATCTACGGGCAGGTGGTGGTGATGGCCGCCTCCCTGCGAGCCGGCGCGGCCATCGTCACCATGGCGCGTTTCGACCTCGAGCAGTTCCTCGCCCTCATCCAGCAACACGGAGCGACGCGCCTGTTCGTCGCGCCGCCCATCGCGGTCGCCTTCGCGAAGCACCCGCTGGTCGAACGCTACGACCTGTCGAGCCTCCGGCACGTGATGTGCGCGGCGGCGCCGCTCGATGCCGAGCTCGCCGGCCAGGCCGCGGCGCGCATCGGCTGCCGCATCGTCCAGGGCTATGGCATGACTGAGGCGAGCCCCGTCATCACATGCGTGAGCGCCTTCGGCGAGGACCGGCCCGGAACCGTCGGCCCGCTCGTCGGCTCAACCGAGGGACGCATCGTCGACCCGGAGACCGGGCGCGATGTGGAGCCGGGTCAGCCCGGCGAGCTGTGGGCCCGCGGGCCGCAGGTCATGCCCGGCTACCTCGGCAACGACGAGGCGACGGCCGCGACCATCGTGGACGGCGGGTGGCTCCGCACCGGCGACATCGCCACCGCCGACGCCGACGGCTGGATCACCATCGCCGACCGGCTCAAGGAGCTCATCAAAGTGAAGGGCTACCAGGTGGCGCCGGCGGAACTCGAAGCCCTCCTCCTCACCCATACCGCGATTGCCGATGCGTGCGTCATCCCGGTCCCGGACGACGAGGCCGGGGAACGCCCGAAGGCGTTCGTCGCCCTGCGGGGCGAGGCGAAGCCCGCGGAGATCATCGCCTGGATGGGCGAGCGCTCCGCCCCGCACAAACGTCTCGTGGCCGTCGAGATCGTCGACGAGGTGCCGAAGTCGGCGTCGGGGAAGATCCTCCGGCGGCTGCTGGTGGAGCGCGAACGGGCCTCCCGGGGCGACGGCTGATTCAGCCACCGGTCGGTCTCGACCCCCGTCGACGCGGACCGGCGGGAACCGCTGCCTGACCCCCCCGCCCGGCGACACGCAGGCGGCGATGACGTGTCCATCGTCAGGCCGCCTGACTCTCGGCGCCGGCGTGCAACATCGAGCAGAGCTTGAGCGCGATGTCGTAGCCCATCTCGCTGTCGCCCCCGGCGAAAACGATGACCCGCTCTTGCCGGCGGAAGAGCGCCGCCATGTCGGCGGCCGGCCGGTTGGTGATCAGCACCACCGGGCCCGGCTGGTCGTCGAGCTCCTCGTGGATCCGGGCCCAGTCGTCGGCAACGGTCCCGCGGCTGTCGATGACCGTGATCGCATCGACCACGGATCCGACCGGCATGGCGGCGGAGTCGATGACGTGATGGCCGAGCCGTTCGATCGTCCGGACGAGAGCCGTCCGGTCCCGACCTCTCGGGGTAACGACGCGTATCTCGCAATTGTGCATTTCGATCGCTCCTCAAAGCTGGTGGTTGCGCGAGACCGCGCGCGTGCGCGCGCAGCGGTTCAGCCGGGGCGCAATGGCCCCGGTGGCGCAACTACCCAGGCTTGAGGGCGACCGCCAGGTAGCGATGCTGGCCGCGACGGCGAGGGTCGACGATCAGGCAGGTTGCGAAGAGGAACGCGACGAGACCGAGCGCCGGGATGAGCAGAGCGATCTGCGACGACGGTGCTGTGCGGTCAGGACCTTCGACCGGCGCGAACGGGAGGACGCCGATGATGGCGAGCAAGGCGCGGGTGCCGAGATCGGAGGAATCGCTTCCGACGGCGGCATTGCGCCAGACGAACCGGTCCCAAACCGCGCTGGCCCGGGTCGCGGGGGCCTCCTGCCTCGGCGGGGTCACACCTTGGTCTGGCGTCCCCGGCGCGGCCGGCACGAGCGATGAAACGAGCGCTGCGAGGCGTGGGCCGTTCTTCTCCGCACCGGCCACGGCGTTGGGCGGTTTGTCGCCGGTGGGCGGTGGCAACGTCGGCTTCGCGGCGACCTCTGCGGCACGACGGGTGTCGGCGGTCGTCCGCGTCGGTTGGATGACGGGCGGGGCGTCGGCCGCGAGCGGGGTGAACGTGGCTGGCGTGCTGACCTGAGCCAGAAGCTCGGGGCTCAGCTGATCGGGCACGGGCTCAACCGGTGGGGCGATCGTCGTGGTGGCAGGGTCGACCGTCACCGGCGTTGCCGTATCGACTGGCAGCGGAGCCGGAGCGACCGTCGCCGTGGCCGGATCCGGCGGCGTCGCCGTCGCGTCCACGGGTGCGACGGTCGGATCAGTCGCGGATACGACGGGCGCCGGCTCTGTTACGGGCGCGACGCCCACGGGTGAGGCGACGACGTCCAGCCCGGCGTCCGCGACTGTCACGCTCGTCGGGTCGGCGGCCACCGCGGATGCGGCTCCGATCGCGAACGCGAGTGCGGCGAGGACTGCGATGGCGATCCGCCTGGGCGCGCGCCGACGATTCACTCCGTCGCCCTGCGCTTGCCGTCGGCCCGACACCATCATCCGTCTCCTTGGCGATCATCACTCGATACGCACCCGGCAGAATCTACCGCACAACACGCCGAAAAGGTATGGGCCGAAATGAACTGAGGCTGCGCCCGTGTCCGTGGATCGGGCGTGGCCGCCCGTGGGTTTTCCGCTCGCCAGATGCACAACGGACTTCCGCGACGGCGTACTAACCCAGCTGAATCGGGGCTGTGGCCATCTCCTCGAAGCTTCCCTGTCGCGCGAACGACAACCGGTAGCAGGTCGGGCCCGTGAGGGGGGCGGCATCGTCGAAGCTCGCCGGGCCCGGAGTGAACGCGACGCTTCCGGCCCGGAACCCGAAGTAGTCCCTGGGGTCGGCCGGGCACGGAGCGTCGCTCCGCAGCACGCGGACGTGGGTGAGGCCGGGGTCGGCGGTGTTCTGCCACGTGAGCCGGGCCGCCACGCCGGGAGCGGGAGCGGCGGCGACGGTGAGTCCGATTCGCGCCGCGGTGAGCGGTGCGGGACCCGGATGGTCCACCACCACGGTTGCGGCCCTCAGATAGCGGTTGTCCGGACCGACGGTCCACACGGCGTAACACACCCTGCCCGCCTCGGGGTCGAAATCGACCGTCGACTGCACCGCGCCGGCGGGGGCGAGCACCCCGACGGGATCGCCGGCGATCTGGGGCTCACCGAGTCGGGTGACGAACGAGGTCCCGTCCGGGATCGCCGGGTAGGTGGCGCACGGGCCGGTGTTGCGGTTGATCGCGATCCGCCGCAGCGCGCTCGACACCGGGTTGCGCCACGTGAGCCGCGTCGCGGCGAGCGAACCGGCCGGGTTGAGCTCGACCGTGAGGTCGGTCGCCGGCCCTGGAGTGGGTTGCGCAAGGCAGATCCGCTCGTTCGGCAGCGGACGCGCCCTCCCGCCGTAGCGTCGGATGGCGCCCGCGACGTCGTCGGGGCGGAGCCCCTTGCAGAGCACCTCCCACGGCAGCACACGACGCGCGTCTGGGCACGCCGACCCGCCGGACGGGCTCATGAGCGCGCATCTCCGGTCCGAATGCGCGAGCCCGATCACATGACCGAGTTCGTGTACCGCGACGCCGATGAGCCGAAGCTGCGAGCAGCGCGGGTGAAGCTCGAGGTAGCTCTGGAAGCCGCGCGCGAAGCCGAGCGTGGCGCGGCCCACCGTGCCGAGGCACGGCGCCGACTTCGTCACCCTCAGGTGGCGCACCACCACGTCCGCCCGGCCTGACCGCACCTCCCGGAAGCGCAGTCGCACGCCGCTCGTGTTCCACTGCCGTGCCGCCTCTGCCATCGGCACACGGTGGCGGGCGACGGTCACGCGGTAGGTGATGACATCCTTCGCCCACGCCTTCCCGCCCAGGCGGTACGCGCCGGCCGGCGCGGAACCGGCGGCGATGGCCAGGGCGCACCCAATCGCGAGCATCACGATGCGTGGACGCCGAGCACGCGGCCGGCCGATTGACCGACGTGACTTCATCCGGCTTCCTCCGAGCGAACGCCAGCCGTCACGCTACCAAGGCAATCGGCCGTGTCCCACCAGCGGCGAGATCTCGCCGCGGCGGGCGGCGGCCAGACGCGCGAGGAGGCCTTCCACCGCCAGATCGAGGGTCGGGTTGAGCTCCATCTCCGCACGGGTCAGCTGAATCTCGTCGAGCGCGCGAGCCAGGAAACCAACCCGCGATGGCACGCCGACGGTCCGAAGCGTCTCGAGGCGATCCTGATGCCGCACCGCCGCCTCCGCACCGACGGCGACCGCCAGCGCGTCGGCCGCGAGTCCCGCGGCCCCCTCGAGCACGTGCGACCAGCCGTCGGTCAGCGCCCGCCTGCGCTCGCGCCGCTCCTGATCCTCCACGCGCTTGAGTGCCGTCCGCTCGCCGCGCTTCCCCGCGAGCGCGTCCGCCTCGGCGCGCAACCGTATGAGCTCTTCCGACGGGTGGTTCGCGGCGGCCGACTCCATGCGCCCCTGGATGTCGCGCACCAGCAGCGGCGCCGCGACCTCGCCCTGAAGCGCGTGCTCGGCGAGCTCCACGCCGATCAGCCGCATCGACCGCTCGAACTCGCCGGACGAGATCGCGAGGGGACCGTCCGCGCGTGCGAGACCGGCCGCCTCCGCTTCGCCAAGCCCCGCGTCCATGAGCCGGGACGCCACCTGTCGCCACCCGGGCGAGCGGAATGGCACCGGCAGGCAGCGCGACCGGATCGTCGGCAGCAGGTCCGCGACGCGGTCGGTCACCAGGATGACGTGTGACCGCGTGGCCGGCTCCTCGAGCTGCTTGAGGATGCGCGGCGCCCCTTCCTGTTCGCGCAGACGCTCGGCCCCGTCGATGATCAGCACCCGGCGTTTGCCCACCGCGGGTCGGGCGGCGAGGTCGCGCAGCGCCGGCTCGAGGTCGGCCTCCAGCCGGATCGACGCTCCGGTCGCGGCGACCACCGTCAGGTCGAGCGACTCGCGCTCCGCGTCGTGCGCGCCGCCCGGGTCGATGAGCGCCCACGCCACCCTTCGCGCCGCCCGCCGTTTACCGGTGCCCGGCGGACCGAAGAACAGGAGCTGCTGGGGCGGGTTGGGCCGGCCGACCGCTGCGCGCAGGATCCGCTCCGCGAGCGGCTGGTCGGGGATGTCGATCACGCAAGCACCGCCACCAGTCCCATCACGCGGGCGTGCACCTGCTCCACCGTGCCCTCGCCGCTCACGATCGACACGCGTTGCGAGAACCGCACCGCGAGCTCCCGGTACCCGGCGGCGACGGCTTCCTGGAGCGCGACACCCTCCGCTTCGATACGGTCATCTGGCCCGGTGTCACGCGCGGCCGCGACGGTGGCAGGTACGTCGAGGACGACGGCGAGGTCGGGAAGGCACCCCTCGACCGCGGGCCGGTTGATCTGCCAGACGTCGTCGATCCCGAGTTCGCGCGCGGCGCCCTGATAGGCGAGCGACGAGTCGACGAAGCGGTCGGTCACGACCCACCGCCCCGCGTCGAGCGCCGCGCGGACGACCTCGGCCACCAGCTGCGCCCGTGCCGCGGCGAACAGCAGCGCTTCCGCGACCGGCGACATCTCCCCGCCGGCCAGCACCAGGTTGCGTACGCCCTCGCCGAGGGCCGTCCCGCCGGGCTCGCGCGTGAGGACGACGTCGTGGCCTTGGGCGCGAAGGGCGTCGGCGAGCCGCGCAGCCTGCGTCGACTTGCCGCACCCGTCGATCCCCTCCAGCGCCAGGAACCGAGCGGTCACAGCGGGTTCGCCCTCACGATCGCGACGATCACCACCACCACCACGCCGACGGCGATCAGCCATCCCGCCGGCCGGGCCCACCGCGGCGCGGTTGGTCCGCCGAGCCGACTCTCGGCGTCTTGGCGGAGCCGTCCCAGGATCTCCGGAGCCCTGCGCCGGGGCTCACGCTCCAACCCGCACCTCCAGGCGCGTCGGGCAGCCGCTCGCATCGGGGCAGCGCGGTTCGTCGCGGCGTCCGCGCACGACCGGGAGGATGAGCGGCGCGTCGCACGCGTGGCATGCGGCGCCGGGCACACCGAGGGCCTCGACCTGACGGGGCAGCCGGTACGACAGGCCGCACCCCATGCACCGCACGCGGTCGCGGGCGCCGCCCATCCACTCACCGCACTCCGGGCACGTGCCGATCAGGCGTCCGGCCGCGAGCCCGTCGGGGTGGACCGGCGCGGCGAGCCCTGCCACCAACGCGCAGGTGCGGGCGAGCGCCTCGGCGCGAGGGAGCGTGCCACGGGCAACGGCGTCGATCCACGCGTCGACGGTGGCTGACGTGGCCGGGTCGAGGAGCGCCGGGTCCACGGCGTCGGCGACCAGTTCCCCGGCGGGTGATCGCCACGCGGGCTCGTCGACGAGGTAGCCGCGCTCGGCGAGCCGGTGGAGCGATTCGTCGGTGGCGCCCTCCCGGCGGAGCAGGGCACGGCGCGCCGGCTGGCGGCCCGCGACGCCGAGCGCAGCGAGGTCCTGACGGAGGAGCTGCGGGTCGAGCGGCGCCAGGTGCGCGGCGAACACCGCGTCGGCCTCCAGCGCCGCCGCGCGGGCGTGGGCGGCGAGATCGTCAACGTGGCCAGGCCGGCCGAACGGCGTTCCCATCCGGGTGGCGCGCATCAGGAGCGGTCGTCCCTCGCACGCGACGTCACGGGCCTGCACCGCCAGCAACGGATCGTCGGTTGCCAGCATGAGCGAGTCCGCCGAACGCGCCAGCATGCGCAGCGCGTTGGCCGGGGCACGGCGGGCGGGCACCCATTCGGGCGGGTCGCCATGCGGTGTGAACAGCAGCCCGCCGAGCCCGATGACGTGCGTGGCCGCCCCGTCGACGTCGGCCTCGAACACGGGGACGCGATGTACGGAACTTCCGCGTGCCTTGCCCTCTGCGATGCGATCCGCCATGGTGCGGGCCGCCGTGGAGTTGTCCGTCACGATCAGCCGCACGTTTCCTGCCGTTCCTCCCGTCGAGTCCGCGAGGAGACATTAGCGTGAGCTCGCGTCCGGTCATCGTCACCGGCGGCGCCGGGTTCATCGGCTCGAACCTCGCCGACGCGCTGCTCGCCGAGGGCATCCCGGTGCACGTGGTGGACGACCTGTCCCAGGGGAAGGTCCGGCAGGTTCCTCCGGCAGCGGAGTTCCACGAGCTCGATATCCGCAACGCGGCGGCGCTGCACGACCTCGCCGAGGTGGTGCGGCCCTCGGTGATCTACCACCTCGCCGCGCAGGCGGACGTCCGCAGGGCGATCGAGGAGCCGTCGTTCGACGCGGACGTCAACATCGTCGGCACCATCGCCGTGCTCGAAGCCGCCCGCGTCGCGAACGCGCGCGTGGTGTTCGCCAGCACCGGCGGCGCGGCGTACGGCGAGTACGAGGGGCTCCCGGTGCCGTCGCCGGAGACCGCGGAGACCCGGCCGCTCTCCCACTACGGCATGAGCAAGATGGCCGGCGAGGGGTACATCAACCTGTACGGGCGTCTCTACGGGACCGAGGGCGTGTGTCTGCGGTTCGGCAACGTGTACGGGCCGCGGCAGGACCCGCACGGCGAGGCCGGGGTGGTCGCGATCTTCTGCGGCAAGATGCTCGACGGTCAGCCGCCGCGGGTGTTCGGCGACGGCCTGCAGACGCGCGACTACGTGTACGTCGGCGACGTCGCCCGGGCGTTCCTCCTTGCGGCTGCCGGGCCGGCCGGGGAGACGATCAACATCGGAGCCGGCCGTGAGGTGACGGTCCTCGACCTCATCGAGGGGCTCGGCGGTGAGCTCGCTCCGGAGTTCGCCCCGGCCCGGGCGGGGGAGCTTCAGCGAAGCGCGCTCGACCCCGCCAAGGCGCGGCGGCTGCTGGGGTGGGGGGCGCAGATGCCGCTCGCCGAGGGACTTCGCATCACCTTGGCGTCGGTCGCCGCGGCGCGCGATCGCCCGGAGGGGCGCCCGCCGGGCGCCTTCGGCTAGGCGGAGGCTTCCCGAGCTTCGGCGGTCGAACGTCGCGCCCGTCGACGATCGCGCGGGGCACGCCGTCGACCATCCACCGCAGCTCGTCGGGTGTGGTCTTCAGGATCTCCGCTGCGGCGGTCAGTCCGGCGGTGAGCCCGGGTGGTCGCCATGTCGGGGAGTGCATGTCGCTCGCGATGACGTGCGCGAACCCGGCCCGCAGGAGTTGGGCGGCGGCGCGCAGCGGTCGGGGCCCGTTCTCGCCGGTGATGCTCCCGGCGGTGAGCTGAAGCAGCGCGCCGCGACCGACGATCTCGCGCATCCGGTCGGGTGAGGTCTGCACCGACTGCGTGCGTTCGGGGTGGGCGATCACCGCGCCGAAGCCGCGCACCTCGAGGGCGGTGAGCAGGTCGGGCAACTCGAGCGGCCAGCCTTGGAACGGCATCTCGATGAGGAGCCACCTGCCGCCCCCGCCGAGCGACGCGGCGCGAAGCTCGTCCTCGTCCATTGCGCCGGCCTGCTCGATCGTGATCTCGAGTCCCGGCACGAGGCGCACGTCGATGCCGGCCGCATCGATTGCCGGCTGTAGCGCTGCGATGCCCTCCACGACCCGGGCGGGCGTGGTGGGCGTGTTGCGGGACCGGTGCGGAGTGCACGCGATGACGCGCACCCCGTCGGTGGCGGCGAGGCGCGCCATCTCGACGGAGTCGCCATCCCGTACGGGCCCGTCGTCGATCCGGGGGAGAACGTGGGAGTGGAGGTCGATCACCACGACACAGGCTGACACTCCGACCGGCGTCGCGCCCCGGGGGCCGAGACGGTTGGTACCCCGCCTTCCCGAACGCTAAGATCGCGGTTCCTTCGGGGCTATAGCTCAGCTGGGAGAGCGCCTGGATCGCACCCAGGAGGTCAGGGGTTCGAGTCCCCTTAGCTCCATTTCGAGAGACCACGCGTCGACGTTCGAACCCCCAAGTTCGACCCGAGGGTTCGGCTAGGTGAGAATGTCCTCCTCCCGGCAGTGCGTGAGCCGGCGCAGTAGCGTTGTCCCCGTGGCGAAGGGGACGAAGCGGGAGCGTGCTCAGGTCGTTACGGTGCTGGTGGGCGCCTCGAGCTCCCCGAGTGCGGTCCGCTCGGCCCGGCGGCGGCGGTGGCTCGCATGGTGACCTTGGAGGAGATCGGGCGGTTCGAGGTGTTCGCGGCTCTCGACCCGGCCGACCGCGAGCGGCTCTGTCGTGTTGCGGCCGACATCTCGCTCAGCCCCGGCGAGTACGCCGTGCACGAGGGGGACGAGCGGGCACTGTTCGGCGTGCTCGAGGGTCGGATGGAGGTGGTCAGTGTCGTCGACGGCGTGGAGCGCGTGATCGGCGAGCGGCCGCCCGGCCACGTCTTCGGGGAGATGTCGATCGCGCTCGGAATGCGCCACCCCGCCGGGTTGCGGGCAGCGCAGGCGTCGCGCGTCCTCCGGATCGAGCCGCACGACTACCACGCCGTCGCCGCCGTCGCGCCGGAGGTCGGTAGGCGGGTGGGCCTCCTTGCGAGCAACCGGATCAGCGGGCCCAGAGGTTGGCAGGCCCTCGTGTCCGCACCCGCCCCGTCCCGGGCGATCGTCCTCGGCCATCGGTGGGACGCCGCCTGCGCGGAGCTGAGGCGCTTCCTCGACCGCAACCAGATCCGGTTCACATGGCTCCAGCCGGACGTGCCCGCCGATGCGGAGCAGTGGTCGGGTGCGCTGCCG
>CAYTRV010000041.1:0-7690 GCA_964440285.1 uncultured Bifidobacteriaceae bacterium
TCTACGACGCCGGGGCGGACGTGATCCTCAACGGCCACCAGCACAACTACCAGCGGTTCGCCCCGCAGAACCCGTCGGACGGGCTCGACAGGGCTCGCGGCATCAGGGAGTTCGTCGTCGGCACCGGAGGCATCGGCGACTATGGGTTCACCGGCTCCGCGGCGAATGTCGAGGCGAGCAATGACACGACCTTTGGGGCGCTCAAGTTGACGCTCCGCCCGGCCGGGTACGACTTCCAGTTCCTGCGCGCAGCGGGCGGATCGTTCACCGACTCGGGCAGCGGGGTCTGCCACTGAGCGATTCCTCCGCGGCGGGACCGGGCCTGGTCGATCGCACGTCGCGCCGCCGGACGAGCGCGGAACGGTGACGCATGGGCGATCGTGGACTCGAACCACGGACCTCATCCTTATCAGGGATGCGCTCTAACCACCTGAGCTAATCGCCCCGAAGCGGGCCGGAACGGTAGCACCGAACGTCCCCGGCGGACAACCGCCCACCTGTTCCTATAATGGACCGAAGGCCCTGTCCATCCACGATCGTCGAGGAGCGCGTTTCGGCCATGCAGGAGATGGTCATCTACGGTGTCAGCTTCGACATGGTGGGCAAGCAGCCGATCGTGTTGCTGAAGACCGTCGCCGGGAACAAGTTCCTGCCGATCTGGATCGGTCACGCCGAAGCGGCCGCCATCCTGATGAAGCTTCAGGGGACCGACACTCCGCGCCCGATGACCCACGACCTCCTCACCCAGATCATGGGTGAGCTCAACGCGCACGTCGCCAAGATCACGGTGACGGAGCTCCGCGACAACACCTTCTACGCGTCGATCACCCTCAAGGGCGAGGCCTCGGAGATCGACGTCGACTCCCGCCCGTCCGACGCGATCGCCCTCGCCGTCCGTGCCAACGCGCCGATCTTCGCCGCCGACCAGGTCATCGAGGACAGCGGCATCGAGTTCCCCGACCAACCGGTCGAGACGGAGGACGTCGTCGCCCAGTTCAAGGAGTTCCTCGAGAACGTGACACCCGAGGACTTCGCCGGCGAAAGCTAGCGAGAGGGTCATCCGGAGGAGCGCGCCGTCTCCCGCTTGGTCAGCTCCAGCAGGTGGCCGTAGATCTCGGTGAGCCCGTCCTTCGACAGCGGACCGCGGTTCGCTCCCTGGAGGTAGCGGTGCATCCACTCCTCGCGAGAGTGGTCGACGAACTCCAACCCCTGTGATTCCTTGTACCGGCGGAGGGTCGCGACCAGCTCGAGGCGCTTGTTGACCGCCTGCATGAGTTTGAGGTCGTTCTCGACGATCTGATCGCGCATCTGGCGGACCAGGGCATCCTGAGCCGGATCCCTGGGGTCGTTGGCGGCGGCGTTCGGTATCTCGTGCTCCGTTCCGAAAGTCTCTTGCGATCCGGCGGCTGCAAAGCTCCGCCGGATCCTGGCCCGTTCAGATGGGAACCTCCGCCTGTGATCCAATTGGTCCGACGCATCGTAGAGAATTCACAGGATGGTCGGTCGACGGAGCGGAGAGGATCGCGCGCGTCTCGCGGACGAGGACCTGCTGGTCCAGATCGCGGGGGGCGACGAGCGCTCGTTCGAGGTCATGTACGACCGCCACGGAAAAGTCGCGTGGTCCCTCGCGTTCAGGCTGCTCGGGGACCGCGAGGCGGCGGAGGATCTCGTGCAGGAGGCATTCTTGGCGGTATGGAACGGCGCCGCCGGCTACTCGCAGGCGAAGGGCAGCGTCCGTACATGGGTGCTGTCGATCGTCCACCACCGGGCGGTGGACCGGCTGCGGCAGGGCGCGGCGAGCCGGCGACGCCAAGAGGCGCTGGAGCAGGTCGCCATGATCGAGCCGGCGGCGCCGGACGCCGCCGAGGTCGCCCTCGCTCGCGTGGAGGCGACTGAGGTGCAGAGCGCGCTCGCCCACGTGCCCGGCGAACAGCTCGAGGTGCTCCGCCTCGCCTACTACGGCGGATACACCCATCACGAGATCGCCGGGATGCTCTCGCTCCCGCTTGGCACGGTCAAGAGCCGCATGCGGCTCGGACTGGAGCGGGTCCGGCGGAACATCGACCCGGGATTGGCGCGGGTGTGAGCGGCCACGATGACATTAGGGACCTCATCGGCGCGGTCGCCCTCGGCGCGGCCACTCCCGGTGAGCATGACCGCGTCGAGCGTCACGCGGCCACCTGCCATGAGTGCCGGGCGGAGCTCGACGGGCTGCGCGCCGCGGCAAGCACCCTCGCTCTGGACGTTCCGCAACTGGAGCCGCCGGCTGCGCTCAGGCGCAAGGTGATGGCGGCTGTGCGCGACGACGCCGAGCGCAACCGCCGGCCCGCTCCCTCGCGCCCGAGGCGCGGCCTGGCGCTGTGGCCGGCGCTCGCAGGAGCGCTCGCCGTCCTGGCGGGCGGCCTCGTCGCGTGGAACGTCACCCTCCAGGGCGATCGTGGGGCGAACAGCACCGTCGTGTTCGCCGGCACCGCCGAGGCCCCGGCCGCCGCCGGGCGCCTCATCATCGATGACGAGGGCACCGCGGTCATGCGGATCACCGGGCTGCCGGCGCTCCCGTCGGATCAGGGATACGAGCTGTGGACCGTGCGAAACGGGGTGCCCCGCTCCGAGGGCTTCGCCGCGCGGACCGCGTCGGGCGAGGTGGTCGTTGCGACGGCCGACCTCGATGGGGCTTCCGCGCTCGCGCTGACTCCCGAACCGCGTTCGAACACCACGGCGCCGACCGGCGCCAAGCTTGTGGTCGTCCCGGTCTGAGCTACCCTGTGCGGCGACACTCGCGCGTCCCGTCACCCAAGACCATGTTCGATCTCTCCGCGATCCAGATCATCATCGTGCTCGTCATCGCGCTCGTCGTGTTCGGGCCGAAACGCCTGCCCGAGCTCGGACGCCAACTCGGCAAGGGCCTGCGTGAGATGAAGGGGCAGGTCACGGCCCTCTCCGACGAGTTCCGCGACGCGACCCCCGAGAGCCCACGTTCGGCGCCTGCGACGGCCGAGCCGGAGGTGGTGACGGCTTCAGCGGGTGATGCCGACGACGCGCTGCTGGACGGTGTCGTCGTGAGCGGCGCGAGCGGTCCCGAACCTCCGCGCCCGACAGACGCCTCCTAGTGGCTCCTTAGTCCGATGGCCCGGTGGGGCAGACATCTCGGCGTGCGGCGCGTCGGCCGCGACGAGGCGCTCACCGTGGTCGAGCACCTCGACGAGCTACGCCGCCGGATCCTCATCGCGGCAGCCGCCCTGATCGTCGCCTTCTGCGTCGCGTACGCGTTCCACCAGCGCCTCTTCGAGTTCCTGGCCCGTCCGCTCCCCGGTGACGACCGCGTCCTGGTGACGCTCTCGCCGACCGAGGGGTTCTTCACCGTCCTCAAGGTGTCGTTCTGGGTGGCGCTCCTCGCGGCCCTTCCCATCTGCCTCTACCAGATCTATGCCTACGTCATGCCCGCGGTGACGGAGCAGCCCCGGCGGCGGATGCTGCTGGTCGTCGCCGGAGTATCGGTGCTGTTCCTGGGGGGCGCCGCGTTCGGGTTCTTCGTCGTGCTGCCCGTCGCGCTCGACTTCCTGCTGAGCTTCGGCGGCGACCTGTTCACGAACGATCTGCGGGCCGGCGAGTACTACGGCTTCGTGACCGCCCTCCTGCTCGGCACAGGCCTCATGTTCGAGGTGCCGATCGCCATGCTCGCGTTCGCCCGGCTCGGCATCGCGAGCGCCGACCTCTACCGCCGACAGTGGCGGCTGGCGATCGTCGCCATCGCCGTCCTCGCCGCGCTCCTCCCAGGCGGCGACCCGATGAGCATGATCCTGCTGATGATCCCACAGATCATCCTGTACATCCTGGGGATCTGGCTTGCGAGGATGTTCGGACAGCCGGCGCCATGGCGACGAGACCTCTGGAGCGACGAGGGTGACGCGACTGAGCCGGGCTAGCTGCGCTCCGCCTCGGACGACCGCAGGAGATGACCGGTCACGGCGAGGAACACGTCCTCGAGCGTCGCCCGCCGGACCATCTGAAGCTCCAAGGGGATGCCGGTCGCCCGCGCGCCGACGAAGAGCCCCTCGGCGTCGTCGGTGAAGAGGTTGAGCACCTCACCGCGCGTCTGATGCCCGGTGACGCGGTCGCCGAGCCGGCCGAGGAGATCGGCCACGTGGTCGGGGGTCACCCGGAGCTCCAGCACCTCGCGTCCGACCTCCTGCGCGATCAGCGCCGAGGGCCGTCCCGCACGGGCGACGCGGCCGCGGTCCATGACGACGAGGCGGTCGCAGAGCTGCTCCGCCTCGTCCATGTAGTGCGTGGTCAGCACGAGGGTCACGCCCCGCTCGCGAAGCGCACGCAACCGCTCCCACACAAGGTGCCGGGCCTGCGGATCGAGGCCGGTGGTGGGCTCGTCGAGCAACACGATCTCCGGGTCGTTGATGAGCGCGCGGGCGATCTGGATGCGCCGCTTCATCCCCCCGGAAAGCCGGTCCACGGCGTCGTCCGCCCGGTCCTCGAGCTGCACGAACACCAGGAGCTCGTCGGCCCGCCGTGCCGCCTCGCGGCGCGGGATGTCGAAGTACCGGGCGTAGACGAGGAGGTTCTCGCGGACGGTGAGCTCCAGATCCAGGTTCGTCTCCTGCGCCACCACCCCCATGCGTCGCTTCACCTCCCGCGGGTTGACGCCCGGATCCAATCCGAGCACCGACAGGTCGCCGCCGTCGCGACGGGCGAGGCAGGACAGCATGCGCATGGTGGTGGTCTTGCCGGCCCCGTTCGGCCCGAGGAACCCGAAGCACTCCTGGCGGTGGATGTCGAAGTCGATCCCGTCGACCGCCGGCACCGCGCCGTAGCGCTTGAGCAGGCCCCGGGCGTGCGCGGCGACTGCGCGCCCGCCGCCGGTCACGCGATCGGGGAGCTCGTGAGTCCCGTCGGACGGCTCATGGATGAGGCGATCGCGTCGATCGTGATGCGAAGCCCCTGCTCGAGATCGATCGTCGGCGCCCATCCCAGCAGCGCCGTCGCGAGGGTGATGTCCGGCTGGCGGATCGCCGGGTCGTCCTGCGGCAGGGCCTCGTAGACGATCTCCGACCGGCTCCCGGTCATCCTCAGGATCGTCTCCGCGAGCTCCAGGATGGTGAACTCGATCGGGTTCCCGATGTTCACCGGGTGGTGGTAATCGCTCCTGATCAGCCTGATCAACCCGTCGATCAGGTCGGAGACGAAGCAGAACGACCGGGTCTGGCCTCCCTCGCCGAACACGGTCAAGGGCTTGCTCGACAGCGCCTGGCGCAGGAACGTCGGGATCGCGCGCCCGTCGTGCGGACGCATCCTCGGGCCGTAGGTGTTGAAGATCCGGACGATCTTGGTGTCGACGCCCTGCTGCCGGTGGTAGGCCATCGTGAGCGCCTCGGCGTAGCGCTTGGCCTCGTCGTAGACGCCGCGGGGACCGATCGGGTTGACGTGACCCCAGTAGCTCTCCGGTTGCGGGTGCACCTGCGGGTCGCCGTAGACCTCGCTGGTGGAGGCCAGCAGGAACCTCGCGCGGTGGCGTTTGGCAAGTCCGAGGGCGTTATGCGTTCCGTAGGAGCCGACCTTCAGGGTGTGGAGCGGGAGTCGCAGGTAGTCGATCGGGCTCGCGGGCGACGCGAGGTGGTAGATCTCGTCGATGGTGCCGGGGTACTCGAGATGTCCCACCATGTCGTGCTGGACGAACTCGAGCCGCTCGTCGCGGATGTGCTCGATGTTCTCGAGCGACCCCGTGTCGAGGTTGTCGACGCAGATGACCCGGTGACCGTCGTCCAGCAGCCGGTCGCAGAGGTGGGATCCGAGGAAGCCTGCGCCGCCGGTGATGAGGCAGGTGGACACCGGCGGAACTCTAGCGGGGCAGCCGTTTGAGAGCCATGGACATCGTCGCGCGAGAGATCCGCAGGAAGTGCGTCACACCCGCCACCCCGTCGTGCATCGAGCCGTTGGCGGGCGGGTTCATCCGGACCGGGATCTCGCCGATCCTCACGCCTTCCCGGTGCAGGTGGACGAGGAAGCTCGACTCGGTCAGACCGTCTGGAAAGCCGTGTGTGACGACGGCCTCGGCCACGGGGCGGCGCATCGCCCGGAACCCGGATGTGGGGTCGGTCAACCTGAGCCCACCGAGGCGCGCCATCAGCCGGCACGCGGAGATCCCGACCCGCCGGTTGCGCGGCATCGGGTAGCTGGGCCCCAAGAACCGGCTCCCGACCACCACGTCGAAGTGGTCGAGCTCCGCGAGAAGGGCTCGCATGTCGCTGGGGGAATGCTGTCCGTCGGCGTCGAGCTGGACCACCTGGCCGACGCCGGCGTCGAGGACGGCTCGGTACCCGAACCGCAGCGCCTGAGCATAGCCGACGCGCCGTTCGAGGCTGATGACGCGCGCTCCGGCCTCGGCGGCCGTCGCGGCGGTGGCGTCGTCCGATGCGTCGTCGACGACGACGACGGGCGTGTCCGGCAGCGCGACGAGTGTGGCTCGCACCACCTCACCGACGCTGCGTTCCTCGTTTCGCGCGGGGATCACCACCCCGGTCATCGCTGCCACCGCCAGATGCGTGCGTCCCCGACGGTGGCGACCGGCACCAGGGCGTCCACCGGGACGTCGCGGGCCATCCGGGCCCGGAGCTCGCCCCAGTTGGCCGGCCAGCCGGGACGTGGGCGAATGGGTCCGGTCACGATGTAGCCGCCCCGGTAGTCCGCGGGATCCGGGAGCGGACGCAGGCGGCGGCTTCGTTCCACATCGTCCGCCGCAGCGAGCTCCGGGTCGGCGGCGGCCGGGATCGTGAGACGGCGGGTCGCGGTGTAGGTGACGATCTTGGCCCACCAGGTGTAGTTCTCGGCAAGCACGGGGCCCGGCGGCAGCTCACGCAGGCGGTCGACGACGCGGGCGACGAGGGTGACGTTCTCATGGCGCAGGTCGCGGGCCGGGAGCGACCACAGGGCGCCTACCGCGACCGCGGTCAGGCCGACCGGCGCCAGGAACGCGAGCCGTCCATCGACGGCGAGGGCGACCAGCAGCGCCGCTGGGATTGCGCAGAGGGTGAGATAGCGGACGGGTTTCGCGAGGTTCACCAGCGTTCCGAACTCCAGGTAGATGCCCGTCCAGATCAGCCAGATCGCGGGAAGCGCGGCCCGGCGCTCACGACGGTACAGCAGCATGGCGATGGTCACGATGAGCACCGGTCCCAACAGGAACAGGCTCGCCCGGGGGTCGAACGCGGCTCCGGCGATCTCCGCGACGTACGTGCCGTCGAGGTTGAACGCGTCGACCGGGTTCCGCCACGTCCCCTCCGTCCCTGCGGCGACGAGCGGCCGCAGCGGCTCGCCCGCGCCCGCTGCGTACAGCGCGACCGCTGCGGCGGGGACGATCGCGGCGCCGGCGATCCCCACGAGAAGGGCGCGTCGGCCCGCTCCCCACCCGGCCGCGAGGAGCACCGGAACGAGGACGAGGGCGCTCTCGCGCACCGACCACGCGACGCCCAGCATCGCTCCGGCCAGGAGCGCCCACCGGCCGCTGATGCGCGATGCCCGTCGGGCGCACCACACGGCCAGGCCGAGGATCCCCGGCATGATCGCGTCGGGCCGCAGCCGCATGCCGACGAGCGCCTCGAGGGGCGCGAGCGCCACGAGTGCGGCGGCGACCAGACCGACCCGTGTGCCGGCGAGGTCCCGTCCCAGGAGGTACGCGGCC
>CAYTRV010000041.1:7700-15756 GCA_964440285.1 uncultured Bifidobacteriaceae bacterium
AGAGTGACGGTGCCTTCGACTCCCCAAATCCTGCCGATGAGCGACCCGATCAGCGGCCACACCGACGCCGCGACATCTCCCGCGTGGAGGACACGGAAGAGCGCGGCCACCGGCCACAGCAGCCCGATCCGTGAGCCGAACCATTCGGTGTCTCCCGCCGGGAAGTGCCCGTTCGCCAGGTTCTGGGCGAGGGCGATGAACCGCGACTCGTCCGACCCCAGCGAGAAGGACGGACCGCTGAACGCCCAGACGCGGACTGCCGCAGCCGCGACGAGGATCCCGGCGAGGGCCAGCCACGGCGATCCCCGGGCGCGGCTCATGCCGTGCGTCCCCGGCGGGTGATCGACCGTATCGCCCGTATCCCCTCGGCGAGCTCAGGACGGGCGAGGAGCCGCGCGGCGGCGACGTACGCGGCCCCGGCCGCGACCGCCTTGACGGCGATCGCGGCGCCGGTCGCCGGCGTCGAGCGATCGTCGCTCGGCAGCGCGAGGTTGCAGGCGAACGCCACGGCCGCCCCCACCCCGCCGCAGGCCAGGAGCCGTACCTGACGCTCGGCGGTGGTGCGCAGGGACAGGCCCGGGAGGCGGCGCCCGAGCATCAACCCGGTCAGTGCCATGTTGAGGAAGATGCCGATCGCGGTGGCGAGCGCCAGCCCGGAGTGCTCCATCGGTCCGATCAGGGCGAGGTCGAGGGCGATCGTGACCACGACGGTGACAACCGTCGCGAGCATGATGTCGCGGGCCCGGTTCGCCGCCGAGAGGCTCCGGTTGAGCAGGTAGCCGATGAACGCGGGCCACACCGACATGGCGTAGAAGCGCAGTGGCCCGGCGATGTCGTCGACGCAGCCGGCATCGCACTTCGAGCCGCCGAACAGGATCTGCGCGAGCTCGGCCGGGTAGATCATCAGGAAGAGCGCCATCGGGATCGAGACCAGACCCAGAACCCCGGCGGCCCGGTCGAAGGCGGTGACGCCCTCCGCCTCGCGACGCTCGGCGAACATGCGCGAGATCACCGGGAAGAACGGTGTGAGCAGGGGAATCAGGAGAACGGTCCGCGGCGCCGAGCCCGCGGCGTTCGCGTAGTTCAGGGCGGCGTTGCGGCCGAACTCGAGGGAGCTGGCGAGGAGCTTGTCGGTGAACCCGTTGATCTGCTGGAGGAGGGATGCCGCCAGCACCGGGAGCGCGAGAACCGCGGTGTGTCGGAGGCGCGGGTGGCGCAGGACCGGCCGTCCGGCGGCGTTTCGGAGCACGGCGACGAGCTGGGGGAGTTGCAACACGACCTGCGCGCCTGCCCCGGCGACGACGCCCCAGGCTGCGGCTTCGACGCTGCGTCCCCCGATCGCCAACCCGAGGATGATCCCGAGGTTGAACGCCACCCCGACCGCGGCGGGGCCCAGGTATCGTCGCTGCGACTGCAGGACGGCCGTGAGCAGCGCCGACAGCCCCTGGAGGGCCAGGCCGGCGGCCATGATGCGAACGAGCTTCTCCATGAGCGCTGCGCGGGCCGGGTCGAGGCTGAAGAGCGCGGTAGGCCCCTCCGGCCAGACGGCCGCGATCGTCCCGAGGGCGACGAGCCCGAGCACCACCCAGGCTCCGATGGTCCACATCAGCCGCCACGCCGAGTCTTCGCCGTGCGTACCGCGTTCCTGCTCGAACCCCGGGATGACGATGGTCACGAGCGCGTACAGCAGGAGCGCGGCGACCGTGTTGACGATGAAGAGCGAGTTGACGAACGCGTCGGCCTGCGCGCCGCCCGTGCCGGTCGTGCCGAAGGCGCGCGAGAGCACCGCCTCCCGTACGAAGCCGAGCAGGCGGGAGAGGACGCCGAACAGCGCGACGATCGCGGCTGCGCGGGCGATCCCGCCGGCGTTCACTCGGGAGCCAGCCCGTACAGCACCTGGCGGCCGGACAGGATCAGGAGTCCGTCGACGCCGACCGCGGGACTGTATCGGCCATCCGGAAACGACCAGACCTGCTCACCCGTGGTGACGTCGAGGGCGAACGTCGTCCCCTTCCGGCCGCCGGTCGCGAGCGTCGAAACGTAGACGAGGCGTCCGAGCACCGACGCGGATCCGGAGATCCGCTCACCCGCGTCGAACGTCCAGCGGGGCTTCCCAGTGACGGCGTCGAGGGCGTGCAGCCGGTGGTCGTAGCTGCCGACGAGCACGGTACGATTGCTGACTGCGGCGCTCGAGTAGACGAAGTCGTCGACGAGCCGCACCCACGCGATGCGCCCCGTGTCGGCTTGCATCGCGACGATCCGGCCGTTGATGTTGCCGATGTACACCCGGCCGTAGGCGACCGCCGGGCCGGCGTAGAAGCGCCCGGGTCCGCGGAACCGCGGCCCGGGGCTCGTGCGCTGCCACACGACTCGCCCGTCGGTCCGTGCGAATGCAGTGACTTTGCCGGCGTAGTCGCCGACCACGACGTTGGGTCCCGCGAGGGCCAGGCTGGACTTGACGTCCCCCGCGGCCCGCGCGGTCCACACCACGCGTCCGGAGGTGCTGTCGACCCGGAGCACCGAACCGTCCAGTGTTCCCACGAACGCCGATCCGTCGACGACGAGGGGGGACGACTCGCTGGCTGTCCCGACCTGCTGGCTCCAGCGGCGCGTCCCGTCAGCGACAGCGAGGGCGACGAGCTGCCCGCGGGTGGTGGTGAACAGGGCCGCATCGTCCGTGATCGCGGGGGAAGACGCCATCTGGCCGGTGAGCTGGGTCTGCCAGATGCGGTCGCCGGTGCGGATGTCGATTGCGATTGCGCGCCCGTCGTTGGTCCCGAGCACCGCCCGCCCGCCGGCGACGACGGGGGGGAACTCGATCAACGAGTTCGCCGCGAAGCGCCACCGCTCCGTGAACGGCGGTTCGAGGCGAAGCGCCTCATTCGCACGGGTGCGCTCGGCGTCGAACCCGTACTCCGGCCAGGCGGCGTTGACCTCCGCCGTGGGACGCGTCGCCTCGGTGGTGACGAACCCCTCGCCGGTGCCCTCCACACTTCCACCGTCCTCGCGGAGGAGCAGGTAGGCCCCGGCTCCAGCGGCGACGGCGAGCGCTGCGAGCCCGATCAGTGCAACACGGAGACTACGGCGCCGGGTAGGCATAGAGCGTCGTGCGCCCCACGATGTACAGCGTCCGCCCCGCGCCGACCGCGGGGGAGTACCGGCCGTCGTTACCCCTCCAGCGTTCCTTCCCGGTCGCGACGTCGAGACCGAACGTGCGGTCCTGCTCGCCCCGTCGCGCGAGCACCGACGTGTAGACGGTGTCACCGACGACGGTCGCCGAGCCGGAGATCCGGCCACCGGCGTCGAACGTCCACCGGACCTTGCCGGTCTTCAGGTCGCGCGCCTCGAACGTCCCGTTGTACGAGCCGATGAACACGGTGCCGCGGGCGATCGCGGGGCTCGCGTAGACGTAGTTGCTGGGCCCGCCGGTGCCGTGGCGCCACAACCGCTTGCCGGTCGAAGCCTGAAGCGCCACGACCGCCCCGCCGACGTCGCCGATCACGGCGATGTCGTCAGCGATTCCCGGCCCGCCGTAGAAGCGCTTCCCGGCCTTCGTCTTCCAGGCCTGGGTGCCGTCGCTGGCCCTGACCCCGTAGACGTTGCCGGAGTAGTCGCCGAACACGATCAGGTCGCCGGCCTGAGCGGCGCTGCCCTTGATGTCGTCGGAGGCCTGGAACGACCAGCGTAGGCGCCCACTGTCGGTCGCCACCGCGTAGAGGCGGCCGTTCCACGCTCCCACGTAGATGGTATTGCCGATCACGAGGGGCGACGACTCGATCGGGCTGCTGCCGGTCGAGTACTCCCATGCGACGCGGCCGTTGGCCAACTCGTACGCGACGAGCCGGCCGTCCATGCCCGACACGATCACACGCCGCTCGTCGGCGAGGATCGCGGGCGACGAGGCGACGTAGCTCGTCTCCGTGTGCTTCTTCTGCCACTTCACCCCGCCGGTGCGGGCGTCGAAGACGAGGATCCTGCCGCGGTTGGTGGCCAGGACGACGTTGCCCCGTGCCACGGCCGGCGGGAACTCGAGCAGCGCCTTGCCCCGGTACTGCCACGCGGGCGGCCCGGATGGGGGCGGCACGTCGACGGCTGGGACGAACCGCGTCCGGCTGGTTCCGCCCCCGTACTCGGGGCTCTGAAGCTGTGGCTGGTAGAGGGGAATCGTCGCGGTGGTGCGGCCCGGGAGGATCGTGCGCGAGTCCGGCGAGTGCGTCGGGGTGGTGGCGTAGGCGACGGCGGTGCTGAGCGGGAGCACGGCGTGCCCGGCGGCGTTGGTGGTGACCGCAGGGGCGACCTGGGTGCCGTCGCCGCCGAGCGCCCTGACCGAAGCCTGCGGGATCGGGATCCGGGTGTCGCCGTCGACCACGGTGATCTGGAGGCCCGCGGGCGTCGGCTCTCCGGTGCTCGAGACCGTCTCGGAGCCGCCCCCGCCGCCGCAGCCGGCCGCGCCGAGCGCGAGGGCCACGAGGACCGCGGCAACAATGATGCTGCGGTTACTGCCCATCACGGCCCGCGGGGCTCCCCCGCCAGATGAAGGTCACGATGACGCCGAGGATGAGCCCCAGGATCGCGCCGAACACAACGCTCCGCAGCCGCTGGCCGGGCCGGGCCGACGATGACGCGGACGTCGCCCTGGAGATGAGGCGGGGCTGTTCGATCACCTTGGTCTTCTCCAGCGCGATGGTCGCCTCGTCGGCGCTGAACTGCACGGTCGCGAGCTCCTGCTGCAGCGAGACGAGCAGCGTCGCGTTCGCGGTCGCCTGGCCGCGCAGGCGGTCGAGGCTCGCGGCGATCTGGTCGATGCGTCTGTCGCGATGGTCGACGGTCGCCTGGTACGCGCCGACGACGCCCTTGTAGTTGTCCTCGACAAACCCGAACACGCCGTCCGCGTAGGCGTTCGTGACCCGGATCGCGGTCGGGCGATCGCGATCGCGGTAGGTGATCGTCGCAACCGTCGGCTGGTTGCCGCCGACGGCCCCTGGGATGCGCTCCACCGAGAAGCGGACGCCGTCACGCACGCGTTCGGCGTCGACGCCGGCTGCGTCGGCCGCCGTCTGGATGAACTCGTCTCCTGCGAGGACCTTCTGCGCCGTGGCGGGCGTCGTCAACGGCGTCGACACCGGCACGCCGGTGCCCGCGGTGGTCGCCAATCCGAGGTACACGATGCTCGAGGCGGTGTACTGCGTCTCGCGGACCAGGCTCACGACGAGGCCGACCAGCGCGGCCCCAACCGCGGCCACGAGCAGCACCCACCGGCCGGCCCAGAGCACACGGCCGTAGTCCCTCAGCGTGATCTCCCGTTCCACCGGCAGGGAACCTACCGGCCGTCCGGGACGGCCCGAAGCCCGCCGGGTGTCCGCTCGAGGATCGTCTGGTCGAGGTATCGCGCCATGACGACCCCCGCGCGGTGGCGTCCGACCCGCGATTCGGGCCGCTCGCCGGCGGCCATGCGGATGATGAGCCCCGGATAGTCGCCCCCCGCCGCAAGCGGGAGCGGGAAGCCCCCGCCGAACCGGGTGTTGATGTCGGTGATCCCCTGGATCACCCCGTCCCTGCGGAAGCACTGGACAGTCGACGGGCCGCGCAACCCGAGCGCCTCGACGGTCCGGACGGCGAGGTCCACGAGCTGGGGATCGTCGATGGTCTCGCCCTTGACCTGCTCGCCGCCCTTCGCCTGGAGCATCGCGCGCGGAATGGCGCCGATCGCGCGGCCGGTGAGATCACCGAGGCAGTCGATCGAGAACTCCGTCCCGTCGAGCGCCTGCTGGTACACCGACTCGAGCGGGGAGTACCGCTCGAAGAACGCGAGCTCGTCCGGGTCGGCGGCCCGGTAGATGTGCCGCGCCGCGAACCCGAGGCGTGGTTTGAGGAGCATCGGGTAGGGAAGGCCGGCCCGGTCGATCTCGCCGGGAAGCCAGGTCGGCGGCGACGGAAGGCCCGCGGCCAGGAGCATGAGGTGGCATTCCCACTTGTCCTGGCAGCCGAGGGCGACCCGCGGGTCGGGGACGAACACCGACGCCCCGGCGTCGCGCAGGGCGGGCGCGGCCTCGGCGAGCGTCACCGGGTCGAGGTCGGTCAGGGGCAGGACCGCGTTCACGCCCTCTGCGCGGCAGGCGTCCACGAGGGCGCCGGCGTAGCCGGGATCGTCGACGAGCGGGAGGTCGACGACGCCGTCGGCCTCGAACCGCGTCGGGGAGGCCTCCCCGGCGTCGCTGATCAGCACCCGGCCCGTGTGCGGGCCGGCGGCAAGCGCGGCACGGAACGCCCGGACGATGTCGACGCGCTGTCCCGCGCACGTCAGCAGTACGGTCACCTCGGCGACGGTGTCCCCTCCTCGTCGCGGGCGGGCAGGTCGAACCCGCCCGAGTCCCCGCGGTAGGTCCCGTCGCGACGGGCGACCACGACCGCGGTGCGAAGCAGGATCCACAGGTCGCGGCGGATGCTCCAGCCGGCGACGTACTCGACGTCGATCGCGATCCGCTCCGACCATGGGATCGCGGCGCGCCCACGAACCTGCGCCAGCCCGGTGATGCCGGGGCGGGCGTCGAGCCGCCGCCGCTGCTCGTCGGTGTAGCGCTCGACCTGCGCCGCGACGGTCGGTCGGGGTCCGACGATGCTCATGTCGCCGCGCACGACGTTCCACAGCTGCGGGAGCTCGTCGAGCGACAGGCGCCGCAGGGCATGCCCTGCCCGCGTGATGCGCGCGTCGCCGGCGTCGACGGCGAGCCCGGGGCCCATCTGCTGTGCGCCGACGACCATGGTGCGGAACTTGAGGAGGCGGAACGGCCGTCCGCGCAGTCCGATGCGCTCCTGCCGGAAGATCGCCGGGCCGGCCGAGTCCCACCGGATCCAGATGCCGATCGCGATCATGACGGGCAGCAGCACGACGCAGGCGGGCAGCGCGATCGCCAGATCGAGGGCGCGCTTCGCCCGCCCGCCGACGGCGGGTGGCGCGGTCACGTGTCGTCGCGAGGGCAGCCGGTCACGACCCGGCATCCTAGTGTCCCGCGACGCGGGACACTCGCCCCAGACGTGAGACGGTGCGCTGTCCGGGCCGCGCGTTAGCGTGGAACCGCCCCTGCTGCGTCACGGTCCACGCCGGCCGACCTGTGACAACCCTCGACGACACCGACGAACTGCTCGGCGAGGACGCGCCGGTCGTAGTGGGTGCACACGAACCCAGCCCCGGCGGCTCCCAACCGGGCCGCCAGGGCACGGTCGGCGGCGAGGCTCCGGACTGCGGCGGCCATCGCGCCGGGGTCCTCCGGGGGGATCGCGAGACCGCAGCCGGAGCGCTCCACGAGGCGCGACAGCTCACCTGGAGGGACCGCCGCGATGATCGGCTTGCCGGCGCCCATGTAGTCGAATGCCTTGTTCGGGAGCGCACCGGCGAACAGCGCGTGGTCCTGGTACGGCAGCAGGCACGCGTCCGCCCGGGCCAGCCAGGCGGGCACATCCCGTTTGGGGACCGGGTCGACGAACGCGACGTTCGCGAGCCCGCGCCGATCGGCGTCGGCCTGGAGCACCGCCTTCCGGTCGCCGCCGCCCACAAGTACGAACCGCACCGAGTCGTCGTCACGGAGCAGGTCAGCCGCGTCGAGGACGGTGCCGAGGGAGCTGTAGGTACCGTGCGCGCCGACGTACATCGCGACGAACGCATGGTCGGGGACCGGAGCGGGGGCCGGCGCGGCGGCGCGTTCGGTCTGGTCGACGCCGTTGGTGATGACGCTGACGCGCTCGGCCGGGACGCCCTTAGCGACGACGCCGTCGCGGATGCCCTCCGTCAGCGCGACGACGTGGACGGCGCGGCGGTAGCAAAACCACTCGAATGCCTTCGCGACCCGGTCGAGGCCGCCGCCGCGCCGGATCAACCCCATGGCGACCGCGGAGTCCGGCCACAGGTCACGCACCTCCAGGACGAGCGGCGCACGCTTGACGAGCGCGACCAGCGCGGCGCTCGCGGCGGCGGGAAGTGACGGTGACGAGGCCACCACCACCGCCGGTCGTGGCGCGCGCATGCCGGTGACAAGCGCCCAGAACGCGAAGCTGAGGT
>CAYTRV010000042.1:0-4851 GCA_964440285.1 uncultured Bifidobacteriaceae bacterium
CGACACCTGGTGGACCTGGCAGCTGGTGCTGCCGGAACTCGAGCGCCATCACGAGGGTACTCGCCCCGACGCCGCCGGACACGCGTCCGGACCGCCCCTCGAGGGTGAGGTCAGCGACGCCCTCATCCCCGATGCGATCGAGCGCGCCTTGGACGACGCGGGCTTCAAGACCGCGCACATCGTCGGCAACTCGCTCGGCGGCTACGTCTCGTTCTAGCTCGCCGCGCGCGGCCGGGCGGAATCTGTCGTGGCGTTCGCCCCTGCCGGCGGCTGGGCCAAGAGCGATGAGTCGTCCGAAGACACGCTCGGCTTCTTCACGACGATGCACGACCACCTGAAGGCGGCCGCGCCGCACGCGGAGGCAATCGTCGCAACCACGGAGGGTCGGCGCAGCGCAGCGCAGTTCATCGCCACGCACTTCGAGCACATTCCAGCCGAGTTGCTCGCCCACCAGATACTCGGCGCCGCGAGTTACGACGCGGTCCCTCTGATCGAGTACGCGATCCGCGAGGGCTACAGCCTCGAAGCGGAGAGGATCACCTGTCCGGTACGGATCGTGTGGGGCACGGACGACAAGCTCCTGTCGTGGCCGTCGACCGCGGCGCGCTTCCTCAACGACTGGCTGCCACACGCCGACTGGGTGGAGCTCGAAGGCATCGGCCACTGCCCCCAGCTCGACATCCCGCTCGAGGCGGCGCAGCTGATCCTGGGGTTCACGGCAGCGAACGGGTTCTCCGCGATCGATCTCCACCGACAGTCGCGGGTTCGAGTCCCCTCTCCCGTTTCCTCTCGCCTGTCCCAGCAGATCGCCCGTTCGGAGTCGCCCGGGACAAACCGGTCAGCCCGAACGCCCCGTTCCGGCACAGGCCTCGCAGATCAAAGGCAGCAGCCCGAGCGGGCCGGGCTCCCAGATCTTGCGCTGGCCCCAGCAGAACGGGCACGGCGTGCTCGGCTCGCGGAGCCAGACCCATTCGGGGTGCCGGCGAGCCAAACGCCAGTCGGCCCACGACGCGTAGCCGATGGGCACCCCGTTCGGGCTGTCGGTGACGATCACCGGATGTCTGGCGTCCCGTTGACGCATACCATGATTGTAGACCCAAAGTCTTTGGCTGCATAAACGCGGCTGCGAAATCTGGGCTACACAACCGTGGTCAAAACAACTATGGTTCTGTGCGATGACGAGCTTCGGGAGACGAGTACGCGCGGCGCGCCGGGAACGGGGTCTTTCTCAGGAAGGGCTGGCCCGGCTGGTGGACACGAGCAAGAACAGCGTGCAGAACTGGGAACGCACTGGGACGCTCCCCCGGTGCGAGACGGTTGCGGCGATCGCGCGCGTGCTCGACGTTTCGTCCGACTACCTGCTCGGGCTGTCGGACGAGCTCGCCCCCATCGCAGCTCCGATCTCGCACTAGCGCACCGTCCGGCAGCGTTCACCGGTTTCTGGCGGCTGCAACACTCCGCCGGATTCCGAACGTCCCCGTCGACCCAGGTCTGCGGCCGCGTCGTCCTCGGTCGTGCCCATATGTCCAATATGGGCACTCCCTGCGTCCTCGTCCGGCGGGTGTTTCACTCGGAGGAGAACCTCCCGCTGCGCTGATTCCCAGGGGGCTCGGGAGCCCGGCAACGTTACCGGACGGTCCACTCTGACCTGCCGCAGGCCGTCCCCCTTCCGGCGGGCGTGGAGCGTGGCGGTCGATGAGTCCAGGTCGGCTCCGACCGTGGGGGGGTCAGGGAGTTCCCGCGATGTGGGGCCGCGAGAGGCGCTGATGCGCGAGACCGGCGAGGCCGCCGATCACCGCCACCACGACGATGGTGGCCTGCAGGCCGAGCGCGAACGCCAGCGCGAGGTTGGCGCTGACGTGGTAGGTCGCTCCGAGCGGAACGACGATCGCGGCCTGGGTGACTCCGATCCCGCCCGGGGATGCCGGCAGAACGCCCGCGAGCATCACCATCGCCAGGACGACGAGCGGAGCCGTCGCGGGCGCCGCCACGCCGAAGGCGTGGAGCAGACACCCCAACGTCGTGAGCTGGGCAACGACGGCCACTACGTGCATCCCGAGCGAACGGGCGGCCGGGCCGCGCTCGCGCAGGATGCCGGCGCCGTCGATGACTGACCCGAGCACCCCCTGCAGCCTCCGCGGCACCTTCCGACGAGCCCGGGCGCCGAGACGGTAACGGCTGGCGACGATCATCGTGACCACCAGGGCCAGCACGGCGCCGACGGCGAGCCAACGGAGCGCCGGCACCGGGACAGGCAGCGGCATGGAGGTGGCGACGAGCACGACGACGATGAAGGTCGCGAGGCTGCTCAGCACCCGCTGCGCGACCAGGGTCCCGGCGACCCGGGCGATCGTGCCGCGCTCCCGGCAGACGTGGCGCCGTATGACCATGACCCGCGCGACCTCCCCCAGCCGTGCCGGCAGCAGGGCATTGCCAGCCTTCCCGATCCAGGTCGCGGAGATGACGTGACGGAGCGGCACGCTGCCGACACCGCCCTCGACCAGTCCGGTGCGCCAGGCGAAGCCGAACATGAGGACCTGGACGGCGTTCGCAGCGGCGCCCGCCGCGACCCACTCCCAGCGGACGCCGCGGAACGTGTCTGCGAGACTGGACGGGTCGACGCCGCGCGCCGCGATCCACAGCGCCACGAGCGTGACCGCGATCGTGCCGAGCACGCCGACCGGCCGGCGAGCGCGTCGCAATGCTGCGGCGAGCCGACCCGAAAGCGGCCGGCGGCGAGCTGGGCCCGCCCAGGCGCGGATCGGCGTGGACCAGGACGTCGCACGCGCGCCGGACGCACGTGGCGGGGAATGCTGGGGAATCAACGGGGCATCGTGGTGCGGCGAAACCAGTTTTGCCCTGACCCCGCCTCCAGCAAGGGTAGCGGCGATCGCGGGAATCACCAGCCCAGGGGGTGCGTGTGGGTCATTCCGCCCCTTGTTTCCGGTCGTTCCACGGTCCAGGCAAGGACGAGCGGGTCACCCGGACTCCCAACGACACGGCGCCGGGAGAGCGGGTTTCCGTGTTCCAACACGCGCTCCAGTGACAGGAGCGCGGCGTCGCCGTCGATCGGGAAGTAGTGCAGCCTTTAGCGCGCGTCGTCGTCGAGCTCATCCCACTGGTCGGTGTCGATCCCGAATCGCACCTGCCCGATGTGGGCCCAGTAGTGCTCCCCGGAGTACGCCGGCTCGACCCGGACCTCGCCCTCCGCGAGGTGGACCCGCGCGTTCGTCACCGCCTCGGTGTGACGGCGACCCTTCCGGACACCCCAGATGACGATCGCACCGACCCAGAGGAGGATCAGTGCCGCGACCATCGCCGCGGTCGCGCCGCCTCGGGGCGTCACCGCGATTCCGATCGCGATGCCGACGATCGCGACCACGAAGGCGATCGCGACCATCACGCGGGCTCGCGACGCGTGGCGCACCTGCACCCGTACCGTGTTGCGGAGAATCAGCTCCTGCTGTTCCGAGAGCCGCCCAGCGCGGTTCGCGTCGAGGTCCGCCGCGTCGAAGTTGAACACCCGACCGAGCCCCGGGTCGAACCCCTTGGCGTGGTTGTTCATCGACGTGTGAGGCTATCTGCCGGCCGACGCCTCAAGGCCGATGTGGCAGCCTTGCCCCTGTGAGCACACCCGGGATCGAAGCCCTGCTGTTCGACGTGTTCGGCACCGTCGTCGACTGGCGCAGCAGCGTCATCCGGGAGCTCACGGCGTTCGGCGGTGAGCGGAGCATCCAGGCCGACTGGGCGCGCGTCGCGGACGAGTGGCGCGGCGAGTACCAGCCCGCGATGGAGAAGGTGCGGTCCGGTCGACGCGAGTGGACGACCCTCGACGTGCTCCACCGTGAGAGCCTCGAGCGGGTCCTCCAGCGGCACGGGGTGACCGGGCTCAGCGACGCTGATCTCGACCACCTCACCCGCGCGTGGCACCGGCTCGACCCGTGGCCCGACGCCGTCGCCGGACTCACCCGGCTCAAGGGACAGTTCATCGTCGGGACCCTCTCCAACGGCAACGTGGGCCTCCTCACTCGCCTCGCCCGGCACGGGGGTTTGCCTTGGGACGTGATCCTCTGCGCCGAGACCGCCCGCGCGTACAAACCACTCCCCGACGCGTACGTGCGAAACGCGGCCCTGCTCAACCTGCCACCCGAGCGGGTGATGCTCGTCGCCGCCCACAACGGCGACCTCGCCGCGGCTGCGGCCACCGGCTTCCGCACAGCGTTCGTCACACGACCGACGGAGCACGGCCCCCACCAGACCACGGACCTCGAGCCCACCGGCCGGTGGGATGTCGTCGTCGACGACCTCCGACAGCTGGCCGACGCGCTCGCCGGCACCGCATCCGCCGCGGCTCGTCGAGGCGCCGGAGCGTCCCGTCGGTCCTGAGCGCGTACGCGCGGCGTGGCGGAACCCGGGAGATCAGGACGCCGTCCCGGCACAGGATCGGGTCCAAGCGGGACGGGTTCGCTACCCGGCGCCCTCGACCGGCCACCGCATCTGGATGGTGAGCTCCACCTCGTGCTTCTTCTGGACGAGGTCGATCACGACGTCGATCGGGTCAACGATCATCGTCGGCGCATGCCACTCGTCGTAGGCCATGTCCAGTGACCCGGCCGCGATCTGGTCGGCCAGGGTCCGCAGTTGGTCGGCGACAAGCGAATGGGTCGCACGTTCTTTGATGTCAAACAGGTGCCTCGTCACTTCGATCCTCTCCCGTCACCTTCGCCGACTGCGCTCATCCGTTTCAGGCATCGGCCGTCATCACGCCGCCCTCGATACTTCCACGCGGTTCCGTGATGTTCGACCCGGCCGGGTCGACTCCTGTCATGTGTCCGTGCAGTGGCCTGGCTT
>CAYTRV010000042.1:4861-15748 GCA_964440285.1 uncultured Bifidobacteriaceae bacterium
TGGCGGAGCAACCACCTAGCCGACGCTGAGCCGGCCGATCGCGACCGGTGAACGGCGACGCTCGATCATCCCGAGCCACGCGCCGACCGCGGCGACGGCGAGGGCAACCCCGACGACCACCGAGACCCCTGCCCACCCGGACGACTGCCAGGCGAGCCCCGGGAGGAACGCCCCGACCGCACCCGACGTGTAGTAGATGCTGTAGTAGAGAGCGCTGGCCGAACCCGGCCGAACGCCCTGTGCGCCACCCACGCCGATCGGCGCGGCCGTCACCACCGTGAACATCCCGACGGTGACCAGCGCCAGGCCGGTGACGGTGGCCGGCAGCCAATCCGGAACGCTGAGCGCCACGCCCGCGCTCGCCGCGAACACTCCGATCATCGCGACCTGCGCCCAACCGACCCGCTCAGCGAAGCGACCGGCCACCGGTGCGACGGCGCCGACGATCCACAGCCCGAACACGAGCGACGCGGCGGTCGGCGACAGGTTGAACGGCTCGGCTTCGAGCCGGAACCCGATGTACGAGAACACGCCGACGAAGACGAAGAAGAGACTCGGACCCGTCATCGCGGCGGCGATGACGCGCCGGTTGGCGATCGCCCCCTCACGCGCGGCGCGCCCTACCGGCGGCGCCGACGGCAGCCCCCGGACCATCACGACCACGGCTGCCAGCGGGAACACCGCGAGCACGCCGAGGGCAACCCGCCACCCGGTGACCGACGCGAGCAGCGCGACCCCGAGGCGACCGACGAGTCCACCGGCGATCAGGGAACCCATGTACCACCCCATCGCCCGTGCGCCGAACGCCGGAATGAACACCTCCGACACATACGGCAGCCCAACCACGAGGAGCCCCGGCAGCACCAACCCTTGAACGGCCCGCACGGCGAGGAGCACCTCGAACGACGGCGCGAGCGCGACGGCGACGGATGCCGGAACCAGCAACCCGCTGGCCGCAATGAGACAGGAGCGCCGGCCGACGCGATCGGACAGCGGCCCCCAGATCCACGAACCCGCGACGACCGCGAGCACAAGCACGGAGATGGTGAGCCCGGCCCGGCTCGGCGTCACGGAGAAGGCCCGTCCGAGCTCCGGGAGGATGCCCTGTGTGGAGTACATCGTCGCGAACATGGCGCTCGCGCCGATGAGGAATCCACCCATTGAGCCCAGCCCCCGCGCAGATGGCGCTTGTGCTGTCACGTCACGTACGGTAGGCCGATCCGTTTCATATGTCCAATACCGCGGTACGCGCTACAGTGAGACTACAGTGATATCAGAACCATTTGAGCTGCGACACCTCCGCTACTTCATCGCCGTCGCCGAGGAACTCCACTTCGGGCGGGCGGCCGCGCGTCTCGGCATCGCACAGCCCCCGCTCAGCCAGCAGATCCGGCGGCTTGAGACCCGGCTCGGCGTGGAGTTGTTCCGCCGCACTCGCCGGAGCGTGGAACTGACCGGCGGCGGCGCGGCCCTCCTGCCCGCGGCCCGCGACCTGCTCTCCCACGCCGCCCGCGTCGAGCAGACCGTGCGTCGGAGCGCGACAGGCACGACGGGCACGATCCAGATGGGCTTCGTCGGATCGGCCGCTTACGAGCTCCTGCCGACGCTCCTGCGCCGCTTCCGGGAGCGCTACCCGGAGGCATCGGTGGTCCCGGCTGAGCTGTCGACGACTGAGCAGATCGCCGCGATCAAGCGCGGCGGCCTCGACGCCGGTCTCGTTCGACTCCCAGTCGAGTCGCACGAGGTCGCCACGCTCCGTCTCGTGGAGGAACCGATCGTGATCGCTCTTCCCGACTTCCATCCGCTCGCCACCAAGCGGCGGCTGCCTCTCGTGGCGCTCGCCGACGAGCCGTTCGTGATGTGGGGACGGCGGCTCAACCCGCCGTTCCATGATGAGGTCATCGCCGCGTGCCATGAAGCGGGGTTCAGCCCGAACGTCGTGCAGGAGGCCGGGGAGATGCCGACGATCGTGAGCCTCGTCGCGGCGGGGCTCGGCGTGTCCCTCGTCCCGGCGTCGATGGAGCTGGTGCGAAGCGAGGGCGTCGCCTACTTGCCGGTTCAGGGCAAGGGGGTGCGGATCGCGCTTGCGCTCGCGTGGCGGCGCGACCACCCGTCGCCGCTCGTCCGCAACCTCGTGTCCGTCGCCCGTGAGACCTGGCCCGGCAGGCGCGGGCGGACGGCCGTGGCCTGACAGGGTGGCCGGTCAGTCAGCCGTCGTCAGTCCGACCGGGCAGGTCACGCCGGTCCCGCCGAGGCCGCAGTAGCCATTGGGGTTCCGGGCGAGGTACTGCTGGTGGTAGTCCTCGGCGTAGTAGAACGGCCCGGCGGGCGCGATCTCGCTCGTGATCCCGCCGTGGCCTGCCGCTCCGAGCCGCTCACCGAACATCGCCGCGGTGCGCTCGGCCGCGTCGCGCTGGGCATCCGAGGTGGTGTAGATCGCGGAGCGGTACTGGGTGCCCATGTCGTTGCCCTGCCGCATCCCTTGCGTGGGGTCGTGCCCCTCCCAGAAGATTCGCAGGAGCTCCTCGTAGCTCGTCTGTGCCGGGTCGTAGGCGACGAGCACCGCCTCGGTATGGCCGGTACGCCCGCTGCAGACCTCTTCGTAGGTGGGGTTGGGTGTCGCCCCGCCCGCGTACCCGACCGCGGTCGTGTACACGCCCGGCGCCTGCCAGAACAGGCGCTCCGCCCCCCAGAAGCACCCGAGGCCGAACACCGCGGTCTCGATCCCGGCCGGGAACGGCGGCTCGAGCGGGGTGTCGAGCACAAGGTGGCGCGCCGGCACCGGCATACGCTCGGCGCGGCCCGGAAGCGAGTCCTCGGGTGACGGGATGCGGCTTCTTCGGCGGCTGAACAGCGACGACATTGTGGCTCCTCCAACGGGGTCCGCGCACAGGATAGGTCGCATCGCGATGCGATGTCTTGGGAACGGTTCCCCGGCCGTACACCTTTGTTACGCGGGCGTATGCTGGCGCGGTGCAGGGTCTCGAGGCATCCATCCACGAGATCGGGCGATCGCTCTCCGCCGCATACCCCCCTGCGATCCGCCATCCGGCGCGCACGGTCGACCAGCGGCTCATGCAGATGGTCGGCGACCGCCCCGACGTGCAGGCCGCCCTGTTTCGGTTCGTCGATGCGATACCCGCGTTGCGCACCCCCGAGGAGCTGACCGAGCACCTCACCGCGCTGCTCGAGGAGGTCGAGGACCCGCCGGCGCTCCTGAAGGCCCCCGAGGCGCTGGGACGAGTCCGGGTCGGGGAGCGCCTTGTGGGCAGCGTCGCCGCCGCTGGCGTGCGTCACCTCGCTCAGCGGTTCATCGTGGGCGAGTCGCCCCGTGCGGCGCTTCGCCACTTGGAGCGGCTGTGGCGCGATGGCGTCGGCGCATCGCTCGATCTGCTCGGTGAGGCGACCGTCACCCAGGACGAGGCCGACCGCTACGCGGCCCGCTGCGCCGACGCAATCGACACGCTCGCGGGCGCTGTTGGAGCGTGGCCGGACCGGCCGGTGCTTGAACGCGACTCGACCGGCCCGATTGCACGGGCGAACGTCTCGGTGAAGATCTCGGCGCTCACGCCCCTCATCCGCCCCGCCGCGCCCGAGCTCGGCGCCGATGACGCCGCGCGACGCCTGGTGCCCCTCCTGCGCCGCGCCCGCGACGCGGGCGTGCACCTGCACATCGACATGGAGTCGGTCGACACGCTCGAGACGACACTGCACCTGGTGCTCGACCTGCTCGGCGACCCCGAGTTCCGTGCCGCGCCGTCCGCAGGAGTCGTGATGCAGGCCTACCTGCGCGAGTCGCCTGCCATCTTGGATCGGGTGCTGGAGTGGACCCGGGCGAACTCTCGGCACGTGCCCCTCACCGTCCGGCTCGTGAAGGGCGCTTACTGGGATCATGAGGTGGCCGAGGCGCGCCAGCGCGGCTGGAGCCCGCCGGTGTTCACCGAGAAGGCCGAGAGCGACCGCAACTTCGAGGTGCTCACCCGGACGCTCATCGACGCGCAGCCGCTCGTGCGTCTGGCGATCGCCTCTCACAACCTGCGCTCGGTCTCGCACGCGATCGCCTATAACCGCCTCTTCGGGCGCGGCGACGACCGCGACATCGAGGTGCAGGTGCTGCAGGGGCTCGGTGACGACCTGCGCGACGCGCTCGCCTCCCACCGGATCCGCACGCGCGTCTACTGCCCCGTCGGCGACCTGGTGATGGGCATGGCGTACCTCGTGCGGCGGCTCCTCGAGAACACTGCCAGTACCTCGTTCCTGTCGGCCCACGGGCGTGGCGTCCCGATCGAGCAGTTGCTCGCGGCCCCGTGAGCGCGTTCCAGAACGAGCCGATCCTGGAGCTTCGTCGCGCCCCGAACCGCTCGGCTCTCGTCGACGCCTTGCGCGCCGTCGACGAGTCGCTGCCATTGCGTGTCCCCGTGCTGGTCGGCGACGGCGAGGGCACCCACACCGGCATCGAGTCCACCGACCCCGGCGCTCCGGACCGGTTGGTCGCCTTGGCCGGGGTCGCGTCAGCGACGGATGTCGCCACTGCGGTCGAGCGCGCCAAGACCGCTCAGCGGCCGTGGGCCCGAAGGAGCCCCGAGGAGCGAGCCGACGCGCTGCGCCGCGCTGCGCAGATCCTTCGTACGGACCGCTTTGGGCTTGCCGCGCTCCAGGTGCGCGAGTGCGGAAAGCCATGGGCGGAGGCCGACGCCGACGTCTGCGAGGCGATCGACCACATCGAGTACGCCGCCGGGCAGGCGCTTGTACTGGCCGGCGGAAGGGAGCTCCTGCAGCTCCCTGGTGAGCGCAACACGATGCGCTATCGCCCCCGTGGCGTCGTCGCGGCGATCGGCCCGTGGAACTTCCCGCTCGCGATCCCCGCCGGGCTGGTCGCGACGGGCCTGGCCACCGGCAACGCGGTCATCCTGAAGCCCGCCGAGCAGGCGCCGGCCTCCGGGTACCGGCTCGTGCAGGCACTCCGCCACGCCGGGGTGCCGCCGGACGTCATCCAGCTCCTGCCGGGGTACGGCGAGACCGGCGCGGCGCTGGTGGCCCATCCGGGTGTCCATACCATCGCGTTCACCGGGTCGGAGGCGGTCGGCCTGTCGATCATCCGCGCGGCGGCTGAGACGCCGGATGGACAGCGTCACGTCAAGCGGGTGGTCGCGGAGATGGGTGGCAAGAACGCGATCATCGTCGACTCGGACGCCGACCTCGACCAGGTCGTGCCGGACGTGCTTCGCTCCGCGTTCGCGTTCGCCGGGCAGAAGTGCTCGGCCGCGGCCCGGGTGCTGGCACACGAGGCGATCGCCGAGACGCTCCTGGGCCGGTTGCGCGGCGCGGTCGAGTCGTTGCGCGTCGGCCAGGCGGAGGACTTCACCACCGACGTGTCCCCGGTCATCGAGCGGGAGTCCCAGGAGCGGGTCCTTGCCGCGATCGCGACGGGCGCGCGGGAGGGGCGCATCGGCGCGCAGCAGCCTGATATCCCCGCCGACGGGTGGTTCTGTCCCCCGACGATCGTCACGGACCTCCCTCGCGGCTCGGCGGTGAGCGAGGAGGAGATCTTCGGGCCCCTGCTGACGCTGGAGCCGGTCCCGAGCATCGACGCTGCCCTCGACGTCGTGGACGCGTCGCGGTACGCCCTGACCGGCGGGGTCTTCTCCCGCAACCCGCGGGTGATCGACACCGTCGTCGCCCGGTCCCCGGTTGGGAACCTCTACATCAACCGGGCGATCACCGGCGCCATCGTCGCCCGGCAGCCGTTCGGCGGGAACCGCCGCTCCGGCATTGGCGCGAAGGTCGGCGGCCCGGATTACATCCTGCAGTTCGTCGAACCCCAGGTCGTAAGTGAGAACACGATGCGCCACGGACTGGTGGTCGAGTGACCTGAAGCGGCAACAGAGGCACCCCCGATCCCGGGCGCTTGATGAAGCGGCAACAGAGGTCCTCCCGGTCCCCCGTGGGGCGGCGCGCGAACGCTGAATCGCCCGGGACTGAACGGTTCCCCGGGCCCTCATCGGTCCCGCGGGCCGCCGCTGGCGGCGATTACAGGATCGCGGTCGACTCTCGTGCCGCGACGAAGGCCGCTCGGCGCTCAGCGGCCGCCGCACCACGCTGCGCGATTGGCCTCAGCCGGTCGGGTGCGACGCGTCGGTGAACTCGCGGAACTCGCCGGTCACGAGGTACGCGGTCTGCTCGCCGATGTCGACGGCGTGGTCGCCGATGCGCTCGAGGCATCGGGACACGAGGAGCATCCGCACCCCCCACTCGCGCGAGCTCTCGTCCGCGGCGATGCGGCACACCTCGTCGACGGCACGGCGGTTCGCCCGGTCGATCATCTCGTCGAGCGACATCAGCGATTCCGCGGCGGTGACATCGCGGTTCGCGAAGGCGTCGAGCGCAACGCGGATCATCTCTTCCGCGCGGGTCCCCATGTCCTCCAGCCACTCCACCATCCGCAGATCGCCCGGCAGTCCCGACGAGAGCTTCGTCATCTTCGCGATCGTGACGCAGTAGTCGCCCATGCGCTCAAGGTGGAGGTTAACTCTCGACATCGCGAGCACGAGCCGCAGGTCGCTCGCCGTCGGCGCCTGCAGCGCGAGCAACTCCTCGTTGAGCTGCTCCACGCGGCTGTAGCGGTCGTCGATCTCGTCGTCGAAGGCGATGACCTCGTCGGCCAGCTCCGCGTCGCCCTGCTCGATCGCGTTCAGCCCGGCGCGCAGCGACCGCAGCACCAGGCTGCCCTCCTCCTGGAGGGTCGCCTGGACGAGGTCAAGCCGCTCTTGAAGCGTGGCCCGCATGAGATCCTCTCGCGACGACGGCCGGTCGCCGGGATCGTACGCAATCGCGAAGTTCCCGGCGACCCGCGCGAGACTACGCTTGCGGGAAGATGCAGTTGATGGCGAGCCCCTCCCCGGGAACGCTCGCCGCCTCCACCCACCCTCCGGCGGAGACCGTGATGTGCTTGACGATCGCAAGGCCGAGGCCCGTGCCGCGCGACGCGCGCGCCGCGTCCGCCCTGTAGAAGCGCTCGAAGAGGCGCGGGAGCGCGTCCTCCGCGACCCCCACGCCGGTGTCGACTGCGGCCAGCCGGACGTGGCGGTCGAGCAGGTCGACCGGGAGGTTGAGGCTGCAGTCCGGCCCGGCGTAGCGAAGGGCGTTCTCGATGAGGTTCCGGACGATGACCCGCAGCATGCGGGGGCGCACGTCGACCCTGGCCTGCGGGTCGCCGGCCACCGCGAGCTCGATCCCTGCGAGCTCGGCGCGCTCCCGGTACTCGTCGGCGACCTCATCGACGACCGGCATCAGCGGTGTGGCGCCGAGCCCGACCACCTCGTGCCCGGTCTCGAGCTCCCCCAGGAACAGCACGTCGTCGATGAGCTCGCCCATCTGCGCGACCTCCTGGCGGGCCCGCTCGACGAGCTGCGGAAGGTCCGCATCGGGCAGCTCCGCCGACTCGAACAGGGCGAGCAGGCGGGCGAGCGGGGTGCGGAGCTCGTGCGAAACGGCCGCGGTGAAGCCGGCGCGGAGCTCCTCGTAGGCCCGCAGGTCGCCGGGCCGGCTCAGGTAGACGATCCGCTCGGGGCTCCCGTCGACCTCGAACGGCACCTCGAGCGCGACCGCCGAGCGCTCCTCACGGCTGAGCGACACGGGAAGCGGCTGCCCCTCGGCGAGATCAGGATAGGCCTCACGTGCGCGGCGGCTCGCCAGCACGACCCGGTCGGAGGCGTCGAGCACGACCACCGCCTCGCGGCTCTCCTCCACGAGGACTCTCGCGCGGAGGACCGCCGCCGAGCGCTCCGCCCCGGAATCGTCTGCGTTCACCATGCGTTCACCAGATGTCAACCTTTCCGAGATGCCCCGCTGTGGATGGTCAGTCATTATCGTGAACGCATGGCCAAAGTGCTGCTCATTGAAGACGACGAGCTGATCGGGCACGGCATGGCACGCCACCTTCAGGCGGCAGGATTCGAGGCCATCTGGGTCGGGAAGGGCGAAACCGGGCTGGCGCGGCTGCGGTTCGAGCGGCCCGACGTCTGCGTGCTCGACCTCATGCTTCCCGGCATCGACGGGTGGAAGCTGATCGAGACGGCGCGCCGTGAAGGAATCGGGACGCCCATCATCGTCGTCAGCGCCCGCGGCACCGAGCACGACCGCGTCCACGCTCTCGAGATCGGCGCCGACGACTACCTCGTCAAGCCCTTCTCCATGAAGGAGCTGGTCGCACGCGTCCAGGCAGCCGCGCGCCGCGGGACCCGCGAGTCCGAGGTGCAGCGCGGCGAGCCGATCGAGATCCTGGAGCTGCGCATCGACCCGGACGAAGTCCAGGCGTTCATCAACGAGGAGAGCGCGGAGCTCACCCCCACCGAGTTCCGCCTCCTCTACACCCTCGCCCTCGAGCGCGGCCGGGTACTGACCCGCGACGAGCTCCTGCAGCGCGTCTGGGGCCGGCCGGCGACACACCGCGACCGCACCGTCGACGTGTTCGTCCGGCGGCTGCGGGAGAAGATCGACCGTCGATCGGAGCGCCACACCTTCATCCAGACCCGGTACGGGGTCGGCTACAAGCTGGAGGCCGAGGAGAAGGAGCTGCTCGCCCCCGGCCGGCGGGCGGGCGCCTCCACGCAGGACGCCTAACTCGAACCGTCACCGGTCGCCGCGACGATTCACACCCCGTGGCGTTCTCGGCACCGGTCCAGAGGACATCGCCCGACGCTGCGCCGGCGGGCCAGGGCAGCGCCCGTCTGCTCGGGTAGCCTGGCGGGACATGCGCACACACCGATTCGAAGTCCACCCCAATCTCCCCGACGAGCTCGGCCCGCTCGACGAGCTGGCACGAGATCTCTGGTACTCATGGAACCGCGACGCCATCGAGCTGTTCGCCCGGCTCGACATCGACGCCTGGGAGGCCGCGGGCCGTAACCCGGTCCTGACGCTCGCGAAGGTGCCGCAGGCGACGCTCGACGCCGCGGCGCGTGACGAGACGTTCCTCGCCGAGCTCCGCCGGGTCTACTGGAGCTACCGCGCCTATCAGCGCGGCGGCGGCTGGTTCCAGGAGGCGTACCCGGGCGTCGCCGACATGTCCGTCGCCTACCTGTCGCTCGAGTTCGGACTCGACCACGCCCTGCCGATCTACTCAGGGGGGCTCGGTGTCCTGGCCGGAGACCACCTCAAGTCGGCGTCGGACCTCGGGCTGCCGTTCGCCGCCGTCGGTTTGCTCTACCAGAACGGCTACTTCCACCAGGCGCTGAACATCGACGGGTGGCAGCAGGAGCTCTACCCGCCGAATGACTGGTCGAACATGCCGGTCCACCGGCAGCTCGGGCCGGATGGGGAGCAGCTGCGCGTGGAGGTCGCAATGGCCGGTGCGCCGGTCCAGGCCGCGGTCTGGCGCGCACAGGTCGGCCGGGTGCCGCTCTACCTCCTCGACGCGAACATCGACGAGAACCCGCCGGAGCTGCGCACCATCACGGCTTCGCTCTACGGGGGCGATCGGGAGCTTCGGCTGCGCCAAGAGCTCCTCCTCGGGGTCGGCGGCCTGCGCGCGCTCGCCGCGGTCGGAGTGACCCCGACGGTGTTCCACATGAACGAGGGGCACTCCGCCTTCCTGGCGCTGGAGCGGATCCGGTCGCTCATGACGCATGCCGGCCTGTCCTTCCAGGCGGCGCTCGAGCAGGTGGCCGCCTCGACCATCTTCACGACCCACACGCCCGTGCCGGCGGGCAACGAGGTCTTCGACGTCGAGCTGACGCGGCCGTACCTCGAGCCGCTCGCGACGGAGCTCGGCCTGGATTGGTCCACGTTCGTCGAGATGGGACAGGTCCCCGGCGGGGACGAGACCCAGTTCGGGATGACGCCACTCGCGCTTCGCACCGCCGCGTTCGCCAACGGCGTCAGCCGTTTGCACGGCGAGGTCTCCCGTGAGATGTGGCAGGAGCTGTGGCCCGGGCTCGGCGTCGACGAGGTGCCGATTTCCAGCGTCACGAACGGCATCCACCCTCGCACGTGGCTCAGCCGCGAGATGGGTCAACTGCTCGACCGCTACCTTGGTCAGCGCCTCGTGGAGCAGCCGCATGACCAGACGGTCTGGGAGCGGGTCGACAATGTCCCGCCGGGAGAGCTCTGGCGGGTCAAGGAACGGCGCCGCGAACGGCTGGTGATCCTCGCCCGCGAGCGGGTTCGCGCCCAGATGCAGCGGCGCGGTGCCGGACGGGCCGCATTGCGCGATGCCGACGAGACCCTGCGCCCGGACATCCTCACGATCGGCTTCGCCCGGCGCTTCGCGACGTACAAACGTGCGACGCTCCTCTTCCGCCAGGCGGAGCGGCTCGCGCGGTTGCTCACCGATGCCGACCGCCCCGTGCAGTTCGTCTTCTCCGGCAAGGCGCATCCGGCCGACGCCCCCGGCAAGGAGCTCATCCAGGCGATCGTGCGCTTCGCGCAGGATCCGAGAGTGCGTCAGCGCATGGCGTTCATCGAGGACTACGACATGGGCATCTCGCGCCTCCTGGTCTCCGGGTGCGACGTGTGGCTCAACGCACCGCGCCGTCCCCTCGAGGCGTCGGGCACCAGCGGGATGAAGGCCGTGGTCAACGGCGTGCTCAACGTCTCCGTCCCGGACGGGTGGTGGGCGGAGGGCTATTCACCTGAACTCGGCTGGTCGATCGGGAGCGGTGAGCACTACGACGACACGGAGGAGCAGGACGCGATCGAGTGCGACGCCCTCTTCAACCTCCTCGAACAGGAGGTCATCCCCCTCTTCTACAACCGCGACGCGAACGGCCTCCCACGGGAGTGGATCGCGCGGATGCCCGCCTCCATGGCGCGCCTCGGAGCAGTGTTCAACAGCCTCGGGATGGTCCAGGAGTACACCGATTGGGGGTATCTGCCCGCCCATCGCGT